>NZ_VTLC01000009.1:0-42862 GCF_020514255.1 Synechococcus sp. MU1611 | reverse complement strand
CCCTGAGAAAATAGCTCGATGCCAGGTAAAACATTCTCTTAATAGGTTGATGATTGGCTGATTGTTGTAGCAATCACCATCACCAACCATGAAAAAGCCACCTCATTCGAGGTGGCTTTTTTGTTGTCTATTTTTTTGCCGCGAGATACCTGTCAACCTCGCGCAGCGATTGAATGACCTCGTGATCTCTGGGATCTCGATCAGGATTGCCATCTCGAAGGCTGAAGAGGGTTTTTATCCCTGCCTTCCTTGCGGCATCGCATTCCTCTCCGTTGTCACTTATAAACAATATATTCTCAGGAGCGCTGTTGATCTGAGTGGCGATCGTGGTGTAGCTCTGAGAGGCTTTCTTGGCTCCAGTGTGGGTGTCAAACCAATGGCTAAAAAGCGTCTCTAAATTGCCTTCCGAGGTGTATCTGTATAGAAGCTTCTGTGCATGAATGCTCCCTGACGAATACACCGATAGCGTGATTCCTTGCCGATGCCATTGCTGCAGGCATTTGACTGCCTCTGGGAAGAGTTCGGCCTTTAATTCCCCATTGCTGTAGCCAAGTTCCCAGATTTCACCCTGTATATCTTTTAGTGCTGTCGACTTTTTGTCGATGACGATGAGATGCTCGAGGTACTGAGTTAAGGCATCCACTTCGCTGATTTTCTGAAGATCAACTTGCTTTTTGAGTTGTACGCTCTTCACGGATTGATCCTCCGCCCATTCTTTCTTGGCCTTTTGGATCGTCTGGCTTTGATTGCCGTTGTGTGCATTCTGAATCAAATAACTGCTCAGTTCGCGCTTGGCGAAGGGGAACAAAATCTTGCTGACAAAGCTGACTGGGCAAGTTGTGCCCTCGATATCGAGCAGGAGGTGTTGGTTCATGATTGATGCCTGATCATCATCTGGGTCAATTTCACGTTGAGCAGAAACTCAAGAATTTCGATGTGTCGTCTGCTGGTCTCTAGGCTGTCCCCCCAGGCGTAGAGGCCGTGGCCAGCTACAAGGAATCCGCACGGCGCTGATGCAAGTGAGGGGCTGATGGCGTTATTTAGATCCTGCATGGACTGACTGTTGCTGATCACAGGGATGTTGACGCTGGTGGCATGGGTGCTGATGCCATGCAGCCCTTTCAACATTTCCCACCCCTCCAATGTGATCACTCCATCGTTTTCGTACTGACGGGAGAGGACCGTGCCCGGCACGGAATGAGTGTGCAGAACAGCTCCTGCTTGAGTTGCATCAACAATGCGGAGATGCAACGCAGTTTCTGCGCTGGCATTGCCTTCTCCGGATAAGACATTGCAAGTTTGATCAACCACAATCAGCTGATCTGCACTGACCTGGCCCTTATCCACACCGCTGGGCGCCATCAGTAACTGCAGTGGCTGATGCTGCAGCACAACGCTGAAATTTCCCCCTGTGCCGTCGCACCATCCGCGGATGTGAAGGGCTTTGATGGCCTGAACCAGTTGGTCCCGTTGCGTTCGGCTGGTCCTCACAGTCCGGGGATCCCTTCTTCTTCTATACAGGAAATAGAGGCCGCTCTGCATTGATCCTTCCTCCCAGTCTTCGCTGGACCGGAACACACCTGGAGTTGCTCGACCAGCGACAACTGCCTGGGTCTGTTGTCTTTATGCAGCTGAAGACATGGGACGAGGTGGCTACCGCCATCTCGTCCATGGCCGTCCGTGGTGCTCCCGCGATCGGCATTGCTGCGGCATGGGGTGTCGTTCTTGCTGCGCAGGCCGGGGATGACCTCTCGTGTGCCATACGAGGCCTCAGAGCATCGCGACCAACCGCCGTCAATTTGGGCTGGGCTCTCAAAAAAATGGAGTCGGTCCTTGCATCCACCGGTTCGGTTAACTGCGAGTCGCTTGCTGTTGTGGCCGCTGAGCTTCAGAGACAGGATTGTCTGCTGACCCAAAGGCTGGTCGACCACGGCGTTTCTTTGTTGAGTCAGGGGTGTCGGGTCTTGCACCATTGCCATACCGGCGCGATCGCTACCGCAGGGGTTGGTACGGCACTCGGTGTGATTTCAGCCGCTCACGCCCATGGCGTTTTGCGTCATGCCTGGCTGGATGAAACGCGTCCTCGGTTGCAAGGGGCTGCCCTGTCTGCCTGGGAGTTGGGTTGTTTGGGGGTGCCCTGCACGGTGATTGTCGACGGAGCCAGCGGATTGCTGATGCGTCGGGGCGAGGTGGACGCCGTGATGGTGGGCTGTGACCGTGTCGCCGCCAATGGCGATGTCGCCAACAAGATCGGGACCTACAACCTGGCTCTTGTCGCCAAAGCCCATGGCGTCCCCTTCTACGTCTGTGCACCTGGCAGCAGCATTGATCTGGCCACCCCCGATGGGGATGCCATCACGATTGAGGAACGCGATGCCCAGGAGATCACCCATGTTCAAGGTTTGTCGGTTGCGGCTCCTGGGGCCCAGGCTTGGAACCCTGCATTCGACATCACACCAGCTCACCTGGTGACGGGGTTAATTACAGAGTTCGGCGTGCTTCGCCCGCCCTATCGGGAGTCGCTCCGCGGGCTTTCGCTTCCCAATCAGCCCTGACACTGTGGGCACCAGTGGGTGCTTCGACCGGACAGCTTTTCCCTGCTAATTGGTGTTCCACAGCTTCGGCAGGGTTCCCCTCCACGCCGATAGACCCAGGCCTGCCCTCCGTAATTGCCATTGACGCCTTCAAGATCGCGGAAATCGCTGAAGGTTGTTCCACCGGCTCCAATGCTGATGGTCAAAACATTGACTAAGGCATCCCGCAGCTTCTCCAGTTGGTCGAGCTTCAGCTGGCCTGCCGGCGTGAAGGGAGCGATTCCTGACGCGAATAGACATTCATCCGCGTAGATGTTGCCAGTTCCAGCAACCAGGGCCTGGTCCAACAGAGCTGTTTTGATCGGGCGGCTGCTGCCCTTGAGCTTGTGCTTCAGATAAGCGGCAGAGAACTCTGGACTGAACGGTTCAGGGCCGAGTCGCGTCAAGCCACTGATCACGTCTTCAACCGCCTGGTCCGGAGGAACCCACCACATCTCCCCGAAGCTGCGCACATCAACAAAGCGCAACTCTTGATCTGCAGCATTCCAGAGGCGAACACGGGTGTGTCGGCACGGATCAGTGGGCTGCTCATGCCACTGAAATTGGCCAGTCATGCGGAGATGAACGCCCCAAACGCCGCCATGGGGATTCAGGGATGCCATGAGGTACTTGCCCCTGCGTTGCCAGTCGCCCACTGTTGCGCCACAGAGACCGTGGACAAAGGCCTCAGAGCCTCCTGGGCTCGCTATGGCTCTCGGTCGGCAGACCTCAACTTGTTCAATTTTGAAGTCGACAAGACGATCTGCCAGTCCCCGACGGACCGTCTCGACTTCAGGGAGTTCAGGCAACGGCCTCAGGCCGGCTCGAGTTCCGCCTCAGCGAAATTGTTGGTGTTGATGCCGCCATCAACGCCCTGCAGGCCGCTGTAGTTGACCTTCTCAAAGCGGACGACAACGGGATAGCGGATTCCCGAAGTGTCGATCGTGGCAACAGTGCCAACTTCGTTGAACCAGTAAGACTCTGGACGCTTGATGCGCACCTTGGCGCCGCGGGTGATCGCCATCGCTGGGCATTAGGAGATGCAAACGGAGCGTATCTCGCTGAATGGATGCATATCACCGCTACGTCACAGAATGTCGTCCCTTCGTTGTTGGCGTCCCTTTGAACAGTTCCATCGCACCTGATCCCGATCCGTCTCTGCTTCAACTGGATTTGCCGGACCCAGAGCGGGACGACATCAGCACGATGGAATTTCTGGCCCGCCTGGAACAGGCCTGGGCCGTCTGCGACCGCTTTGATCTGCAGACTGAGATCTGGCGGGGTCGCATTCTCCGTGCCGTTCGGGATAAGGAAAAGCGTGGCGGTGAGGGTCGGGGAGCTGGCTTTCTGCAGTGGCTGAGGGAACAAGAAATCAGCAAGACCCGTGCCTATGGCTTGATCCAACTGGCGGAATCCGCCGACAGCATGCTCGGCGATGGCACCCTGGAGGAGAGCAGTGTGAATCAGTTCTCCAAGCGCGCCTTCATGGAAACCGCCCAGGCGGTTCCTGAAGTTCAGCTGATGATTTCCGAGGCCGCCAACGAAGGTCAGGAAATCACCCGAAAGCAGGTGCGTCGTCTCACCGATGAATTCACGGCGGCCACGAGTCCATTGCTGCCAGAAGAGATTCGTCAACGCACCCAGGAAAATCTGTTGCCACCCCGTGCTGTGGCTCCACTGGTCCGTGAATTGGCCAAGCTTCCGGAGCCGCAGCAGGAGGATCTGCGCAAGGTGCTTCGCGATGAGCCCGAACTCGACCGCATCAAGGACGTCACCAGCACGGCCCGTTGGATCACCAAGGCAACGGAGTCGGGCATTGCCGTGAGGGCTTTTCAGCAGGGAGAACTGGATCTCGACCGTGCCATGCAAGAGGCCCAGCGCCTGGATGCCCTCGGCCTCTTGGCTGATGCTGTAGGCCAGGCCCAGGCCCTTGAGTCGGCTGTACTCAAGCTGCACACCTCCTGGCGGCGTTTGGGCGGTCTTCAGGAGCGCCTATGGGTCGAAAGCGGAAGTAGCACGCCCTACTTGCGAGATGTGCTGAACGCCCTGCAGACCCTCAGTGGTGCCACGCTACGGGTGTCGCTAGGAGAGCTTGCTGGAGGAAAGCGGGTGCGGTTGCAGCTGGTGGAGGAGGCTCCAGATCAATTGGATCCCCCACCGATGCCCTGACTCCAGATCTTGTGCTCGATAATCTGAAGCCTCCACATCTGGTGTGTTCTGGCTTCGCTCGAGCGTGCTCTGCAGACCCACTTCGGGTGGGATGGCTTTCGCCCCGGGCAACGGCCTGTGGTGGATGCCGTGCTGGAGGGACGGGATGCGCTGGCGGTGCTGCCCACCGGCGGCGGGAAATCGCTTTGTTATCAGCTTCCAGCGCTGGTGCGCGAAGGGCTGGTGGTGGTGATCTCACCGTTGGTTGCTCTGATGGAGGATCAGGTGATGGCGCTGCAGCGACGGGGGATCGCTGCGGCCTGTCTGCATGCCGGTCTGGATCCGGCTCGACGCCAGCAGGCCTTGGAGCAGCTGCGGGATGCCACGCTCCGTCTCCTCTACATCGCGCCGGAACGCCTCCAGGGTGAGCAGACCCGGCTAATGCTGGAACGCCATGCCATGGAGGGGCGTCTTGTGGCCCTCGCGGTGGACGAAGCCCACTGCATCAGTGCCTGGGGGCATGATTTCCGCCCCGATTACCGCCGCCTTGGCCAGATCCGCAGCCTCTGCCCAGGGGTCCCGATGCTGGCCCTGAGCGCGACGGCAGCCCCGCGGGTGCGTGCCGACATCATTCGTCTGCTTGATCTGCGTCGGCCGCTTGTGCAGGTGAGCTCGGCCCGCCGGGACAACCTCCACTACACGATGCAACGGCGCCCGCGGGATCCCATGCCCCAGGTGTTAGAGGCGCTGGAGAGGTCGCGTGGTGCAGCGCTGATCTATGCCCGCACCCGTCGTTCCGTGGAGCAGTGGGCGGAACGTCTCAGTGATCAAGGGGTTGCCGCAACGCCGTATCACGCCGGTCTGGATCCGCAGACCCGGCAACAGGCCTTACGGCTGTTTCTCGAGCACCAGCGGCCGGTCCTCGTGGCAACAGTGGCATTCGGGATGGGAGTCGACCGTGGAGATGTCGGTCTTGTCCTCCACCTTGATCTGCCAGCAACGCCGGAGGGCTATCTGCAGGAATCAGGTCGCGCCGGCAGAGACGGCCAGCCGGCCCATTGCCATGTGCTGTTCTCCCCTGGAGATCGCACCAGCTTGGGTTGGGCTATGCAGGCCTCAGCCCGGGGCAGTGACGCGTTGGAGGACCGTCGGCGGTTGGATCTGGCGCAGCAACAGCTGCGTCGGATGGAGGCTGTCGCGGAGGGTGAGATGTGTCGAGAACAGGCCCTGTTGCTCGCCGTTGGAGAGTTGGTGGCTCCCTGTGGTCGTTGTGATCGCTGCATGGAGGCACCGAAACGACGGGACTGGTCCGCACAGGTTGAAACACTGCTGGCCCATCTAGCGGAGCAGGACGGTACGGAGATGCGGCGCCTGGGTGAGCACTTGGGCCTGCATGAACCCGGACGCCATGACCGCTGGACCTGGTTGGCCCGTCGGCTCGTGCAGGAGGAGTTGATTCAGGAAAGCAATGACGGCGCTCAAAGGCTGTACCTCCGCGAGAGCGGCCGGAGATTTCTGGATTCCCCCTGGCCGCTCGATTACGCCGCCTGAGTCAGGCCTTGGCCTGACAACGATCCTTCACCAAGTCTTTTTCGAACCGGTTCTTCGGCGCCTCCCAGACTTTCCAGCTCCCATCGGCACCGGTGGCATTGATCTTTTTGGCGGAACAATTCACGGCCAGGTACAGGGCCTGACCCTTGGCATTGAGAGTGGGCACCACCTGACTGCCGCCCATGGGCTGCCAGTTGGCCCAGTCCACTTGGAGCGGACCGTAGGTGCGCCAGTCAGCCGATTTGGCCAGGGTCTGCTGGGGCTTGGCGGCCTGGACCGGCTTGGCCTTGGGAGCAGGCTTCTTGGTCTGCACTGGTTTGGTTTGCACAGCCTTGGCTTGAACCTTTGGCTTCACCATCACAACTGGCTTGATGGCGGTTGCCACCGGTTGGGTTTGTACGGGCTGGGATTGCGTGCTGATGGGTTTCTGGAAGGAGGGATCCGTCAGATAAAGGCGCGTTCCCACTTCCACCTTGTTGGGGTCGCTGAGCTCGTTGATGCTGATCAGGCTTGCCACTGGAAGCTTGTAGGCCTTGGCGATCTGCGTAAGAGTTTGCCCTTTGGCAACGGTGTGTTCGGTGGCTCCCGTGATCGGGGTTACGGCCACTGGCTTGAAGGCTGGACGCGGCATGACCGCGTTGCTGGGGAGTCGCAGGGTTTGACCGACTTCCACGTGGTTGGCGTTACGCAGGTTGTTGAGGGCCATCAGGTCACGACCACTGACCCGGTACTGGCTGGCAATGCTGCTGAGGGTTTCGCCGCTCTTGACGCGATGGCGTCCAGAGCCCGCCGTCACGGTGGGGCCTGGCACTTGCAGGCGGCTTCCAGCTTGGACAAGGTCTGGGTTGCGGATCCCATTCATCCGCATCAGGGTGCCGACGCTGACGCCGTAGCGGTCAGCGATATCCGAGAGCGTCTCGCCGGATCGCACCGTCACCGAGGCAGCTGTGGCTGACAGAGGGAGCCAAGCCGTCAGAAGAAGGGCGGCAAGAGCGGTACGGCGCATTCGTCTCCGGTAGATCCCTGCAAGATACGGTGCTTGACGTAAAGCGCCAGCCCCCCAGAGCACTTGCTGCAGCAGGGATGTGATGGATGTCGTCTCGCTTTATCCAGCCAGTCGCCTCAGCAGATTGAGATCCACCTTGTACGGCGGGTAACGCAGCTTGAAATCAAACCGGAATGGGCGTTTAAGCACCGCCTTGTGATGACTGAACGTGTCGAAGCCGCTCTGGCCGTGGTAACTCCCCATCCCGCTGGCGCCAACGCCGCCGAAGGGCAGCTGGGGCACCCCGGCCTGCATCACCACATCGTTGAGGCAAACCCCGCCTGAGCTCGTGGTGGTGAGCACCTGTTGCTGCTGGGCCTCATCACCTCCGAAGAGATACAGCGCCAACGGTTTGGGACCTTTGCGGATCTCCTGAAGCGTTGTTGTGAGGTTCTCGAGCACCAGCACCGGTAGGAGCGGACCGAACACTTCCTCCGCCATCAGCGGATCATTGCGGTCATCCACGAGGATTACGGTCGGCGCGATGCGCCGTTGCTCTCGGCTGATTTCGCCTCCGATCAGAATTCGGCCGTCCGCTCTGGCTGTTTCCAGAAGCTGCTCCAGCCGATTGAACTGGCGCTCATTGATGATTTGCCCCAGCTGATTCGAGGTCAGGGGGTCGTCGCCATACATCTCGGTTCTGGCCTCTTCCATCGCCTTCAGCAGGGGCGAACGCAGCTCGGGTTGCACCAGCAGATGGTCTGGCGCGATGCAGGTCTGCCCGGCATTGATCCCCTTGCCCCAGATCAAGCGTCGGGCCCCCACCTTGAGCTCGGCTCCTTCCAGGACGATGGCCGGGCTCTTGCCCCCCAGTTCCAGGGTTACCGGAGTGAGGTGGTCAGCGGCTCCTTCCAGCACCTTCCTTCCGATGCTGCCTCCACCTGTGAAGAAGATGTGGTCAAAGGGCATAGCCACCAGGTCTGCTGCCACAGCACCATCCCCCTGGATGACCTGCACCACGTCGGGTTCGAAGTGCTCAGGAATCAGTCGCGCAATGAGATCCGCAATGGCACCAGCGTGTTCCGAGGGCTTGAGTACGGCGGTGTTGCCAGCGGCTAGGGCACTGATCAACGGCCGTAGCGTCAGTTGAAAGGGATAGTTCCAGGGGCCGATGACCAGAACGCACCCGAGCGGTTCCGGCACAACTCTGGCCTGGCCTGGTTGGAGTGAGAGGGGCACCGTGATGCGGCGCGGACGCATCCAGCGCTCCAGTTGCCGGCCGGTGAGTTTGAGCTCCTGTCTCAGAGCGACCAGCTCAAAAAAGGCTTCGGTCGGTGGTTTCCCGAGGTCGGCGGCGAGCGCCTCGAGCACCTCCGATTCATGCTCCTCCACGAGGGCTGAGAGTCGTTGCAATTGCTCTCGGCGCCAGGCCAGGGGACGGGTCAGCCCAGCTCCAACAAGCTCCTGCATCCGGCTCAGTTGCGTTTGGGTGAGGGGCACAGGGCTGACGATCAGGCCAGTCGGGTCTAGCAGTGGTGAATATGCAACCGGGGGATGACCCCAGCTCTTCCGTGGTGGTCAGGGACGGTCATCTACCAGTTGATCGTTCGGAGTTATTCCGATGGGAATGGCGATGGCATTGGTGATTTCAAGGGGCTTGCGGCGCGGTTGCCCTATTTGCGTTGGTTGGGGGTTAACACCCTCTGGCTGACCCCGATCTATCCGTCCCCACTGCGGGACGGTGGCTACGACATCACTGATTTCACCGGAATCCATCCGGATCTGGGTGATCTCGCCTCATTCCATCGGTTCCTCACGGCGGCCCACAGCCAGGGAATGCGGGTGATTTTGGACCTGGTCCTCAATCACACCAGTGACCTTCATCCCTGGTTCCAGCGAGCCCGCTGGGCTCCTCAGGGCAGTCCGGAACGGGATGTTTACGTCTGGAGTGACGACCCCAAGCGCTATGCCGAGGCACCGGTTCTGTTCAGGCACTTCGAGGCCTCGAATTGGGAGTGGGATCCGGTTGCCGAGCAGTACTACCTGCACCGATTCCTGCGTCATCAGCCCGATCTCAATTACGAGAATCCCTGGGTGCAAGACACGATGCTGGAGGTTGTCGACTTCTGGCTAGAGCGAGGTGTGGACGGTTTCCGTCTGGATGCGGTTCCGTTCCTGTTCGAGTCAGAGGGCAGCCGTTGTGAAGGGTTGCCGGAGACCCACGCCTTCCTCAAGCGTTTGCGGGAACGGGTGGATCGGCATGACCGTGACGTGCTGTTGCTGGGAGAGGCGATTCAGCCGGTGCAAGAGGCCGCTCCATATCTGGCGGATGACGAACTGCATGGTGCGTTCAACTTCGTTCTCACCGCCCATCTGTTCGCAGCTATTGCCAGTGGTCGCACTCAGCAGCTTGGGGAGTGCCTGATGCAGGCCGAGCAGGCGGTGCGTGGTCCTCGCTGGGCTTTGCCGCTGCGCAACCACGATGAACTGTGGCTCGGGGATGGTCATCTGATCAGCGATGAGGTGATTCAGACCATCCGGGTGGGCTTGCCCCAGGGGCAGGGGCATTGGCTGAACTGGGGGATCAACCGACGTCTGGCTCCCCTTCTCAACGGCGATCCGCGCTCCAACCGCTTGCTGCATGGTCTTCTGTACAGCCTTCCTGGAATGCCTTGCCTGTACTACGGCGATGAACTGGGCATGGGGGATTGGCCTGGTTTAAGGGACCGTGATCCCAACCGCACGCCGATGGCCTGGACGCCGGCACGCAATGGTGGCTTCTCGACCGCCCCCGATCCGCTGTTGGTGCTGCCACCGATCACAGCTCCTGGATATGACTACCGCGTGGTGAATGTGGAGGTGCAAAAGCAGCTGCCGGGGTCGTTACTGAACTGGCATCGGCGCATGCTCACCTGCCGCCGTCTCCTTCCAGCACTGAGGCATGGAAGCTTCCGGTTGTTGTATAGCCCCCACCCCGGGGTGCTGGTTTATCTCCGCTGCACCGAGGCGATGACTGTGCTGGTGGCAGCCAATGTCACCGCAGCTGGAGCATCCCTCAGCCTTGATTTATCGGAGTGGGCTGGCGCGCGCACCCGTGAGGTGATGTGGGGTTGTGAGTTCCCTCCCGCCGCAGCGGAGTGGTTCGTGAATCTTCCGCCTTATGGATTCAACTGGTGGTTGATTGGTGAGGTGGAGCCCGCGGCGACGCCGGCCTGATCCAGGAGGGCATCCACCTGGGGCCTGAGCCGTTCGGCATCGTCCAGGTCCACCATGGCCAGACGGCAGCGGCGGGCCAGTACATCGCTGCTGCTGCAGGCATGTTCCCGCTGGATGGAGTGGTCCAGTTCTGCGGCACAAAGGGGGATGACCGGGCTGAGGGGCTCGCGTCGGCTGGGCTCGGAGGGTTCGATCAAGGCCACTGCCTCCAAGCCATAGGTGCTTTGGAGATGGGCGACTTGCGCGGCCCTTAGAGAGGTGTCGGGGAGCAGGGCTTCGAGTTGGTGTTTCTGGCGTTGCAGGCCGTCCAGGGTTGCCTGCAAGGACTCCGCTGCCCCTCGCAGCGGCATCGGTTCAGGGGTGGGCAGCGCCCGGCCGAGCTGGCGTTCCACCGCGGCCAGGGTGTCTTCGGCCATGGGCCGGCAGGTGGTCCATTTGCCACCCATCACGCTCACCAAGCCGCAGGCCAGGGTTTCCACCTCGTGCTCCCGCACCACGCGGCTGCTGTCCATGCCCTGGTCCGCGGGCTTCAGCAGCGGTCGTCCCCCCGCCCAACGGCTGCTCACCTTCGGATGCTGGAGCTGGGGAAACCACTCACGCACGTAGTCGAGCAGGTAGCTCTCCTCCTCCGGTGAGGGGGATGTGGCGCTCTCCTTCGTGCAGGCTTCATCCGTGGTCCCCACCAGGGTGCGGCCGTGGAAGGGGAGCATGAACAGCACGCGACCATCCGCGGTGGATGGCACCAGAAGCCCAAGGCCCTCTGGGCAGAGGTTCTGTTCCAGCACGATGTGTGCTCCACGGCTGGTAAGCATGCGTGGGGGGGCATCAGCGTCCGCCATCTGCCGGATTTCATCTGCCCGAATGCCCGTGGCATTCACGAATGCCGAGGCGCACCAGCGCTCCCGTTGGCCCGTTACGGATTCACTGATGGCTGCCTTGAGCTGGCCTGTTCCGTCGGTTTCCAGCTGCACCACGCGACAACGGGTGCGCAGGGTTGCCCCCCGCTGCTCCGCCGTGAGAGCCAGCAGCAGGTTGAGGCGGGCATCGTCGAACTGCCCATCGCTGTAGGCCACGCCGCCTTGACATGCCTTCATCAGAGGCAGGGCCTGACGCATCTGCTGCTGAGACAGCAGTCGGCTGTGGCCGATGCTCCTCTGACCTGCCAGGGCGTCATACATTCCCAGCCCAAGGCGGTAATAGGCCTGTCCCCAGAGCTGTTGTGTGGGCAGGGCCAGTTCGAGTCGCCGGGCCAGAAACGGCGCCTGTGTCAACCAGTGGCTCCGCTCGAGCAGGGCTTCCCTCACCAGCCTCAGTTGGGCCAGATCCAGGGTTTTGAAGGCCAGCTCCAGGTAGCGGACCCCGCCATGGAGCAGCTTCGTGCTTCGGCAACTGGTGCCACCTCCGATATCTCCGGCCTCGAGCACTGCCACGCTGAGGCCCCGTCGCGTGGCCTCGTAGGCCACGCTCGCGCCACTGGCACCAGCCCCGATAACCAGCAGGTCCACCTGTTGATCAGCCATGCCACCCAAGGCTTCTGGACACGGCGTTCTGCCAGCGTGCGCGCCAGCTGCTGCGCTGGGATTCATCCATCTGTGGCTGAAACAGTTCCGCACCGTCACTCCGCGCGGTCGCGAGCTGCTCCAGGTTGTTGATCACCCCGGCTTGAAGTCCTGCGAACAGCGCCACCCCCCGTGCGGTGCTCTCGAGGCTGGCGGGCCGCCGGACCGTCAGACCGGTGCAATCCGCCTGCGCTTGCAAGAGGGGATCGGAGGCAGCAGCGCCACCATCCACGGCCAGTTCACCCAGGCTGGTGCCGAGGGCCTGTTCAGCGAGTTCCACCAATGTCGCCACAGATAGGGCAATTCCTTCCAGAGCCGCACGGGCGATGTGACCACGCCCACTGTCACGGGTGAGGCCCACCAGAACACCGCGAGCCTGGGGATCCCAGTGCGGAGTCCCCCAGCCGGTGAAGGCGGGTACGAGCATCACACCTCCAGAATCCGGCACCGAAAGTGCCAAGTCGTTGACCTGAGCGGCCTGATCAATGATCTGCAGCCCATCCCGTAGCCACTGGATCACGGTGCCGGCGTTGAACAGACTCCCCTCAAGGCAGAAGCTGGGCGTGCCGGCGGCATCGGTCCAGCCGAGGGTGCTCAGCAGACCCGCATCCGAGCGGCGGAGGACGTCGCCGGTGTTGATCACCAGAAAGGCCCCCGTCCCGTAGGTGCACTTTCCTTCCCCGGGCTGCAAGCACAGCTGGCCAAGGGTGGCGGCCTGTTGGTCGCCGAGCATCGCCTGGATCGGCAGGCCTGCAAAAGGAAGATCCGATGCAATGCGTCCGAACTCACCGCGGCAGGGCAGTAGCTCCGGGAGAGCGTTGGCAGGTAGCCCTGTCTGGGTTCGGAAGTCATCCACCCAGCGCTGCTGCTCCAGATCCATTAACAGCGTTCTGCTGGCATTGCTCATGTCGCTGCCGTGGCGCTGGCCGCCGGTGAGTTGCCACAGCAGCCAGCTCTCCACCGTTCCGAAGCAGAGGTCATCGCTGGCCGCGGCGGATTGGGCGTCGTCGTAGTGATCGAGCATCCAGCGGATCTTGCTGGCACTGAAGTACGGGTCGAGCAGCAAGCCCGTGCGTCGGCACCACTCCTGCTCCAGGCCCTGCTGTTTCCAGGCCTCGCAGATGGAGGCGGTACGGCCGTCCTGCCAGACGAGGGCCGGTCCGCAGGGGAGGCCGCTGCTGCGGCGCCAGAGCACCGTGGTTTCCCGTTGGTTGGTGATGCCGCAGCTCACCACCGCCTTGCGCTGTCCATCGCTGAGCTTCGCGTCGAGTTGAACCAGGGCCTGTCGCTGGCTGGTCCAAATCGCCATCGGGTCCTGTTCCACCCATCCATCAGCGGGGTAGGAAATTGGCAGCGGTGCACTGGCGCTGATCACCAGATCCC
Organism: Synechococcus sp. MU1611; assembly: GCF_020514255.1. Lineage (NCBI taxonomy): Bacteria > Bacillati > Cyanobacteriota > Cyanophyceae > Synechococcales > Synechococcaceae > Synechococcus > Synechococcus sp. MU1611. The sequence continues at coordinate 29,447 of NZ_VTLC01000009.1, read as the reverse complement.
CCGAGCTACTGAACAGTGCAGCCCTGGAGCTGCTAGTGCCCTGATCGAGGGCCAGAAGAAGAGGCTGTTCAGCCATGGCCAATGTCTTTCTCTCCTGCTAGCCAGGAGTTGGCTGACTGCAAAGGTTTTGGGAGCGATCACTCCGTTTCGAGATCCACCTGCTTGGGTTGCCGATGCGGTGCTCTACCAGATCTTTCCCGACCGTTTCCGGCGCAGTGAACGGGTCAAGGTGCAGCGTCATCTCGCCCTGAAGCCATGGGGGATGGACCCTCGGGAAGAGGGATTTCAGGGCGGGGATCTCTATGGCGTGATTGATGCTCTCGATGAGCTGCAAGCCATGGGCATCACCTGCCTTTACCTCACGCCCATCTTCAGCTCGGCCGCCAACCATCGATATCACTCCTATGACTACTTCGAGGTTGATCCTCTGCTGGGGGGCAACGTAGCTCTCACGGAACTCATCGACGCTGTGCATCAGCGCGGAATGAAGTTGGTTCTTGATGGTGTGTTCAACCATTGCGGCCGAGGCTTTTGGGCCTTTCATCACGTGGTGGAGAACGGTGCGGATTCGCCGTATCGGGATTGGTTCCATGTGCACCGTTGGCCCCTCCAGCCCTATCCCGCGGAAGGCGAGGACTGCGGATACGACTGCTGGTGGGCATTGCCTGATCTGCCCAAGTTCAACCATGGGAACCCTGGTGTCCGGGAGCATCTGCTGGCGGTTGGCCGTCACTGGCTCGAACGTGGGATCGATGGTTGGCGTCTCGACGTTCCAGCAGAGGTCCCTGCCGATTTCTGGGTGGAGTTCCGGAAGATGGTGCGGTCCACCAACCCGGATGCCTGGATTGTTGGAGAAGTGTGGGGAGATGCAACGGCCTGGCTGCAGGGCGACCACTTCGATGGCGTGATGAATTACCGGCTTGGTTGGAGCAGCATTTGCTGGGCCGCCGGTGAGACGCTGCGCCGGGACTATCGCAACCGTGAGTACCCCCTTGATCCCCTGGATGGCCAGGCCCTGTTGACCATCTGGACGACGACAGCGAGCTCCTATCGGGATGTGGTGAACAGGGCTCAGATGAATCTTCTCGACAGTCATGACGTCCCCCGCGCGCTTCACAGCCTCAGCAACGACTTGGCTGCCTTGAAGTTGGCACTGTTGCTGCTCTTTCTTCACCCAGGAGCGCCCTGCATCTACTACGGGACAGAGGCTGCTCTTGCAGGTGGTCCTGAACCAGGTCCATCTGGCGGGCCTGGACCCTCCTGCCGTGAGGCCTATCCCTGGGATGTCCCCTGGACAGCAGATCTGCGTCCTTTTATTCAATCGCTCGCTGAACTCCGTCGTGCCCATGAGCCCCTGCGTAGGGATGGCCTGCAGTGGTCAGTTCAAGGGTCTGACGGACTGGAGGGAGTTGCGGATGGCGTTCGGGTTCTGATCAACCGCAGTCGCTCAGAACACTTGCCTTTATCCCTGGCGCTGCACAATTCCGTGCTCTGGACGCTCGGATCAGCCGACAGTCGAAGCCTTGGCCCGCAATCGGCGGTTGTCCTCGGTTCGAAAGAGGCCTCCCCTGGTGCCGAGGGGAGGAAGTAAGCCCTTGTCGAGACTTGAACTCGAGACCTCTCCCTTACCAAGGGAGTGCTCTACCGCTGAGCTACAAGGGCATGTGGAGGATGGGCCGGGTTGGATTTGAACCAACGTAGGCAGAGCCAGCGGATTTACAGTCCGCCCCCATTAACCACTCGGGCACCGACCCGAACCACACCGCAAGAACTTACCAGTCGGTGCGTCCTTCCCCACGATCTCGATACGATCTTGCGAACTGAAACGACCTCCAGCCATGCACGTTCTGCTGCTGAACGGTCCAAATCTGAACCTCTTGGGGCAGCGTGAGCCTGGGATCTATGGACAGTCTTCTCTGGCTGATATCGAGGCGGCACTGACCCGAGAGGCCGAGCATGAATCGGTGCAACTCGATTGCTTCCAAAGCAATTTCGAAGGCGCCCTGGTGGATCGAATTCACCAGGCGATCGGTCGTAGCGACGGAATCCTGATCAACGCCGGGGCATACACCCATACCTCCATCGCGATTCGCGATGCCCTTGCAGGTGTTGCGATCCCCTACGTGGAACTTCATCTCAGCAACACCCATGCTCGGGAAGATTTTCGCCATCACTCATTCCTTGCAGAGCGCGCCGTCGGTGTCGTTTGCGGCTTCGGACCAGCCAGTTACAGCCTTGCTTTGAAAGGATTGCTCAGCCACCTCAGGCCGAGCGCATGACCATCAGCGTGCCGCAGAAAACGGTCGCGTCGATCCGCTGGTTGGCCGCGCCCACCAGTGGGAGCTGGGTGGAGCAGGCCAATGCCCGGCCAATGGAGGTGCTGATCGATCACGCCCATTGCGAACGCAAAGCTGCTGGGGCTGCTGTGCAGATGATGTTTCGCTACCTCTGCGAGCCCGGTCTGGGTGAAGCTCTAAGCCCTCTGGCGCGGGAAGAGCTTGAGCACTTCGAGCAGGTTCTGGCGCTGATCAAGGCACGGGGGCGTTACCTGGAACCGATTCCCTCCCCGGGCTATGGAGCGGAACTCGCCCGACAGATCCGCAAAGGCGAGCCGCAAAGAATGCTCGATTCTTTCCTTGTGGCTGGCTTGATCGAAGCCCGCAGCCATGAGCGCATGGCCCTGCTGGCGGAGCACAGTCCGGATCCGCAGTTGAGGGATCTTTATCGCGATCTGCTGGCGAGTGAAGCTCGCCACTTCGGGCTGTACTGGGTGCTGTGCGAGGAGCGCTACCCGCGGGATGTGATTGTGCAGCGCTTGCGAGTGCTTGCTCAGGCCGAAGTGAAGGCGCTGGAGGGAGAGCTGGTCAGTCCTGAGGATGTGCGCATGCACTCCTGTGGGGTGGACATCAGTCAGATCAGCTGAGCGGCCTCCTGCAAAGCATCCAGCCTGGAAGGCCGCAGCACACCCTCTACACCGAATTGCCGCAACCGTTGCTTGAGAGCCTGATTGGCCCCGGCGATGAACAGCGTGCGTCCTGCTGATTGAGCTTCCTCAACCATGCGTTCGATCGCCAGCGTTGCTGTGACCCCGATGCGAGGCACGTCGGTGAGGTCAAGGATCAACACCTTGTAGCTCTGGATCAACCCCATCCGCGCACTGATTCCTTTGGCGGCTCCAAAACTGAGGGGGCCGCGCAGACGGAACAGCATCAGGGCCTTGCCGCAGCGCAGGATCAGGGCCTCCTCCTCTGGGGAGAGATTGGCGTGCAGCGCATCCTTGGCATCGGCAGGGTTGTCTTCTTCCATCCCCTCCAGCTGAGACCGCGTGATCGCGTCCACGGTCAACAGATTGGCCACGAACATCCCCACCAGAACCCCCCAAATCAGGTCCCAGAACACCGTCATCAAGAGCACGGCGTACATCAGCGCGGCCGTTTTCACCGACAGGCGATGGGCTCGAAGCAGAAAGCCCCAGTCGATGATGTCGAGCCCGACTTTGATCAGGATTCCCGCCAGCAGTGCCGTGGGGATCTGCGCTGCGAGAGGTCCTGCCCCCAGCAGCACGAGCAGCAGAACCAGGGAATGGGTCATGCCTGACCAAGGCGTTTGACCTCCGGATTTGATGTTGATGACCGTTCGCATCGTGGCTCCAGCGCCCGGGAGTCCAGACAGGAACCCGGCCGCTGTGTTGGCGATGCCCTGGCCGATCAGTTCACGGTTGGAGTCATGGTTGGTCTGGGTGATGTTGTCGGCCACCAGGGAGGTGAGCAACGAGTCGATGGCCCCGAGCAGAGCGAGAACCATGCCCGCTTTCACCAGCTCCGGCAGGTGCCGGCTGAAATCGGGCATCACCAGTTGCAAGCCGCCTGCGGGGATCGCTCCGATCCGGGCGATGGGTTCAAGGCCGAGATCCAGCAGCCGGTTGTCGTTGAACAACACCAGCGACAACGGCGTCACGATCAGCAGCGCCAGCAGAGGCGTCGGCACCCATTGACGGACGCGGAGAGGGGTTAGAAACACCACAGCGAGCGTCATCAATCCAACGGCCAGAGCGGCAGGATTCCAGCTGGGTGCGTTGATCAGCGACTGCAGCGATGCAATGACGCCGCCCCGGGTGCTCACCCCAATGAAGGGCCCGAGTTGCAGCACCAGGATGATGAAACCGATTCCCGACATGAAGCCGGAGACCACCGAATAGGGCACCAGGGTGATGAAGCGCCCCAGCCGCAGTATCCCGAGCAGGGCTTCAAACACACCACCGATAACGACAGCGGCCATCACCAGCGGCAGCATCTCGCCGGCACTCAGGTCACGACTGATTCCGACGGCGGCCAGGCTGGACACAATGCCCGCCACGGTGACGCTCATGGGTCCGGTGGGTCCGCTGACCTGGGCGGGGGTCCCCCCGAGCAGGGCCGCCAGAAAACCGGTAACGATGGCGCCATAAAGGCCATAGATGGCGCCGCCTGGCCCAAGGGCCGCATTGCCGAAGGCCAGGGCGAGGGGCAGGGCCACCACGGCTGCCGTCAGGCCTCCGAGCAGGTCGCCTCGGATGTTGCGCCGATGCAGGCCGTTAATCAAGGCCATGTCAGTTCAGCCCGCTCCAGCGGCTCAGGGCATCCAGAGACTGAACGCCAACTTTTCGGCGTCCATCGGGAAGAACCCAGGTGGGATAGGCCCGGATGTCTGCAGCGCTGCAGGATTCGGCTTGCTTCGGCAGCGTCTCCGGCTTGCGGCACTCCACATAGGGCAGCTTCGCTCCGGCCTGTTTGCCAAAAAGGTTCATCTGTTTGAAGCACGCCGGGCATGTCCAAGCGCCGTAAAACCTGGCTCCAACTGCCCTTAGATGATCCGTGAGTTCGACGGCCTGGGGGCTGGAGTCGCGCAGGGGCTCCCCGATCGTGCTGGCCCATGGAGCGGCCTGTCCCGGTGCGACGGTTCCGCCAGCCGCGAGCAGCACGGTTGCCAGCAGGGATGAAGCAACGCCTCGCATGCCGATGCAGTTAATGGCCCGAAGCTAGGTCGCATTGATGCGTTCGGGCTTCCCTCCATGCGGAAGCAACAACGCAGGCTCTTTGCGGTGAAAATAGGAAGACCACTGAATGGGTATGGCAGGCAGCGGATACAAGGACTATTTCCAGGTGCTCGGTGTTGATCGCAGTGCCGACGCTGATGCCATCAAGAAAGCTTTCCGCAGCTTGGCGCGGCAATATCATCCCGACGTCAACCCTGGTGATGCGCAGGCTGAGGCGCGTTTCAAAGAGATCAGTGAAGCCTACGAAGTGCTCTCCGACCCGGAGAAACGGCGTCGTTATGAGCAATTCGGCCAGTACTGGAATCAGGCCGGTGGCATGGGCGGGGGAGCAGCCCCCGGCATGGACGTCGACTTCGGTCGCTACGGCAACTTCGACGATTTCATTAACGACCTGCTGGGACGTTTCGGTGGGCCGGCAGGGAGCGGTTTCCCGGGGGGTGGATTTCCTGGAGGCGGATTCGCAGGAGGAGGTTTCCCCCGTGGCGCCCAGCCCTCACGACCTCCTGTGAATCTGGATGCCGAGGCCTCGGTGAATGTGAGTTTTGCGGAAGCCTTTCGAGGTGGCGAGCGCAGCTTGTCTGTCAACAACGAGCGCGTTCAAGTGCGCATCCCTGCGGGAGTGAAGACCGGCTCTCGGCTTCGATTGAAGGGCAAGGGCAACCTGCAACCCGGAACCGGTCGGCGTGGCGATCTCTATCTCAATCTCAAGATTCAGGAGCACCCGATCTGGCGGTTGGAGTCTGATCAACTGCGTGCTGATCTTCCTGTCAGCCTTGATGAACTGGCCCTTGGAGGCATGGTCTCCGTGATGACCCCAGATGGTGAGGCGCAGGTCAGCATTCCAGCAGGCACCTCCCCAGGCCGCAGCCTTCGGCTTAAGGGCAAAGGCTGGCCTGCGAAGTCAGGTCGTGGTGATCTCTTCCTCACGCTGACACTGTCCATGCCGTCCTCCTGGAGTGAGGAGGAGCGTCGTCTGCTCGAGCAGTTGCGTGCCAAGCGCACGGGACATCCACGTCAAGAGTGGCTTCGTTCTGCGGCCCTCTGATCGGGTGACCCTTACGATCAAACCTTGTGTTTGGGTCTGATGGAGCTCACCTACCGCCCCCGTCGTCTTCGGCGTACACCCGCGCTGCGCGCCATGGTGCGTGAGCACAGCCTCTCGGCTGCAGACTTCATTTATCCCCTCTTTGTGCATGAAGGCACCGAGGTGGAGCCGATCGGTGCGATGCCAGGTGCCAGCCGTTGGAGTCTGGCCTCCCTTACCGGAGAAGTTCAGCGCGCTTTCGACCTTGGGGTGCGATGCATCGTTCTCTTCCCGAAGGTCTCGGAGGGGTTGAAAACCGAAGATGGTGCTGAGTGTTTCAACGCCAACGGCTTGATCCCGCGCGCGATTCGCCAGATCAAACAAGCCATTCCTGAGATGGCGATCATGACCGATGTCGCGCTGGATCCCTACTCCTGTGATGGTCATGACGGGATCGTCAGTCAGGACGGAGTCGTGCTCAACGACGAGACCATTGAACTGCTCTGCAAGCAGGCGGTTGTGCAGGCTGAAGCGGGTGCTGATCTAATCGGTCCCAGCGACATGATGGATGGCCGCGTTGGAGCCATCCGTGAAGCCCTCGACGATGAAGGCTTCGAACATGTGGGGATCATTAGCTACACAGCGAAGTATTCCTCCGCGTATTACGGACCCTTCAGGGAAGCTCTCGACTCAGCGCCGCGTGCCGCTGGCAGCAAGCCGATCCCCAAAAACAAAGACACCTATCAGATGGATCCCGCCAATGCTCGGGAGGCCATTACCGAAGCCCAGCTCGACGAGCAGGAGGGCGCCGACATCATGATGGTGAAGCCTGGTTTGGCCTATCTCGATATCATCCACCGCCTTCGCCAGGAATCAGAACTCCCCATCGCTGCCTACAACGTCAGTGGTGAGTATTCGATGGTCAAGGCCGCGGCGGAACGGGGCTGGATCGATGAAAAGGCCGTCGTCTTGGAGACGTTGCTGAGCTTCAAGCGCGCCGGTGCCGATCTGATTCTCACGTACCACGCTTGCGATGCAGCGGCTTGGTTGAAGGAGGCCTGATCCGATGGCAACAGTTGATCAATCGACGGGTGTGGATCGCCTCGGGCACGTGGCGATCCGCGTTGAGAATGTTGATCGGGCTGTTGCCTTCTACACCGATTTGGGGATGCGCCTGGTCTGGCGCGCCGACGATTGGTGCTACCTGGAAGCTGGGGAAGGTCGCGATGGACTCGCCTTGTTAGGCCCTGATTACAAGGCCGCTGGCCCACACTTCGCCTTCCATTTTCGCGATCGTGCTGAGGTTGATGTGATTCACGACCGTCTCAAAGCGCAGGGTGTGCACGTTGGTGCCGTCCATGACCACCGCGACGGTACGGCGTCTTTTTATCTAAAAGATCCGGAAGGCAACTGGCTCGAAATGCTTTATGAACCCCCCGGTGGCATCCCCTCCAATTGCAGTTGACTTGAGTCAAGAGGCGGACCGGGCTCAGCAGGAAACTCTTGACCTGCTCGAGTGGCGTCGCGTGTGTGACCATCTCAGCGGTTTTGCGAGCACCGGCATGGGCCGCGATGCTGCAAAAGCACAGCTGTTGCCAGCCAGCCTGGCGGAGTCGAGAACACGCCTGGCCGAGACCGTCGAAATGGCGGTGCTCGATGACCTCACGGAGGGTGGTCTCAGCTTTCGCGGGGTTCAGAACCTGATGCCGGTGGTGCTGCGCTGCAGCAAAGGGGGTGTGGCTTCCGGTGAGGAGCTTTTGGCCGTGGCGGAAACATTGGCAGCGGCCCGTCGTTTGCGCCGTCAGATCGACGAGCCCGAGCTGCGCCCGGTTTGCACCAGCCTGATTGAAACCATGGTGACGCTGCCGGAGTTGGAGCAGCGGCTCAAATTTGCCCTAGAGGAGGGTGGTCGTGTTGCTGATCGAGCCAGCTCTGCGTTGTCGGCGCTTCGGCATCAATGGCATGGTCTCCGCCAGGCCCGTCGAGACAAGCTGCAGGAGTTGCTGCGCCGCTTGGCCCCATCCCTGCAGGACAGTGTGATTGCCGAGCGTCATGGCCGTCCGGTTCTGGCGGTGAAGGCTGGTGCGGTGAGCCAGGTGCCGGGTCAGGTTCACGACAGTTCGGCCTCAGGCAGCACCCTCTTTGTGGAACCACGCTCGGTGCTCACCCTCGGCAACAAGCTGGTGGAGCTGGAATCCCGCATCCGGGATGAGGAACGCAAAGTGTTGGCGGAGCTGAGCGCTCTGGTGTCGGAGGAAGCCTCTGCCCTCAACCAACTGGTAGCCGTGCTGCGAACCCTTGATCTTGCTTTGGCTCGAGGGCGCTACGGCCGCTGGCTTGGAGGTGTGGCTCCCAAGCTTGAGGACACGAAGGACGCTCCCTTCAGCTTCACCGGTCTCAGGCATCCCCTGTTGGTTTGGCAGCACAAACGGGCGGAAGGCCCTCCGGTGGTCCCAATTTCTGTTGAGGTATCGCCGGAGCTGCGGGTGGTGGCGATCACCGGGCCGAACACGGGTGGCAAGACGGTCACTCTGAAAAGCATCGGTCTTGCTGCACTGATGGCGCGCGCCGGCATGCTCTTGCCTTGTGCAGGGCAACCTTCATTGCCCTGGTGTGCTCAGGTGCTGGCGGATATCGGTGATGAGCAATCTCTGCAGCAGAGCCTGTCCACCTTCAGCGGTCATGTGAAGCGAATTGGGCGCATTCTGGAGGCGTTGCAGCGGGGTGGTTCCCCCGCTCTGGTGCTGTTGGACGAGGTGGGTGCCGGAACTGATCCGAGCGAGGGAACGGCCTTGGCCACGGCTTTGCTCAAGGCTCTTGCTGAACGAGCCCGACTCACGATCGCCACCACTCATTTCGGTGAACTCAAGGCCCTCAAATACGACGACGCGCGTTTTGAGAATGCCTCTGTGGCCTTCAACCCTGAGACGCTGTCCCCTACCTTTGAATTGCGGTGGGGAATTCCGGGGCGCAGCAATGCTCTGGCGATCGCGACGCGGTTGGGGCTCGACCCCGACGTCCTTCAGCAGGCGCAGCAGCTTCTGGCTCCTGGAGGCGATGGTGAAGTGAACAGTGTGATTCGAGGCTTGGAGGAGCAACGTCAGCGCCAGCAGGCCGCGGCGGAAGACGCCGCAGCACTGCTGGCGCGCACCGAGCTTCTGCACGAGGAGTTGCTGCAGCGCTGGCAGAAGCAAAAGCAGCAGACCGCACAACGCCAGGAGCAGGGCCGTCAGCGGTTAGAGCAATCGATCCGCAAAGGTCAGAAAGAGGTCCGCACGTTGATTCGCCGGCTTCGTGATGAGCGTGCGGATGGGGAAACAGCGCGGAGGGCTGGCCAACGACTCCGCACATTGGAAGACCATCACCGCCCCACCCCCGAACGGCGATCACCCAAGCCAGGCTGGCGTCCGGTGGTGGGTGATCGCGTGCGGTTGCTGGCCCTTGGCAAAGCTGCGGATGTCTTAGCCATCACGGATGACGGCCTTCAACTCACGGTTCGTTGTGGGGTGATGCGCACCACGGTCGATCTGGCCGCGGTGGAGAGTCTTGACGGTCGCAAACCTGAGCCGCCCCCGAAGCCGGTGGTGAAAGTGCAAGCTCGTTCTGCAAGCGGCGCTGGTGCGCAGGTGCGCACCAGCCGTAACACTGTGGATGTGCGTGGCATGCGGGTGCATGAGGCCGAAGCCGCTGTCGAAGAACGGCTGCGCAGTGCCAATGGCCCGGTGTGGGTGATTCATGGCATTGGAACGGGCAAGCTCAAGCGTGGCCTGCGCACTTGGCTGGACACTGTGCCTTATGTGGAACGGGTGATAGATGCCGAACAGGGGGACGGCGGAGCTGGGTGCAGTGTTGTCTGGGTGCGGTGAGGGTGACTCAATCCTTCGATATGACTGTCGTCGAGTTGGCAACAACCTAAAAAAATCTATTGAGTTTTAGATCACATCAGTGATATCTCATGAGGTTTGAATTTTGTCGAATTTATCTTTAATAATAGGGAAGCTCTCGCCTCAGGGTCCCGGCAGATCATTGTCGTCAATGACTACAATGGCCTATTTTTGCTTGGCTTCTACAAGCATTGTTGCTCTAACAATCTAAGTCTTTATCGTCTCATTTTATTGCGATTAGGAGTTTGCCATGCTGATTTGCTGAGTCTGAGAATTGACAGGGATTCAAGCTGAAATCAAAAAGTGAATATTGGATATTTAACTGTTGGTTTGGTTTTATTCCACATTCATTGTTTTTAGTTGTGATGGAGTTTCAGGGCATCAACTTCTACCCATACAGATGTCGAGCCACCTTCACATCGAAAATTTGCTGAACCGTTCTCATCGGTGGTGATTGTCTCGTTGCAATATTCAGTTAAATCGACGTATGAAGTATTTGCCTTTCCTGTATTCATCGTTTTCTGTCCTCCAGGTCCATCGCTCATCAGAACTGCTAAGCCAAAGGGGTGTAATTCGGTTCCCAGTCTCGTCCAACCAATGACATCCTGGGAGTCAAAATAGTCATATTGTTCTCCATATGCAAAGTATTTTCTTGCTAGTAATAGTCGATCAATAATAAAACGATGACTTTTGATTGCTATTTCACAAAGATTTCCGTCGGCGCCATAATCTGAATATTTAGCTCCATAATAGTCAGGGTAGAAGATACAAGGATAACCTTCAGCTCTTAACAGAATGATTGAGTATGCCAATGGTTTAAACCAATCTGCTACTGGAGACTCCAACGCTTGTAATGGCTGCGTGTCGTGATTTTCTACTAATGTCACTGCTAGAAGAGGTACTTCTTGCATGAGTGTTCCATTAAGGATGGAGCCCATGTCAAAGTAACCTCCAGATTCACTAGCCTTGTGAAAATTAAAATGTAGTGGGGCATCAAACAGTGACATTTGCCCTCCTGTTCTCGATGCATAGTTGCATAAAGTGTTGATATCATAAGTCCAAAATTCCCCTACAACAAAAACATCTCTTCCTGCATAGTGTTCGATATGTTGAATCCAGTCAACGAAAAAATCACTGTTAATATGCTTGATTGCATCCAGCCTGAATCCTTTAGATCCTGTAGTGTCGAGAGTCCATTCACCCCATCTTTTGAGTTCATTTTTGACTTCTGGATGGTCTAGATCTAAATCACATCCCATTAAAAAATCATAATTACCTCGTTCACCATCTACATTCTTTTCCAGAGGTTTATCTTTGACTTGCCATACCGCTTTGGTCTGTGGTTCAAGACTGTTGTAATCAACAGAATCAAAATGATGCCATCCCCATTTCATCTCTGAATAAGTATTTCCTCGTCCAGGGAATGAGAACTCTGTCCATGCACATACTTTTCTAGCTGTACCTAGAGCATGATGACGGTTATTATCATCAAGTGGAACTGCTTCAAATTCTTCCTGTGAATCAGCCCCCATTTTGTGATTGAATACAGCATCGGCATAAATCTCAATACCATAGGCACAACATTCCCGCACTGCACTTAAGTATTCCTCCTTTGTTCCATACTTTGTTCTGATACTTCCTTTCTGATCAAATTCACCAAGATCAAAAAGATCGTATGTCGCGTAGCCGACATCCTTTGCTCCGTTCATCCCCTTATACGCTGGTGGAAGCCAAAGAGCAGTGATTCCAGCTCTAGCTAAGTTTGCGGCCTCTTCTTTTAATTTTTTCCAGTGATTACCATCGTCATCTGTATACCAATGGAACCACTGCATCATGACCCCGTTGAATTCGCCAACATTTTTTTGTGCTAGCAATGTCCGCTCATTTTCCAGAAGCCATGAACGGAGTATGTCTTTAATATCTTCATTACTAAATTGGTTGCTGCTTCCTGATCTAGGCTCCGATTTCTTGCGCAAATTTGTATGTGAGTCGGAGCTGCTCATTGTTGAAGCAATATTTATTTGATTTTACTCTCTACATCAGATCGCGCAACTTTAAAGGTTACCCTGCAAGCCACTTAACGATTAATACAAAGAAGCTGTAGCAGGTGTGAACCCAATAGCTTTTAGTTTCAGACAGGCTTTGTTTTTCGCATTATGACGTAGATCACTTTAAGTGACTCCCTGAAACGAGGCTCGGCCAACCCACGAGCACCAAGATTGAGTTTGAGTGGATCTTTAGTGCTGATCTAAGGCTCGTTTTGATTTACGCATGAGCTCCCCATTACTATTGAAATTATCTTCGCAATCAAAATATATTCTTTTAACTAATTAGCAAATGTGTCAATGAATATTCTTTAGATTCTTTAGGATTTAGCTATTTCATTTAACGTATCGGCATTGTATTGAAATTGATTTTATAACTGGTGATGTGATCACCTAAAATCATAAAATAACAGTCGCTATGGTGATGTCGTCGAATTGCTCTGCATTTTTCATGTGAGCATCTAGATCACGTACTATTTCATTTTTTAGATTTTTTGCTGAGATTTTTCGTTTTTGCATATCTTGTACAAGATCTAGAAGTCTTTGATATCCGTAGGATGTTCCTTCTGGACACCTAGCATCAACAACTCCGTCGCTATAGCCGACCAAGATTGAGTCTTCATCAAAGAAGAGGCTTTCCATCGTGTACTCGGCTTCTGGAAATAGTCCGATGGCCGGACCAGTGACTTCCAGGTTTTGTTGTACGCCCTTGGAGTTGATAAAAATGGGTTCTTCATGACCAGCCAGAACATAATCCAATCTTTTTGCCGGATGACTGATACAGCCGATGAAAACTGTTGCAAACATTGTGTCAACCTCGTGTTCTGTGCTCATGTAATTATTCACACTGCTAATTACCTCATCTAGTGGCTCATGTTCTGACTCTTCAGCACACCAGTTCTCTGCAGCATATCGAATAAGACTTCTGAAAACTGACATAAATAATGCTGCTCCGACTCCTTTGTCACATACATCTGCGACGATGATAAATGTCTTGTTATCTAAATCAAATGCATCGTACCAGTCTCCACCAGCATTGAGTGCAGGTCTCATGAATAGGCTGACATCAGGTTGCTTGCCGACATCAGAACTATCTCCAAGGAATGCCTGCTGAATTTTGCCTGCTGTACTCAATTGTTGCTGGGCTATATTATTTAATTCTTCTATTTTTTCCTTTGCTCTCTTGATATCGTCAGTTCTCCGGTTGATTTCCTTCGCAAAGCCCCCTATCTCTGTGATTGGTGATTGCTCTAATGAACGATATGCTTCCTCTGTCGGTGTATTGATTTTGTTTTTCGTCGACTTGCCTAATACAGTAAGAAACTCTCTTTTAAGGCCATATCCAATTATGATGCTAAGAATGATTCCTCCCATGGTCGTAGAATTAATAATCGGCAATGCGCCAATTGCGAACTTAAAGATTATGTCAAAATCTTGTCGCGCAGGCTTAATTAGAATGAGAGTCTTTCCATCTTTATGTAATTCTATCTCCCAGAGGCTATTTAGATATTCATTTAATTTGTCTTGTTTGACTGTGTTGTTTAGGTATAAGTTTATTGACGCCCCATCCATTTCAGCAACTTCGTAAAGGTTTCTCGAGAGTCTTGACCTTGATGTTTCCAATTTAAAGTCGTTTGGAAAATTTTGATGTCGTATTTTCCCTTGATTGTATAGTATTGTCTGAATTCCCTCTTCGCTTTGGTAAATGGCATCAGCATTTTTTTGCTTTAACTCATTCTCTAGTGTGAAGTCTAATTTTGAGGGTACTTTATCGTCCATGTCGTCAAATATGAATGCTGCAAAATTAGTCATTTCTTGGTATAAGGATTTCGCTTTTAGATTCATTGCTGTCCCATATAGCCTGTCTGCCATGAATAGAGATAAAAAGACGATGACGCTATAGATTGTCGCCAAAGCCAATGCTTGGATTGAAATACTTTCCCTGTTCTGCGATCTTCTGTTTCCCATGATTGTAACAGCCGCATATATTATATAGGCAATCAAAGTGTTCATCACTCCATTCACAATCGACTTTTGCGCTATGACAAATGCGGCTTCCTGGTTGTAGTTAGCCAAGTATGCATATGTGAAATAATAGATTGGCGCTCCTAGGAACGTCCAGAAAATAAAGTCGTATATAACAATCGTTCCCCTGCGTAAACTCCTGTCTCCACCGGGACCATTTCTTATGAAGGTCATAAGTAATATTTCCAATATATATACAATCCCCGCATATGGCTCGCCCCATAAGATATAGGTTGAAATTGCTACGGGAATAGCAATAACTAGCCCCCAAAGTCTCCGCTGCAAAAAAAGTGTTGCGAGAGCAACACTCATTCCAAATGTGAATTGTAAACCAAATAGTTGGTAGTTATTTAATGTAAGAAGGGTTGCAATGCCTGAAAGAAGGAGGGCCCAGAAGGGTAGCTTGTTGCGAAACAAAGTAGCACCCATCTGGTCGCAATGATTGTTATTGATATCCTAATCATGACTTTCAACCTTTAAGTCATTCTCTATCTTTTAATTACAAATTTTGCCAGCTTCAGCACACATCCAGCGGTCTGACAAATTCTGCTCATGCAATCACATCCCATGGGAATTTCAGTTTTTTACTCTTGTTGTAGCCACCCTGGTGGTCTCGCCTGAAACATCATCCACGACCTTCCCTAATCTGTGGAGTGGACATGTCGCCATATGACCTTCATACGCACTGGGTGACCTCATCCCGTACAAGATCTTTCATCAGTGAGTGTCTCTCATGGTTTGCTGTTCAATGGCAATGGATGGCGTCTGAGGTGCTCATATATCTCGCAGGCGACATTCTTTGTTTCACAAGTGAGCATGGTCCTGCCTAAGTGCTTCACATAGAGTTTCTCAGAAGATCTGTATTCAGACCTTAATATGATCCAGCGTATAGTGATGGCGGATCTCAAGAATGTCGGCTTCCTTTAATTGATCGATTTCTCTGGATCTGTGGAGATATGCCTTGAGCTATTTCTTACAAGGCCTGGGCGAGAGGATCGGCAACCAAGGTATGAGGTCGCCCTGAAGTTCCATGATCGTTTAGATGGGATAATGCTTTGCCTTATACGCCATCTCAAGCACTGTAAAGAGTTTTTTAGCTCTTGTTTGATACTTAATAGAACTTCCTGTGATGCTGTAAATCATTCGCCATTAACTTGATTGTCTGATATAGCTGTAAATTAAGGGCTAGACTGGCAGGAAAACTTGTTTACTCTATTTGCATACTTAGTTGGTTCTTGTTTATACCGTCTATCCATTCGTAGCTTGCAATGTCTACAGATTGTTTGATGAGAAAAACTCCCAGTCCTCCAATCGCTCTGTCATTGATATGTTGATCAACATCTACATCGCTTTCCCTGTCAAAGCCGGGATCAAACTCCTTCCCGTTGTCCTCTGTTTGCAGTGTAAAAAGCTCTATATTTTGATTTTTGCTAATGCCACATGATACTTTTAGATTAATTGCTCTGCTGCCTTCTAACTCATTTGCTGCCTTGATGATATTTGAAATAAGTTCTTCGTAGGCTAATTTTAACTTATAGATTTTCGTTTCGTCCTTCAAGGCTTTGTGAATTGCTAAAGATGCCATTTCAATAAAGACATCCCAGTTGTCCATCGAAGCTGTTTCTTCGACAAGGAATGAGAATTCATGTGCTGGGATGCATGGCATAGCTTCAGATTTCTTCTTCGCTGGATACAAACACCACTGCTTGAGAGAGTCCAGTTTTTTTGACTGTATCGACAATCATTTCTGAGGCACCAATCAAATACAGTCGTCCTGTGTGTGGCATTTTCTGTTTCGCAAATACAATTGCTCTTAGGCCGGCGCTACTCATAAATGCAACTTCACTGAGGTTAAGCCGCAGCTCTGATAATTCTTTAAGCTCCAAAGCAGTCAATTCTTTAAGTAGTTCTGGAGCTGTCTTGGTGTCAACGTCTCCTGCAATGTTCAGGGTGACGATGCTCTCTGCTGGAGTGACCTTGATTGTGAGTGGCATTGTTTTGCTTTGTTTTTGTTTGGATCTACGTCTCTTTTGGAGACGCAGTAAAAATCACCATTGATCTTTCCCCTACCAGGATACCCGTGTCTCCAAATGAAGCTGGCTTCTTCAGATATGGTTCATCTTGATTACCAGTATTGAAGCAGATATTCCATTCATAGATTTCAGGTAATTGTGGCAGATCAAACCATGTTGCGTAGTGTGCGGAGTTCGCGGCAACGTAGACGATGTCTGACTGACTGTTTTCTGTTTGAGTACTCATCATCCAAGCGAGTTGTCTAGATTCCTCACTCCAATCAACACTCCATGGTTTGGTTCCATGGAAGCTGCAGCTTGGGAAGAGATCACTTCCTGCATGATCAAAACGATTCACCCTTAAGCATGGGTGTGCATGTCTGAAAGCAATCATGCTCCTTGTAAACTCGAAAAGAGCCTTATTGCTTTCAAGCAAATTCCAGTCTACCCACGAGATTGGTGAATCAATGCAGTAGGCATTGTTATTACCATGTTGTGAACGTCCAAACTCATCACCCATTAGTAGCATCGGAGTACCACGACTGGTCATAAGCAGTGCTATGGCATTCATTGCCTGCTTGTTCCTAAGTTTTAGAATTTCTGGGTTATCGGTCCAACCTTCAGCACCGCAATTCCAGCTGTGGTTATCATCACCACCATCTCTGTTGAATTCTCCATTAGCCTCATTATGTTTTTGATCAAATGAAACTAGGTCTGAAAGTGTAAAACCATCGTGGCATGTTATAAAATTGATTGAAGTTGCCTGTGATCGTCCATTCCATTGGTATAAGTCGGGTGAACCTTGAACTCTCTGTGCAAGTTCTCCCACCTGTGCAGAATCACCCTTCAGGAATCGGCGCGCTGTATCCCGATATTTTCCGTTCCATTCAGACCATCGTCCAAATGCGGGAAATGTTCCCACTTGATACAATCCGCCTGCATCCCATGCTTCGGCTATCAGTTTGCACGAGGAGAGGATTGGATCAAATGCTAAGGATTCGAGCAATGGTGGGTTGCTAAGCGGTGCCCCCCATGGGTCTCGTCCGAGAATACTGGCGAGGTCGAATCTGAATCCATCAATATGGTATTCGCTTGCCCAGTATCTTAAACAGTCGAGAACTAAATTCCTCACAACAGGGTTATTGCAATTTAAGGTATTTCCTGTGCCGCTAAAATTGTAGTAATAGCCTTCTGGCGTTAACATGTAATATATTTTGTTGTCTAATCCTTTAAATGAGATTGATGGTCCATATTCATTTCCTTCTGCAGTGTGATTAAAAACAACATCTAGTATTACTTCTATGTCGGCGCGATGTAATTCTTTGATCAGTTGTTTGAACTCGTCAACTTGCATCCCAAACTTTCCGGTTGATGCAAAACCAGCTTTTGGTGCAAAAAAGGCAACTGTGCTGTATCCCCAATAGTTGTACAGCCGTTCTCCTGTATCAGGATGGATTCTTGAATTTTCGAATTCATCAAATTCGAACACAGGCATCAATTCAACAGCGTTGATGCCTAGGCTTTTAAGGTATGGAATTTTTTCTACTATTCCTGCATAAGTGCCTTTAAATTTAGCGCCAGATGTTTCACTTTGCGTGAATGATCTAACGTGCATCTCGTAAATTACGAGATCTTCGTCATTGGTTTCAAGTGGCGAATCTCCCTCCCAATCAAAATCATCAAACGAAATTCTTGATCTGTGCTGGTACTGGATTTCCCAGTTGGGTTCCACACCCCATTCCTCCCTTCCTGAGGTTGCCCTCGCGTAAGGATCCATGAGGATGTTATCCCCGTTGAAACGATGCCCAGCCTCTGGTAAATATGGGCCCTCTATTTTATAGCCATATTCGATGTCTTCGTAGTCCAGATCGAAAACCACGATTGAGTAAACATCTCCGATCCTGTAATGGTCGGGTATTTTTATTTCTTTAATGATCTTTTTATCGGAACGGCTGATTAACACGAGAGTGCATGAAGTTCCAGCCGATGTATAGACTGAAAAATTCAACCCCCCAGGAACAGTTGACACCCCAAAGGGCAGTGGTTTTCCAGGTCTAACCCTATATCCTTCGATGGTTTGACTTGGCTGATTGTCAATCCGTTCGATTTCCATTTGTTGTTAAGGCAATGATTCAATAGAGTCGTATAGCTTGAAATATTGCAAGAAACCAGTAACTTTCATCGTGTCTTGGATTTCATTAGCCACTCCAATTAATGCCAGATCGACTTTCATTGAGGTTGTTTTTCTTTGAAGCGTTAATAACGTTCTCAGTCCTGCGCTGGACATAAATGGAACCTTTTCCAAGTCCAATGCAACTGCTGTATCTTCTACAAGCTTTTCATCTATAAAATCACGCAGTGTTGAGACTGTTTTCGAGTCAATCTCTCCTGTTACCTTGATGACTTGCCAGTTTTTAATGAGCTCTTGTTGTACTTCCATGGCTCAAACTGTTGCTACGGTTACTTTGACTTTGAGTCTTGTATCTGATTTTGGTAACTGAACGGTTAGCGCGTTGGCGTCAAAGTTGTCATATTCTTTGCCATCGATTTCACACCCAATGATTTTGATTGACCCCTTGGGAAGGATGTCTGGTTCAACTCTTAGTGTCCTGTCCTTAAATCCGTTCGGAAGTGGCTTAAAGAAAAGATCTAATGGACGTTTTTTGATCATCAGATCAATGTATACCGTTGAGAGGAAGCAAAGTTCAGTCGAGTGATATGCACTCATTGAATGACTGCCCTTATAACGTTCAGTCCCCATCAAATAAGGCACACCATTGGCCAACACATTGAAATAGACACCACCATCGTTGTTGTCAAGGAAAAATGCGTTGTAATAGGCGGCACTTTCATCGGAATACTTCTTATATTCTTGCTTTTCGGGCATGTGACCTTGAAGAATCAGGTAGGCGAGGATACCTTGCTCCTGCTGCCACCAGGCCTTCCTATCGTGCCATGCATATCGATGAAATTTTTCGTCCTCTCCCAATACTCTCTCAACTACGTCATACCAACCAAACCGCTGAGAATCATATCCTTTATCAGGCATCAATGCAGCAATCTTTTCGGCAATTTCCACGTACTTCTCTTTTGGCATTTCTGAATAGAAACGCATGAGGTTCCAAGCGATTTTTAGGTTATGGCCAACAACCGCACGATTCTGTTGCCAGCCCCATGTTTGATCTTTGCTCCAATCGTCAAAGAACTTCTCTTGGACAAATGGGCTTTCGTCGTAATCGGGAAAATGATCAGTGATAGTGTCAAATGTGTCTTCCAGGAACTTTTTGTATTTTTCCTCACCCGTAGCCAAATATAAATTAATCAGATATGCCGGAGCGTGGTCACCAACTGAATTCCAGTTCTTCTTGGCTTTGTTTCGTCCAAGAGACTCCTCATGAGCACTCAGTGTTACGGCATGGATGTGGGAGTAGTAACCACCTTTGTCGTTATCTTTAAAGCATTCATCAAACAGTGCTACGGTCTTTTCCGTATCTGCCATAATTTCGGGATCACCATTCAGGCGATATGTCTGTACGGGCCCTGCCAATGCATAAATTTGCTCGTAGGCAGGAATGCAATCATAGTCATCACCAAACTCAGAAACGAGAAGTTTTTGCTCTTCTCCGTCTTTGCCCACTTTTAGTCCGTGATACCAATAGATTAAACCTGTATCAGTATCTGTGAATTTCATTTTATCTCTTAGGTACTTCGTTCCCTTTTCGGCTGCATCCAAATACATGTCCTTGCCTGTCAGCATGTAGGCGCATGCCATCCCATACACCATTCTCGAAATAGTATCTGTTTCTTGCAGATAATCTTCGCTCTTTTTGCCTCCTGTCAGACTGATGACAGTTCGGTAGTTTTGATAATCAATTGGATGCTCAGGAGCATTAAATTGCCATTTGCAATATGAAGATGCTATCTGATCAATTTGATTGATCCACCAACCCTGTTCGTCCGCGTAGCGATAGTGGTTAACATCTTCACCGGCGAAGACCATGTAGTTTATTTCAAACTTGACCTTGTTTTCTGGATAGAATGTTCCATAGGCAAATATCATCTGCCCTTTCTTCAAAAGCTTTCCTAGATCAGCACTGTTCCAACCTTCACCGAGATTTTGCGTTCCCCGTGCATAAGTGTTTCCAGTAATTTTGCATTCGTACTGGCGTCCGTCCGAAGTTTCAATCCCAACAATTTTACTAGATTCTTCGTAGGAAGTGACGTAGCCGGAAATCAGGTCTGAGAAGGAGAAGCCAAGAGTGTTCATGATTTTAAAATCTGGATCTAGGAGTTTTTACTTTGTTGGAAGGGTCTTGATCACCTCGCCATCAGATGGCGTTGATCACATCCTTGAATTTTTCGACAAACACATCGACGCATCCAGGATGTTTTCCTGTGATTAGTAGGCCTTGTTGATGGAGTTCAATTGTTTCTCCTTCTTTAATCATGATTTCGGCTCCTGCATTGGCGACATCACAAACGATGTTGTGTGCGCATGTCACTTCCCTTCCCTTTAAGAGTTTTGTATCAGCACAGAACAGCCACAGCGAGTGACAGATTGTCCCTATTGCTAGTCGTCCGTTATCCATTAAGTCAACTGCTTGCCTCAAGAGCTCGACGGCAGGCGCTTTATTCTTTTCTCCCAATTTCGGTTCGTAGCGAAGTCGGTCCATCGCATAACCTCCGATTAAGATCAATCCAGCATATTCATCCAGATTTACCTTGCTGACGCAAGTTCCTACCTCTACTTTACTTGTCTTGTCGTTACCCTCAAACGTGAGTGAATCGTTACCCCATAAATATGATGCGTATTCAACTTCGATGCCTTGCTTTGGGAAGAATTCATTAAAGACGTTGTATTCAGTTTCGTCATAATGCTCTTCCACCAACACCAGAACTTTCTTGCCCATTGACATCGTTCAGATCTTTCTCAAATTAGCAATTCATCTCATATTTGCCTTTATGTCATAAATATTTATCTATATTTTTTCTTTGTTTTTAAGCTTTTGGTCATACTTGGTTCCCTTATTCATTGCTTTCTTCTCCTTTTCCTTGTTTCGCCTTTGACTCCTCCTGCCTGTTTGGTGTTGAAATGAGGATTTATAAAGCCTTTGGTTTCTCCTTGACTGCTTTTTGGCTCTCTTGTAGCTAGTTAAGCCATCGCCATTATTTCGCTTTTCCGCCTTTGCTGCATCTTGTTCTCACAGTTTTTAGTTGTAATCCTGCAGCGATTATCAGCTTGCATATCTATTTCTGGTCGTAATTGTTTGCAGTCTTGAGTTGTTCGTGTTTTTTGTCTGTGTTTTTACTTTATGGCTTCTCCGTCATTCCCAAATAATCTCCATTTCCTTGGGTTGGATTCCAGGTTGATTTGATCGCCTGGGCTCACATTGACTTCCGGCGTGCTTCTTACCTGTATTAGATGCCCTCCATTTTCGAGTCGACAGGTCAAGATCTGTTCATTCCCTAGGCGTTCGCAATGGCTCACTTTTGCTTTCAAGTTTCGGTTCGTCGCGGGTGCCACATGCCAATGTTCTGGTCTCAATCCAGCAGTGAGCTGTTCGCCTTCTTTTTGCAGTAATTGCTCCATCATTTCCCCCTCAACTTGTATACGTTTCCCGCCCAGGATGAGGGTGCCGTTCGGTCCCACAGTGACCGGCATCAGGCACATCGGTGGGCTCCCTATGAATTGGGCGACGAAGATATTGGAGGGCCATTGGTACAACTCCATGGGCGTCCCAAGTTGTTGCAATCGCCCTTGGTTTAGTACCGCGATGCGGTGTCCCATGGTCATGGCTTCGACTTGGTCATGGGTGACATAAACAGTTGTTGTCCCCAGTTCTCGCTGCAGTTCGACAATCCTTTGACGTGTGCTCGTTCTGAGCTTGGCGTCCAGATTGCTGAGGGGTTCATCCATTAGGAACACCTCAGGATTTCGCGCCATGGCCCGTCCGAGGGCGACCCGTTGTTTTTGGCCACCAGACAGTTCCTTCGGCCATCTGTCGAGCAAATCAGTCAATTCCAGTGATCTGGCGACGGTGTCAATCCTGGCCTCGATCCTTTGCTCCCTGACAGATCGCACACGCAGTGGATTTGGTAACGATCGCGTGGCTCGAAAGGCTTGATCCTGGATGCGTTGGAGTGTGGATCTCGATTGGCTTCTTCGTAGGCCGAAGCTGAGGTTGTCCCGCACACTGAGATGAGGGTAGAGCGCGTAGCTCTGGAACACCATCGCGACGTTGCGGCGCGCTGGCGGCACATCGCTGATGGGCCGGGTTCCGATCCTGATCTCGCCGCTTGTGGGCCTGTCAAGACCAGCGAGGAGTCGGAGCAAGGTGCTTTTGCCGCAACCCGAGGGGCCGACCAGCACCAAGAATTCGCCATTTTGGATTGTCAGATTCAACTGACGAATCACTTCAACGGGATCCCCACCGCCGCGTGCTGGGTAGGTCTTGCTGAGGTCTTCGAAACGGACGCCGGCCAACGGCAGAACTGCATCGGCTGAATCTTAGGGTTATGGATTGGATTGAGCCGGCAGCACCGTGCAGTTCATCGATCAGGCACGGATCACGGTCCGAGGTGGGCGCGGCGGCGACGGTATCGCTGCTTTCCGCCGAGAGAAGTACGTGCCTGCTGGAGGTCCCTCCGGCGGTGACGGCGGCAATGGGGCACCTGTGGTCCTTGAGGCTGACAGCAACCTGCAAACTCTGCTCGATTTCAAATACAAACGCCTGTTCGCTGCCGATGACGGTCGGCGTGGTGGTCCGAACAAGTGCACCGGTGCCTCGGGAAAGGATCTGGTGATCAAGGTGCCTTGCGGCACCGAAGTCCGACACCTGCGGACCGGCATCCTTCTTGGTGATCTCACGACTCCGGGCGAGCGTCTCACCGTCGCTTTCGGTGGCCGTGGTGGTCTGGGCAATGCCCACTACCTCAGCAATCGCAACCGTGCGCCTGAGAAATTCACTGAGGGCCGTGAGGGTGAGGAATGGCCCCTGCAGCTGGAACTCAAGTTGCTTGCTGAGGTGGGCATCATTGGTCTTCCCAATGCCGGAAAGAGCACCTTGATCGCCGTGCTGTCTGCTGCGCGACCCAAGATTGCCGATTACCCCTTCACCACGTTGGTCCCGAACCTTGGTGTTGTACGCCGACCCAGTGGGGATGGAACTGTTTTCGCCGATATTCCGGGGCTTATTGAAGGGGCTGCCCAGGGTGCAGGTCTTGGGCATGATTTTCTGCGTCACATCGAGCGCACCCGCCTGCTGATCCACTTGGTTGATGCCGGTGCTGAGGATCCTGTGGCTGACCTGCACGTTGTCGAGCAGGAGTTAGAGGCCTATGGCCATGGCCTCGTCGATCGACCGCGTTTGTTGGCAATTAACAAGCAGGAGCTGGTCTTAGAGGAGGATCTCCCCAAGCTTCTCAAGGATCTTCAAACAGCGAGCGGTCGCCCTGTGTTGAGCATTTCCGCTGCAATGGGAGCCAACCTTGATCAGTTGCTGGCATCCACTTGGGCGGAGCTCGGGGTTTGAGTCAGATCGCACCAAATGTTTCCGTGTTTTCGGCCACACGGATGCTTGTGGGATATGCGATGTAGAGCCATAACGGGAGTGGTCTCTCGCATGACATGACCTTCTATACCTGTCTCGACAACAAAGGCGACGTGATCGCTCGTTGCCAAACGAAAGAGGACATTGTGGTACTCCAGCGGATGGGTCGACCCATCGCTGAAGTCAAGCAAATGCGCAAAGAGGAGGCTGTCGTCTGCAGCCTGACCGGCAGCCCCTCCGACTACAACGAGGACTACTAAGTCCCCGTTGGATTCCCTGGGCTCGTTGCCTTAGTCGTCGTAGACGCGGCACTCATCTGCATCGGGATTGGCCTCGCAATGCAGCTCAAGGGAGGTGGGGTCGTGGCTGTCGCCGGGGTGATGCTCCTTGTATTCCTCCAGCGACTTGAGCTCTTCGGTGAGGTGACGAACCTTGGCATCGTCTCCAGCAGCTTTGGCTGCTTGGATCTCCGATTGATCCTTCTGGATGTGCTCTTCGATGGACTTCATAAATACAGACCGTGGCCTCGTCTCACCTTACGGCGATTCATCGGTTTTGGAGTGGTGGAATCCACCCCCATGACCTTCCGACAACGTTGACTTGAAGCGGTGGTATCCGTGGCTACCGCTACCGGCTCAGATCGTTGTTCATGGCGCTAATTCGCTGAGTTCCAACCAGCGTTCTTCGGCCTGTTCGATTCGGGAGATTAGATCAGCCAAATCCAGGCTCAGCTTCGCCATATCAGCACCCTCTCGTGTCATTTGCTGTTCAAGATTGCCTTTCTGCAGCTCCAGTTCTGGGAGCTGTTGGTCAAGACGAGCAAGCTCCTTGTTTTCCTTGAAGTTCCGACGACGCGGGCCCTCGCGCTTGGTTTCGCGGCTGCGTTCCTGTTTTGGGGCGGAGGGTTTGGACACCACGTTCTGGTTCCGTTCCTCTTGGCGTTGCCGCTCAAGAAACGCGCTGTAGTTCCCTTCAAAACGGTTCAGCCGTCCTTCTTCAAAGGAGAACAAACGATCGACGGTGCGATCGAGGAAGTAACGGTCATGGGAGACAACAATCACGCAGCCCCGGAAGTCCTCGAGAAAGTCTTCGAGAACACTGAGGGTTTGGACATCGAGATCGTTGGTGGGTTCGTCCAGTAGCAGCACGTTGGGCGCCTGGATCAGCATTCGGCAGAGGGTGAGTCGCCGGCGCTCGCCTCCAGAGAGCTTGGCCAAGGGGCTGTGCTGCTGGGCGGGTGGAAACAGAAAGCGTTCCAGCAGTTGTGATGCGGTGACCTGCTCACCCCCCAGATCGATACGGCTGGCCGCTTCCTCGACAAATTCGATCACCTTGCGTTCGAGTCCTTTGCCTTGGTCGAAGGCGTCGGTGTGCTGGTCCAGGTAGCCGATGTGAACGGTTTCCCCAAGGCGAAGAGACCCCTGGGTGGGCTCTCTCCGTCCAGCAATGAGATCGAGCAGGGTGGATTTGCCGCTGCCGTTGGGGCCGATGATGCCAATGCGGTCTTCTGGGCTGAAGCTGTAGCTGAAGCCATCCAGCAGAAGGTGGCCTTCGCTGGAGCCGTCGGCTGTCACGCCAACCGCCTCGGCTTCAATGACCTGTTTTCCGATGCGACGGCTGATGCCGTTCATCTCGAGCTTCGCCTTGGCTTGGTTCGGTTTCTGCTCGCGCATCGCTTCGATGCGTTGCAAGCGCGCTTTTTGTTTGGTGCTGCGGGCCTTGGGACCCTGCCTTAGCCATGCCAGTTCACGGCGCAGCACACTTTTGAACTTGGCCGCTGACGCCGCTTCCGAGGCGTCTTCTTCTGCTTTGTGTTGCAGAAAGGTGCTGTAGTTCCCCTGGTAGGTGCGCGCTTGACTTCGGTCGACCTCCACCATTCGCCGTGTCACCCGATCGAGCACGTAGCGGTCATGGGTGACCAGCACCAGGGCGCCTGGATAGCGATCCAGCCAGCTCTGTAACCACTCCACCGCGGCGGCATCGAGGTGGTTGGTGGGTTCATCCAGCAACAGCACATCTGGGCAGGCCACCAGGGCTGACGCCAGTCCCACCCGTTTGCGATAGCCCCCGGAGAGGTCGTCGACCGGGCGTTGGAGATCGCTGATGCCTAATTTTTGCAGCACTTCCCGGCATTGCTGCTCCAGGCTCCAGGCTTCCTCTTCATCCATCCGTTGGCTGAGCTGACCCAGCTCCGAGAGCAGAGCTTCATTGCTGGGGTCTGCGGCAACCGCGTCGCTGAGGGAGCTGAATCGCAACAGCAGATCCCGTTTGGCACCGCAGCCTTCCAGCACCTGTTCCAGCACAGATAGCCCAGGGGTGATGCGACTCTCCTGGCCCACAAGCTCCACTCGAAGCCGGGGTGAACAGCGGCGTTCCCCCTCACCGAGCGGCTCCTTCCCCGCCAGAACTTTCAACAGGGTGGATTTGCCGCTGCCATTGGGGCCGATTAGCCCCAGCCTTTCACCTTCCCTGATGTGGAGATCGAGGCCGGAGAAGAGGGTGCGGATTCCAAAATCCTTGGCGGCACCCACCAGGCTGATCAGACTCACGGCGTGCCTGCTGGCAGTTGACCGTCCAGATAAGCAAACACACTTTTATCGCCCACATCTGCTGCCGCATCCATGCCGAATTTCCGCAGGGCCAGCAGCACCAGCAGCAACGCTGCACTCTCCAACAAGACCAGGCAGAAAGACCCGCTGATCAGGCCCAGCAGATGTCCCAGCAGTGCTGCTGGCAGTAGCAAGGTCAGACCGATGGCTTCGGGTCTTTGGAAGCAGAAAAACTCTTTGAAGCCGATCCCTGCCAAGGCTGCGAACAGGGGGCCGACGGCCAGGATCCACAACGGCTGATCTCGCAGGGTGGCAAGGGCTGTGGAGGGCCCTGCATGCATCAGCAGGGCGCCCCAACCGATGCAACCGGTGAGCCAAAACAGTTGAAGAGCGCGGTGCAGAGGGCGGAGATAGATGTGAATCCAGCGCAGGGACAGCCCCAGTGCAGTGGCGATCGGAAGCACCCAGACCCAAGCCCAGGTGCTTCCGATTTGCCACCACTGCAGCAGTCCAGCGGCCAGGCTGAGGCCAGTGATCAACAGGGCGATCCGATAGGAACGCACCTCCTGGCGGTCGATATCTGTGATGGAGTAGGTGCCGTAGACACCGTCAAAGGTTGGATCTGCGCTGGTCATCCCGACGGAGCCGTGCTGTTTACCAGTGTGCTCAGGTCTGGACCGGCTGGAACTATCCCACCGGGATTGAGGGGAAATAAGGCGCCGAAATAGTCCTGCCGCCAAGCGTTGCCGTCGCAGGTGTCGGCGATGCCAGGCAAGGCGTACAGCCGTTGTCGCCAATGCCAGAGGTTCGGGTAGTGCCAGAGCGGGCGCCGACTACAGCCAAACAGTGGTGCGTAGACCAGCTCCCAGCGGATCAGTGTGGGGAACAGCCGCACATCCGCCAGGCTCAATGTTGTGCCACACAGCCATGGGCCGTTGGTCTCCAGGCTCTGCTCCACCGTATCGAGGGCAGCGAAGAGATCGGCTTCGGCGCGGTCGTAGGCCGCTTGATTGCGGGCGAAACCACAGCGGTAAACACCGTCATTCACCGCTGGTTGCAGCAGGGCTTGCCAGGCCTCGATCCTGTCGGCCGACTGCGGCGGTGCGAGGTCGATGACTGAGCCTTTGAGCGGCCAGCGGTTCAACAGCTCCACCAGTGGAGCACTGTCGTTGCCCAGCAGGGTGCGGGTCTTGGGGTCCACCAGAACAGGAACGGTGGCCCGGTAGGTCGGTGGTGCGCCGCAGTGCCGGTACAGCGCTAGAAGCGTGTCGCAGCCTTCCCAGGCGGGGTTGAGCGCCCAGCGCCCGGCGTTGTGATCCGCTGTCGCGACCAGGAGGTTGACGCTGTCTTGAAGATTGCGCAACTGATGCACCAACCAGGTGCGATGCGCCCAGGGACAACTGCGCCCGATCACGAGGAGAGGGCGTTGAGTTTGGCTGCGTTGGATCAGCTCCTCGCGGTTCAGGGTCGGTGGGGGGAGCGGATCGCTGCTCGGGCGGGTGTAATTGCCTCCGGTATCGGCTGGTCCCAGCCCACCCATGAGCCGTTGCCATTGCCATCGCCAGCCGCAACGGGCGGCACTGACCACAACAGGTGGGATCGACATGGCTCGGTTTGGATCGCTTTTATCTTCGCTGGGAGTCGTGCTTCAGTCAGAACCCCGAGCGCTATGTCCATGACCAGCTGTGGCGTTCTGGTGGTGGCCGGCACCCATGGGAATGAGGTGAATGCCCCCTGGTTGCTGCAGCAGTGGCAGGCCAACCCTGATCTGATTGATGCGGCTGGGCTGCTGGTGCAGAGGGTGATCGGCAACCCCGAGGCGTTGCACCGTCGCTGCCGCTATGTCGATCGCGACCTCAACCGCTGTTTTCTCCCGGATCTTTTGGATCGGGAGACCTCTGGATTGGAATTCCAGCGAGCAGGCGAACTCCTTCGTCTTCACGGCTTCAACGGAGAGCAACCGTGTGCCGTGGCACTTGATCTGCACAGCACCACAGCAGCCATGGGCAATTCACTGGTGGTTTACGGGCGTCGGCCTGCCGATCTTGCCCTCGCCGCTCTGGTTCAGGAGGCTCTCGGCCTGCCGATCTATCTGCATGAAGCGGATGCCCAGCAGACTGGCTTCCTGGTGGAATGCTGGCCCTGCGGACTGGTGATTGAGGTGGGCCCCGTGCCTCAAGGTGTACTGAACGCCAAGATCGTTGAGCAGACCCGTCTTGGCTTGGAAACCTGCCTAAGGGCCTTGGACCAGGTTCGTCAGGGATCAGCCCGGCTTCCGGGTGCTCTTGTGGTGCATCGACACTTGGGGAGTCGCGATCTTCCGAAGGGCGAGGACGGTGAACCGCTTGCCCTTGTTCATTCCGAGCTTCAAGGGCGCGACTGGCAGAGCATCGCTTCTTCGCAGGCCATGTTCAGAGCTGCGGACGGGACGGATCACGGTGAGCTCTGGGTTGATGGCGAGATCCCGGTGTTTGTGAACGAAGCGGCCTATGCCGAAAAAAGCATCGCCTTTTCCTTCACGCGCCGCGAGGTCTGGCCTGTAGAGGAAGCCTGGCTGCCGGCATTGCAGCAGCTGTTGTGCCCAGCTCAACCACAGGCCCAGACACCCTTGCCCTCTTGAGAGCAGATCAGATTGCTCGTCTGGCCGTCGGCCCAGTACATCCGAAGTCGGTCATCCTCGGTGCCGATCCGCAAGGTGAGGGAGCGGAGGGGGCCTGCCGGGGTCTTGCTGTCGGGAGATCTCAGTGCCTCAAGCTCCTGCTCCAGCTGGTTGAGCCGTTGCTCAAGCTGTTCAAGCGAAGCGCGCGCGTTGGCGTCTGGCTTGTCGCTGCCGGAGGGCAACAGCCCACAGCTGGTCAGGCCAACGGAAGCAACCCCAAGGCAAAGCAGTTGGATTAAACGCTGCATGGGCCCTCACTAATTGGCCCCAGCCTCTCAGCAGTAATGGCCTCGGGCCAGCCGTTCACTCCAATAAACCGTTGCACCCTGAGCCTCCAGCTCCATGCGCCTGTGACGGGCCTGAGCCAGGGGAACGGTCTCCTCCAGGCGATGGCCGGCTTGCATCCAGCGGATCAGAACCAAAGATTGCCCTGGTGAGTCTCATGAATCTTAAGTCTTTCGGAAACCTTGTTCTGGCGATGCGTCCTGCTTCGGCGTTGGTTTCGCAAACTGCCGACACACAGCGCAAACTGTGGACACACAGCGCAAACTTCCGTTACACTTGCCATCAGGCAGGGCTCTCCTGCCCTTCCTTAAACCGTTCCTTCGGGAACATTTCTTTCCGTTCTCATGACCACCACCCTCCAGCAGCGCTCCGGCGCTTC
>NZ_VTLC01000008.1:0-46113 GCF_020514255.1 Synechococcus sp. MU1611 | reverse complement strand
CCCTGAGAAAATAGCTCGATGCCAGGTAAAACATTCTCTTAATAGGTTGATGATTGGCTGATTGTTGTAGCAATCACCATCACCAACCATGAAAAAGCCACCTCATTCGAGGTGGCTTTTTTGTTGTATGGTTTTAGAAGTCTTCTGAGCGAATCTGTGTCAAGACGTTCGCTTGTTCGACAGTTAGGTGGGCGGATATGGAATGCCTGTCAGCGCTGGAATAACGCTGAATGTGTGGATCTGAGTGCTGCTTTTGCTTATTTTGTCCTTCAGTCTTTTTTCCCGCTGCTGCTCATCGCTTTGTCTGTGGCGGCCAGGGTGTTTGGTGAAACAGATAGTTTGGATAATGTTTTGGCGTCGGTTACCCAGGTCCTCCCTCCTTCCGCAACCAACCTGGTGGATTCCACCCTGCGTGGGTTGGTGAATCAGGGATTTGGTGCAGGAATTCTTGGCGTAATTGTCTTGCTTCTAACTGCAAGTAATGCCTACTTAACATTGCAGCGTGGAGCTGATCGTCTTTGGTCAGACATTCTCCCGGACCCGGCGATTGACTTGCCTTGGTGGCAACAAGTGGTGCAGTTCTGTAAAACGCGTGTTGAAGCTTTTTTGACTGTCTTTGCTATATCGATTCTGATCGTCTTTCAGCAGTTGGTTCTCAGTATCAGACAGCTTCCGGAAGACATCCTTGGCGTTCTGGATGGTTTTATTCCTGGGTTGATGGCTCTTGTGCAATCCAGTCCCATTCTTCCCCTTGGGCGAATTCTCGTTCCAGCATTGATCTTGTCTTTGATGGCCCTGCTGCTTCAGATGGCCTTGCCCAGCCGGCGAGTTCCTAGAGCGCCTTTGATTCCTGGCTCATTGTTGATTGGTTTTGGATTGGCTTTGCTCAACAAAATTCTGAGCTTAAGTATCGTTTCTCTTGGTAATCGCTATCAGGCTTATGGGGTGATCGGGGGTGTTCTGGTGTTAACGCTTTGGGTTTGGTTGGTGGGTGTGATTCTTTATTTTGGTCAGTGTTTGAGTGTGGAATTAGCCGCAGTTCGTCTGGCCAAACCTCGGCTCGGGGAACCGAACAACCTGGCGCCTTGAACTTCGATAAGTCTCTGCGAAGCTGATCCAACGGACCATTTCCGTTGAGGCAAATGAATCGACCGCCAGCAGTGTTGTGGATTGCAGTTGTCTTGCTGTTGCTGGTGCCAACAGCGGCTGGTCGTCTGTTGCTCGATCTCGCAGGCGGTCTGCTGCTCACGCTCTTGGCGCTTCCCTTGATCCTGTCCGGTCTGGGGTGGATTGGCTGGAAGCTGTTGCAGTCGAGAATGATCACCTGCACTGCTTGTGGGGCTACTGGTCTGAAGGGCGCTGGCGTTTGCTCGTTTTGCGGGACGCCTTACCCCACCGCTGCAGACAACACTGGAGTTTCAGCTGCTCAGTCCACACCCGCGAGAGATCTCACGATTGATGTGATCGCTCAGGACGTGGATTCCGATTCCTGACCCTGCAGCTGCCGTTCCCGAAGAAACAGAAAGAACGGTGCCGCACAGGCAAAGGCCACTCCAAAGCTCAGAGGAATGGCCAGCCACCAGCCTTTGATCTTCTGGCGTGGACCCTCTACGCAGATCCACAGGGTGACCGCACTGGCCCCCACCAGTAGGTCAGCGCTCAATGAGCGTGAGGCCGCTGTGCTGTTCGCATCGGCGATGAACCGAGCCAAATCGAAGGCCTGACCGCCACCTTCAGCAATGAACTCCAGATTGGCTTTCCACGGCAGGATGGCTCCCAAAATTGCAAGGAGGAGATAGATCCAGGGCAGTGCCTTACGCATTGTTCGTGGGTTCAAGGGTTGTGGGGTCGAGTTCGACAATCGACTGTTCGACGCTGTCGAGCAGGGTCTGGCAACGGCTGAGGTAAATCTCACCGTGGAGAACCCGTTGCTGCAATTCCGCCAGGGGCACACTGTCGTTCTGCAGCTCAGCGAGCAGCAGATCAAGGGCCTGCATGGCTTCTTCGTAGTTGAGGCCAGCGGCATCGCTGCGCCAGCCTTCCATGCGATCGCGTAACTCTTTGCTGGGTTGGCGCTTGCTCATCAGGAGGTGGTTTTTGGGGAACTGCGTTGGATCTGATCGACCCGGGCGTCAAGCTTTCCGTCGCTCATCCGAATGCTGAGCTGATCTCCGATCTTGACGGATTGAAGGTCCGGGATGGCATCGCCGGAAGCATTGCTGACCAGGGCGAGGCCCCGTTTCAGCCAGCGTTCTGGAGACAGCGCTTTTAGCAACAGTTGTTTCTGCGCCAGCTCCTGGCGATGGCGCCTGATCCGCTCGAGAGGAGATTGTTGCCGTAACACAAAGGCCCGATCCTGGAGCCTTTGACGTTCGCGAAGGATTCGCCCCAGCAATGCGTCCCTCAATCGGCTTTGGCGTTGTACAAGCCCCTGGCGTGCAGCATCGCGGTCGGGCAGGAGCGCCACGATTGCCGCCGTGGGGGTGGCTGCGCGATGGTCTGCAACCAGATCTGCGACGGTCAGATCGTCTTCGTGGCCGAGTCCCGTCACCACAGGTACGGGGTAGCGCGCCAGCATGCGGCAGAGCGCTTCGTCATCGAATACCGCCAGGTCCTCCCGGCTTCCGCCGCCGCGCGCCAGCACCAGGGCTTGAATCCCTAGATCAACCGATCGTTCGGCCAGACCTTCCAGCGTGCGGACAATCTTGGAGGCCACTGCTCCCTGCACTGGAATCGGCACCACGATGAGTTGCGTCAGCGGCCAGCGTTCAGCGGCGGTGCGCAGCATGTCAGCCAGGGCGGAACTGGGCACACTTGTGAGCACCGCAATGGTTGAAGGTTGGCTCGGTAGCCGTCGCTGACGGCTGGGGTCAATCACTCCCTGCTCTTCCAGCAGCTGACGCACCCGTTCAAAGTCCCTCAGCACGGTGCTCAGGCTTGGGCGGATGTCCAGCGCCTGAACGGTGAGGCTGGCCCTCGCTGCCCAGAAATTCAGCTTGCCCACCACAGTGACGCCGTCACCGTCCTCGGGTTGGTAGCTCAGCTGGGCCAGTTTCGAAGCCCACACCACGCCCGAAATGCTGGCGGCGCCGTCGGTGAGGGTCAGCCAGAGGTGGCCTTTCTTGAGTTGAGGCCGCGAGACTGTTGCCTCTAACAAAAAACGCGGCGCAAAGCCGCGTTCAAGCAGGCTTCCGATGGCTGTGTTCAGTTCAGCAACGGAGTAAGTCGGAAGGCGATCAACGCTCAAGGCGGCTGTAGGCGTAACCCCAGTAGATGCAGACAATGGCCGAAATGCTGGTGACAAGAACGCCCCAGTGCTGGTGAATCTGAGTGGCGCCGATCGTGCAGATCACCAAGGCGCTGCTGAGCAGCCTTGATCCATCGCGTCTGTTCTGTACGTAGAGCGGTGCCAACGACTGACTCAGTGGAATGCACCCACTTTGATGCATCAGCGCTGGCCGATACCGAGGCAACAAAAAACCCCCCGGTGAGCCGAGGGGTTTTCTAGTTCCGCGGTGCGGAAATCAGCCGAGGCCGATCTGGGACAGGATGCCCTGGCCGGTCAGGAGCTCGGTGCCGAGACCGATCACGATGCCCATCATGGCCAGACGACCGTTCCAGGTTTCAGCGAAGTTGACGAAGCCGAAGCGTGCGTTGTCAGACATGAGGAAGAACCGATTTGGTTTGGTAACAATGTAACAAAGGTTGGAGTTTTGTTGCGAGTGCTAACGGCTACACGAAGGGGGATCCATTTCCATTGTTTACGCCTGCCCTCCACTTGACCTGCGTTTCGTGCGTGCGGTCGGCAGTGCCTGGCGGGGGTCGTCGGGCCAGGGGTGCTTGGGGTAGCGCCCTCGCATCTCGCGGCGCACGTCCTGATAGCTGCCTTGCCAGAAGCCTTTGAGATCCCGGGTGCGTTGCAGGGGACGTCCTGCCGGTGAGAGCAGTTCCAGGGTGACGGGGATACGACCATCCAGCACGTGGGGCCCGTCGTCACATCCGAACATCTCCTGCAATTTCACGGCAAGGATGACCTCGTCCCCTGTGTAAAGCAGTGTGGCCTGCCGGCCGGCTGGGATCGGGACGCGACGCGGCAAAAGCGCATCCAGCTGTTGTCTGAGGCTCCAGTCCAGATAGCCCCAGAGCGCTTCTTCCAGTGCTGCTGTGCTGATGTCGCCCCAACCCAGGCAGCCCTCCAGGGTTGGACCAAGCCAGATGTCAGCCTGCTCCAGCAGCGTCGTGAGATCCCTGGCCGGCCATGGGCTGCCCACCTGCTGATGCATCCATTCCAGCCGTTGGCGCAGCTGGTGGGTGCTGTCGGTCCAGGGCAGTGCGTCAAGGCTGGAGTTCTTCTGCAGCTGTTCGATGAGCAGGCTCCGGCATAGCGGCGCTGCTGGCGAAGGCTGTGGCGTGCGGCGCACCACCAATTCACCCAGTTTCAGCAGTCGTTCGGCGCGGATCCTCTGGCGTTCAGGATCCCAGCTGACGAAGTCCTGCCAATGGCCGTCTTGCTCAGCGATGGTCAGCAGGGTGCTCTGGCTCAGGGCCACTGCCATCTGGATGCGGGTGTCTCTGTCGCCCACGTCGACCCTGGCGACAGCCAGGGCCGGGCTCCCCTGAAGCGGATCCCAGGGAAGCAGCACGGCGCCGCGTCCCTGGCGCAACTGATAGCGACCGGTCTGGTCCGGTCGCTCTTGCGCTAGCCATTCCGGAAAGGCCGCCAGGATCAGATCGCCGGCGCTGACGGACGATCCCTGGTTCTGGGGTGAAGGGCCAAGTCGCTTCAGTTGGCGGTGGAGCTGCTGGCTGAGCGTTCGCAGTGATGGATGGCGCTGGATGCTGTTGAGCCGGGCCTCGAGATCGCTACCGATTTGGCGGCGATCGAAGGGATCCCTTTCGCTGAGGATTGCTGCCAAATCACACCCCAGCTGGGGGGCGCCCTGCTCATGGGCCTCCAGCAGCAGCATGCCGAGACGGGGGTGAACGCCCAGGCCGCCGATCAACCGTCCCCGCCTGCTGATGCGGCCGTCTTGCTCCAGCAGGCCGAGCTGTTGCAGGCCGTGCTGTCCCTTCTGCATGGCGGCTGCAGGTGGTGGGTCCAGCCATGGCAGTTCTTCGCCCAGTCCAGCGCCCCACTGGGCCAGTTCCATCAATACGGGCTGGGGATCCGCCAGCAGTAGTTCGGGGGGGTGGAAGCGTGGTCGTCGCTGTTGCTCCGCGGGTGACCAGAGGCGGATGCAGCTGCCTGGGCATTGGCGGCCGGCTCGGCCCCTGCGCTGCTCCGCACTGGCCAGGCTGGAGGCTGTCGTCTCCAGGCCTTCCATTTGGGTGTTGGGGTCGTAGCGCAGTTGACGGCTGAGGCCGCTGTCAATCACCAGCCGCACACCATCGATTGTGAGGGAGCTTTCGGCAATGGCACTGGCCAGGATGATGCTGCCGTCCTGGTTCGGATCGCAGCGCTGGAGGGCTGAACTCTGTTGTTGCAGTGGGAGTTGCCCATGCAGCACTTGAATGCGCCAGTTCTGCAGAGCCGCTGCTTCGGTCAGGGTCTGCCTGCAGCGTTCAATCTCCGCCAGTCCAGGCAGGAAGACCAGTACACCGCTTCCCTGAGGTTGCTCGAGGGCATGGTGCTCAATGGCGCGTAACACCTGTCGAGGCAGGGGTTCGTCCGGTCGTGGCGCTTGGTGATGGGTCTCCACCGGGTAACAGCGGCCTGGGCTTTCCAGCACTGTCGCTTCGGGCAGGCGTTCTCTCAGGTCGGACAGATCCAGCGTGGCGGACATCAACATCAACGCCAGGTCTGGATTCAGCAGCGGACGCGCTTCTCGCAGCAGCGCGAGGGCCAGATCCGCATCACGCCCCCTCTCATGAAATTCATCGAAAATTACGCAGCCCACCCCATCCAGTGAGGGGTCGCTCTGCAGGCGCCGCAGGAAGAGGCCGTCGGTGATCACCTCCACCTGGGTGCGGCTGGATCGTTTCTGTTCCCCGCGTACGGCATAGCCGATGCGGCCACCCACGTCTTCTCCGAGGCTCGTGGCGAGGCGGGCGGCGGCGGCCTTGGTGGCCAGCCGCCGCGGCTCAATCATCCAGATTTTTTGCTTCCCTGCGAAGACCCCCGGTCCTTCCGTCAGGGCCCCGATCAGCGCTAAGGGAACCCGTGTGGTCTTACCTGCCCCGGGTGGCGCCTGCAGCAGAACTGTTTGTCCCGGGCGAACTTCAGAGCAGATCCGCGCCAGCAGGGCGTCGATCGGGAACTGGCTCAAACCGGTGCTGCCGCTCGATTCATGGGACGAGATTCATCAGGCCCAACAGAAGCAGGCTGCTGATGGCGCCAACAGCGGCCAGCAACCGCACAAGGGGCCCGATGGAAACAACGAGGGAGGCCATAAAGACTTTCTTAAAGGCCGAATTGATTCCGGTCTAGCCCCTTGGTTTTCGCCTCGCTGCATTCATTCGCACGCCTTTACACACGCTGTGCCTCGATCAACGCACGTGGCGTGTTCCATCAACGGGGTGGTACTCCTCGCCGGTGAGTTCTTCGAACACGATCGCCGGAAGGCCGGTCTCGAACATGGTTTGCAGCGCCTCCTTGAGATAAGGGTTCCAGCCACCGGTGCTCACCTGGCCGTGACGGACGGTCCAGTCCCAGGTGCCCTGAAGGTCGCGGGGGATCCTGCCTTCCCGGTCACGACGGGCCACCAGATCAAGAGATTCGACAAGTCCCACGGTGATGGGGTCCTTTCCGTAAGCGGGAGTCAGGCTCAATTCCAAGCGAACCGGATCTTCTTTCATCAGCCGAAGCCGAAACCGGGGGGGCAGCTTGATGCCCTTGATGACCGCGGCAACGATGCGTGTTCTCTGATCCACTCAGGCGACCCCTGTCGACTCCAAGCGCCCAATTTATTCAGTGCCGGGTCCAGCGGCCGTCGAGGTCTCGTCATCGTCACCGCCGAAGCGCACCGTCAGCAGGTCTTCTTCTGTAATGCGTCCCTCGCTGTCCAGCAGTTCCGGGTGGATGGTGACCTGGCCAGTGCGGTCGATGGGATCGCTGCTGGGGCCACTGCTGATCGGACCACTCGCAGCACGAAAACCCTTGCTCATAACGCGGAAGGCCTGCCAGAGCAGGGCCACAAACAACGCGCCGTAGAGCAGCGGAAACAGTGAACCGAGCATGACCCTCCACCCAACTGAATCTCTTCATTCTCACGCTATCGGGATCCCGGTTGCACGCGGTCACAGCTTTGACATCGCTGGTGGCTTTTTTTGCGTCTGCTCTGCGTAGCGTCCAGTCAGCTGATCGCCCTGCAGCTGTGATGACCTCTCAGTCCCGCTCGCTCGTCGCCTCCGCTCTGGCAGGAGGGTTGTTGTTGGCCGGTGTTGGATCGATCCCGTTCATCGTTGGCCCTCAGGAGGCTGAGGCGCGGCCAGCGATCCGTCGCGACTCGTTTGTGGCCGCCGCTGTCAAGCGCAGTGGTCCAGCAGTGGTCACTCTGGAGACAGCTCGGACCGTGAATCAGTCCGGTGCTGCGGGGGTGCCGCCAGCCCTGATGCGGGACCCCCTGTTTCGCCATTTCTTTGGCATTCCACGCTCCACAGCACCGCGGGCCAAAGTTCAGCGCGGCCAGGGGAGTGGGGTCATTTTCGATGCCAGGGGTCTGCTCCTGACCAATGCCCATGTTGTGGAGGGGGCGGATCAACTCACCGTGGGGCTTTCCGACGGGAGAAGGGTGCCTGCCCGGGTGGTGGGCAAAGACAGCCTTACGGATCTCGCGGTGGTGCGTCTGGAGGGGGCTGGACCCTGGCCAGTCGCTGATTTAGGCGATTCTGATCGGCTCAGCGTTGGCGACTGGGCGATTGCCGTTGGCAACCCCTTTGGCCTGGAGAGCACGGTGACATTAGGAATCATCAGCAACCTCAACCGCAACGTTGCTCAGCTTGGGATTTCGGGCAAGCGTCTGGATCTGATTCAGACCGACGCGGCGATTAATCCCGGTAATTCCGGCGGGCCGCTCCTCAATGCCGATGGGGAGGTGATCGGGATCAACACCCTGGTCCGATCAGGGCCAGGGGCGGGGCTTGGTTTTGCCATTCCCAGCAATCGCGCCCGTGCCATTGCGGAACAGCTGGTGACCCTGGGCAAGGCCCGTCATCCGGTGATCGGCATTCGTCTTTCTCCGGTGCCCCGGCCCACGCCGACATCCCAGGTGCCAGCAGGAGCGGTCATTCGCTCTGTCCAGCCTGGGGGGCCAGCGGACCGCGCCGGGCTCAAGGTGGATGACGTAATCACGAGTTTTGATGGCAAGACTGTTGCTGACCCTGCAGCCGTGGTCAGTGCCATCGATCGCCGCGGTGTGGGAGCCACGGTTGTGTTGGGGGTGCGTCGCGGTGAGGACCAGGTCATGATCGAAGTCAAGCCGGTCGATCTGTCGGCCTTGACCTCAAGCTGAAGTCTCGACGTCAGACGTCAGACGTCAGACGTCGTCGGAGTCCCTTAGTTGTTCCACGCATTGGGTGATGCATTCGCCGTCGTCGAGCGAACAGGTGGTGATGCACTGGAAATAGGTTTCCACTGCGTCCCAGGTCTGCTCGTGGGTTTCCGCGCCTTGGGCTGATGAACCGCCAACGGGTTCGGTGTTGCCTGGGCCGGAAACCATTCTCATCGGTGCTGGGGATCAGTTTTGTCAGCCTATGCAGACGAAAACACCAGGTAAAGAGAAATAAGTCTTCCTGCCTAAGGGTGTGTGAAGTTTTCGGTGGGGTGGCTCGATGCTCGTCAAGCCGCCTTTTTGCGCCGGGCATCTCGAGCTTTCTGCTTTTCCTTATTGGCTTTTCGCTTGGCCTCTCGCTCCATGGCCAGTTCTTTCTCCTTGGCTTCAGCCCTTTCCTCCTCTTTTTTCTCGAGGTAGTAGTTGTAATCCCCCCGGTACATCACCAGTTCACCCTCCCGCAGTTCGACGATCCTGTTGGCCACGCGGGAGATGAAATAGCGGTCGTGGGAGACCAGTAGCGCGGCTCCTTCGTAGGCCATTAAGGCGTCCTCGAGCATCTGCTTGGCCGGGATGTCGAGGTGATTGGTGGGCTCATCCAAGACCAGAAGATTGCAGGGGGTCAGTAGCATTAGCGCCAGTGCCAGACGGGCTTTCTCGCCTCCGCTGAGCTTCCCGACCTCTTTGAACACTGAGTCGTTGCTGAAGCAGAAACTGCCCAGCAGCGAACGAACCTGGGTCTGGGTCCAATCGGGGACCGCTTCGTACATCGTGTCAATCACGGTCTTGGAGAGATCCAGAGCTTCGGCTTGGTTCTGTTCGAAGTAGCCCGCAATGACGTTGTGCTCCCCCAGTCGGGCACTGCCTTCATCGGGAGGTTCCACCCCCATGACCAGGCGCAGCAGGGTGGACTTACCCGCACCGTTGGGACCCACGAAGGCGATGCGGTCGCCCCGCTCCACCTCCAGTTCAGCCCCCAGAAACAGAATCTTGTCTCCATAGCTGTGGGTGACGTTGTCGATCAGGGCAACCTGTGCGCCTGAGCGCGGAGCGGGCGGGAACTGGAAACTCGGCCCTGCCACAGATTCGATCGGTGCCTCCACCCGTTCCACCTTGTCCAGTTGCTTCTCACGGCTTTTGGCCTGGGTGCTGCGGGTAGCGCTGGCGCGAAAACGATCGATATAGGCCTGTTGGGTGGCGATGTCTTTCTGCTGGCGTTCGAAGGCCGCCTGCGTGGCCTCCCGTTCCATTTGTTTCTGCTCCAGGTGGGCGGTGTAGTTCCCCAGATAGCTGCGGGACACCCCCCTTTCGGTGGAGACAATTTGATTGCAGACCCGGTCGAGGAAGGTGCGGTCGTGGCTGATGACGACGAGGGCAGCGCTCTGCTCCAGCAGGTAGGTTTCCAGCCACTGGATGGTCTCGACATCCAGATGGTTGGTCGGTTCATCCAGCAGCAGCAGATCCGGCTCCTGAAGCAAAATTTTCCCCAGGGCGATCCGCATCTGCCAGCCCCCGGAATAGTCCTTCACCTGCAGCTCAGCGCCCTCGGGGGTGAAGCCGATCGTGGGCAGGAGCTTGTCGATCCGGGCGTCGAGTTCGTAGCCATGCAGTGCTTCGAAACGGCTCTGCAGCTGTCCCAGTTGTTGGATCAGCTGATCCAGATGATCGGGATCTTCAGCAGCGCGTTCCGACCCCATCGCCTCTTCCACCTGCTGTTGGCGGTTCATCACTTCGGCGGCTTCACCAAAGGCTTGGAACAGCTCCTGGCGCACTGTGCGCTCCAGATCCACATCGAATTCCTGCTGGAGATAGGCGATGCGGGGTTCTCCCTGACGCACCACCTGGCCGCTGGTCGGTTCCTCGTGTCCGGCGATCAGACGCATCTGGGTGGATTTGCCGGCGCCGTTCACCCCCACCAGTCCGATCCGGTCTCCGGGTTTCACCTCCCAGGTCACCGCGCGAAGCACTTCCCCAGTGGGATAGATCTTGCTGACGTTTTCGAGTCGCAGCACCGGCGGAAGGCGTCCTTCCCCCCATCATCCCTGTCGGCACACTGGGGAAGGTTTCCGGAGGGTGCTCGCCATGCTGAAACTGGAGCAGCTGGCCGCTCTTGTGGTGGCCGCAGGCCTGGCGATCGTGAGTTATGTGCTGTTCTTCAGTTGGGCCGGAGGTGGTGGCTACGAACGCCGGCAGCGCGTCGAGCCCCAGGCTTTATTGAAGTCCGTCTCGCCCAACTTCAAAGACCGCCCCTCGCTTTAACCACCCAGCGGTTGCTGTCTTCATCGTTCAGGCTTGCCAGATGCTCGCGCACCTCTTGGGCTGTGACTGGCAGGCCCAGTTCGTTGCCCAGATTGCAGATGCTGTCCATGGCGCCGTTGGGGTCCTGGAGGGCTTGGCGGAACAGCGCCTGCGTCTGATCAGGATTGCTGCTGATGCGGGCGTACAGCGATGCGGCGTTGGAAGACATCGCGGTTTAAGCAACTGTTCAAACGCTATTCAGGACCGAAGGCCTTGTCAGGCGGCCTGTTCGATGCCGTCATCGAGCTGCCCCAGGGCAGAAGCATCTTCCATGCTGCGGGCATCCATGCAGAGCACCTTGCGCAGTTGGGCGTAGTTAGCTGCCTGGGTGTTACGCCCTTCCTGGGAGGCACCGTATTCAGCCCGCTGCAGCACATGGTGCAGGTGGGTCAAAAGGTAGGTGCTGATCACCGCTGACACCAGGACATCGCTGTTTTCGGCGCTGCGACGGGGGCGTCGCGACCGACTGCGTGATCCGGCAGGGCTGCGACGGGAGCGGGATGCGGCTTGTGTCATGGGGTTCTCCGAGGAGGACCAGTGCCCCCACCATAGTCATGGATACTACCCTTGACCACCTCTGTACACTTTTCACTAACTGAGCCTCTTTCTGGGGATCCGGTCGTGCCCACCCGTCAGACCTCATCCAGTGGGAAGCCCAAGTCCCCAAGAATTCAGGTGGTTCTGCCTGAGGATCTTTGTGAGCGCTTGACCGCCATGGCCGAGCTGGAATCCCGCACGGTGAGCAACATGGCGCGGGTGCTGATCCAGCAGGGGGTGCAGCGCCACGAGAAGGCTCTGGAGGCGTCTGCTCCCGCCCCAACACGCGAGGAGCGCCTCCGGTCGGCACTGGAATCACAGCAGCCACGCCGTCTGCGGGGAGCACCCCGGCGCTTGCGCCTGCACCGGCCTGGCTAGGCCTAGGCCGCTCCGATCAAGCTGGAGGCACCAGTACGCCAAGCACGGTTTCGCGACTAGCCCCTGTGACGGCAGGCACGTTGCCGGGGTGGTTCTGCTGGTGCCACCAGGCCAGCAGCGCGAAGACCAGGGCCTCTCTCGCCTCTGCCGGTACCCCGAGAGTGCTGCTCTCATCCACCTGGGCACCACGGCAGCGCCGGCGCAACTCGTTGATCAACACCGGGTTTTGGCTTCCACCTCCAGCGGTGATCAGTTCGATCGGTGCGATGCCGCGTGTCTGGCGCAGATGCTCCAGATCCTGGGCGACGATGGCTGCGGAGAAGGCCGTCAGGGTCGCGATGGTGTCGGCCGCTGAGGCTCCATCGAGCTGATCCAGCCGTCGGTTGAGATCCTCTCGCCCGAAGCACTCCCGTCCGGTGGATTTCGGCGGTGCCATCTGGAAATAATCCTCCTGGAGCCAGCGCTGGATCCGGGCCTCATCCGCTTGGCCCTGCGCTGCCATCGCTCCTCCCTTGTCGAAGCTTTGGGCCCCAGCGGTGAAGTGGCGCATGCCGAGGTCGATCAGGCTGTTCGCTGGTCCGCAGTCCCATCC
Organism: Synechococcus sp. MU1611; assembly: GCF_020514255.1. Taxonomy (NCBI): domain Bacteria; kingdom Bacillati; phylum Cyanobacteriota; class Cyanophyceae; order Synechococcales; family Synechococcaceae; genus Synechococcus; species Synechococcus sp. MU1611. The sequence continues at coordinate 33,819 of NZ_VTLC01000008.1, read as the reverse complement.
CAAGACCGAGGCATGGCGCTCCGCGCCACTGCATGGGGGGATCAGGGTGAGGTTGGCAATTCCGCCCAGGTTCAGCAGCGCCCGCCAGCCCTCGGTGCTCCCCAAAAGCGCCGCATCCGGCCGAGGAACGAGGGGTGCTCCTTGCCCACCGAGGGCCAGATCAGCGGCGCGGAAGTCATGGATCACAGGCCGCTGGAGCAGATGGGCCAGGAGCGGCGCCTGCAGCATCTGCCAGCTCGAACCCCGCCTACCCTGGGCCGGCGGACGATGCCAGACGGTCTGACCATGGCAGCCGATCACTTCGGCTTTCCCTTCGGGATCGCATGCCATGACTGCGTTTGCCTGCGCTTCTGTGATCGTTTCCGCCAGCTCCAGCCAGAGGGATGCGGGCATTGCTGCTCCCTGGCCGGCGGCCACCACCTGCTGCTGCAGCTGGGGCGGGTAGGGCTGATGGTGGTGGCGAATCAAGGACCACTGCGGACGTTGGGCAGGGCCGTCGAAGCGCGCCAGCACGGCATCGACACCATCGGCACTGGTCCCGCTCATCAGCCCGAGGCAGTGCATTGGCTCAGATTTTTGGCAGGCGTTGCAGGTCGTCCACCAGCCCCATTACCACCAGAAGGTGACCCTCCTCGAGCACATGGGATGCCGGTGGGTTCACCATCAAGCTGCTTTGCGGCCCGGCCGCCAGCACATTGACCCGGAAGTTCTTGCGCAGATTCAGATCTCGGAGCGACCGCCCCACAAACGGTTCTGGAACCTTGATCTCCTCGATGCAGTGCTGTTCATCCAGGGCCAAGCGCTCCATCAAGTTGGGGCGAACCAGTTCAAGACCCAGGCGTTCTCCCTGCATCCGCGAGGGGAAGATCACCCGGTCTGCCCCAACCCGTTTCAGCATTTTTTCGTGGAGGTCGCTCGTCGCCCTGGCGATCACCTGGCGCACCCGGCTTCCCTCACTGTCTTTGGCGATCAACGTCGCGGTGATGCTGGCTTCGATCGGTTCACTAATCGCCACCACCACAGTGCCCATCTCAAGCACGCCAGCTTCCCGCAGAGCTTCTTCGTCGGTGCAGTCGACAACGCGGGCTTCCACGCTGGGCTCCACCTGACGCAGTTCATCGACCGCCCGTTCCGAGCGGTCCACGGCCAGAACGTCGGCTCCGTTCTGGAGCAGTTCGCGGCAAACGGCGATGCCGAAACGGCCGACGCCGATGATCGCGAAGCCGAGGCGATCGCTGCCCTGGATCGGGCTCCACTGCCACCACTCCTTCATCGCTCTATCCCCCGCTGATAGTCCTCAGACATACAGATCCTCGCTGGGATAACCGATTCGATTCTGGCGATTCATCTGAATTTGTTCCTGGGTCATCGCTTCCCAGATCGCACTCAATAGAAGCAGGATTCCCAGTCGTCCTACAAACATTCCCACCATCAGAACAGCCTGGCCGAAACGGGGAAGTTCAACGGTTACCCCGAGATCCAGCCCCACCGTGGCAAAGGCGGAGACGCAGGTGAACAGCATTTCCATAAACGTGAACGAATCCTTGCCGTTCAAATTGCTGGCGATGCTGATCAGCAGAGCCATGGTCATCACGAACAGCAGTGAGCCCACCGTGATGCCCACGGCCCGCAACACGACCTTGTCGCTGATGGTTCGGTTGCGGATCACCACGGCCTCACGGCCTCGCAGGGTGGATCGCGTGGCCGCCATCAAGGCAGCCACGGTGGTGGTCTTGATTCCTCCACCGGTGCCGCCGGGACTGGCCCCAATGAACATCAGCACCATCAGCAATAGCAGGCTGGATTCGGTGACGTTCTCGAGTGAGAGCGGAACGGTGGTGAAGCCGGCCGTGCGAGCCGTTACGGATTCAAATAGAGCCGTCAGCCAACGCTCAGGCAAGGGCATGCCCGTGAAGATTTCGCCCTGGTTCAACCATTCCGTAAGGGCTAAACCGCCTGCCCCGAAGGCGATGAGCAGCATGGTGGTGCGGAGCACAAGGCGGGAGTGCAGGCTCAGTCGACGTCGTCCTCGCCGTCTTCGCAGGAGCTGTGTGCTCATATCGCTGGTCACCCGCCAACCCAGGCCACCGGTCACGATCAGCAGCATCACGACGGCATTCACCACACCATTGCTCCGGTAGCGCTCGAGGCTGTCGGACCAGAGCCCAAACCCGGCGTTGTTGTAGGCCGAAATGCTGTGGAACACGGCGGCCCAGAGACGTTCGCTGTTGTTGGGAATGTCATCGAAGCCGAAGTGGTACAGGATCACCGCGCCCATCAGGATCACCAGCGTCGCCGTCAGGGCAATGCCACGAAAGGTGCGTCCCACGCCTCCTACGCCGAATTCGTCGAGGGCCTGGCCCCGGTCCAGGCGACGACGCAATGCTGTTCCCTGCACCACAAATCCCTGCAGAAATGTGGTGATGGCCATCAGGCCAAGGCCCCCGGCCAGGATCATCAAGGCCAGTACCGCCTGGCCGAAGGTCGTCAGGTCCGTGCCGATGTCGATGATCGAGAGCCCCGTCACGGTGATGGCGGACGTGGCTGTGAACAGAGCTTCCCAAAGCCCCACGCTGCTCGAGGAGCACAGCGGAGTGGCCAGAAGCAGCGTGCCGATCAGTACCACCAGCAAACCGGTCACCACGGTGAACTGGGGAACCGTGAGCCGACGATGCCAGCCCTGGCTGCGTTCGATGGCTCTTCCGATCGGCACAGGCGTGTGCGAGATCTGACCAGTGTTGTTCAGGATCCGCCGTAATGCCAGAGGATCAAGGCCGGCACCAGAATGGTCATGATCACGGTTAGGCCAAGTCCGTACCGTGTGACATCAAGAAAGCGATAACGGCCCGGACCGAACACCATCAAATTGGTCTGATATCCAACGGGGGTAAGAAAGGACTGACTGGCTCCAAACAGCACCGTGATTAGCAGTGCAGTGGGAGAGAGCTGCAGGGAGGGAGCCAGTTGCACTGCTACGGGCGCCAATAGGGCCACCGAGGCGGCATTGCTCATCACCTGGGTTAAAAGTGTTGTGCCGATGAAGATCACCATCAGTGCGGAGTAGCTCGGCCAGCCCTCCAGCCCCTGCTGGAGCACCAGAGCCAGGGCGTCGGCCAGTCCCGTGTTCTGCATGGCAACACTGAAACTGGTGAGGGATCCCAGCAGCAGAATCACGTCCAGGCGGATCGAGCGCTGCAGTTCTCCGAGGCGCAGGCAGCCGGTGGCGACCACGCTCACCATGGCCAACAGCACAGCGGCCACCAGGGGGATCGGGGTCAGACTGGGCAGCAGCAGCATCGCGAGGGCAATGCTGACCGCCACGGGCTTGCGTCGAACTGTGGGGAGGTCGTCTTCCAGTCGATCCAGGACCAACAGGTCATTGCTGGCCTGCAGACCACGGATGGAGTCGATCGGTGCTTGCAGCAGCAGCACATCGCCTTCCCGCAGGATGACTTGCCCCAGGCGTTCTTGGACGGTCTCTTGGCCGCGGCGCAGGGCGAGAACAGTGGCGTTGTGGCGCTGCCGGAACCGCAGTTCCCGCAGACTGGCACCGGCCAGGGTGGAGCCAGCAGGCAATAAAACCTCCACGGTTTTCTGTCCACTGGCCTCTTCGGTGTTCAGGCTGAAACCAGCGTTCTGCCCCTGGGTTGTGAGCTGAACCGTGTGATCCTGCTGGAGCCGCAGCAGATCAAGGCGTGTGACCCGCAACAGCAGATGATCGCCGGCCTCAAGACGACGGTCCGCCAGGGGTGGCAGGAGTCGCTCTCCACCGCGCTGCAGTTCCAGCACGTCAACGTCGAAACGACGTTGCAATCGACTGTTCAGGAGAGAGCTGCCCACCAGCTCCGACTCGGGTGGGATGCGCACTTCCGTGCAGTAGCTGCTGGTCTTGGGGCTGCCCTCGAGGTCATCCGTGCTGGCACCTCGGTCCGGCAGCAGCACCCTTGGAGCCAACACCAGATAAATGGCCCCTGCCAGCCAGACCGGCAGGCTGATCAGGGTGAAGCTGAACAGATCAAGGGAGCCGTAGCCCAGTTGTTGGCTGATGTCGCTCACCAGCAGATTCACAGAGCTGCCCAGCAGGGTCAGGGTGCCCCCCAGAACCGTGGAAAACGACAACGGCAGTAGCACCCGGGATGGAGAAATACCGCGCCGCTGGCACCAGCCCTCGACCACGGGAAGCAGGGATGCCACCACTGGAGTATTGGGAACCACTCCCGAAACCGGGGCGATGACAAAGGCCATCAGGGCGATCAGGCGGCGTGAGGAACGGATCCGTTCTGATGCGATCAGGGCCCGCAGTCGATCCAGCGCACCACTTTTGAAGAGTGCTGCGGAGACAGGAAACAGTCCCAACAGGGTGATCAGTGCAGGACTGCCGAACCCCGCCAGGGCCTCCTGTGGGTTGAGCACCCCAGTCGCGATCAACAAGCTCAGGCTCAGCAATCCTGTGAGCTCCGGTGCAATTACCCCGGTGATGAACAACACCACCGCCAGACCCAGCACGGCCAGCGTGATCAACGCCTGAGGGTTCTGAAGAGCGTTGCTCAGCTCTGCCATGGCGGCGAGTCGCCGGTCGTCAATTGCGGGGATTCTGCCCTGGGATCAAAAAATTGCTCGCGCATCCACTGCTGCAGGCCTTGCAGCCCATCCCCCCGCACGGCTGAGAGGAACAGTGCATCGGGCTCCCGCTGATGAATCGCTTCGATGGCGGTTGCCTCGCAACGGTCGATCTGATTGGCGATCACCCTGCGCAGGGCGGTGCTGCCGAGGTCATCGAGCAAGCGATGCACGGTGTCCAGGTGGCCTTGCCAGTCGGGGTCAGCCAGGTCCAGCACTAGCAACAGCACATCCGCGTGCAGTGCCTCCTCCAGAGTTGCGCGGAAGGCTTCTACCAGTGGGGCAGGGAGATCGCGAATGAAGCCCACTGTGTCGGTGAGCAGCAGCCGTTGGGGGCGCGCCCCAGGGCAGGGGAGGTCGAGTTTGCGCGTGGTGGGGTCCAGCGTGGCGAACAATTTGTTCTCTGCCAGCACGCGATCGCTCGCCCGTTTGCCACATAAGGCATTGAGCAGGCTGGATTTGCCGGCGTTTGTGTAACCGACCAGGGCCACCCGCGGCAGACCACGCCGCTGATCTCGCAATCGGCTGCGGTGGGATTGGAGCTGGCGCTGATCCCGCAGCAGCCGTTCGATGCGTCGGCTGATGGCTCGACGGTCTTTTTCCAGTTGTGTTTCCCCTGGCCCGCGCGTGCCGATGCCGCCGCCCTGACGCGACAGGCTGCTGCCCCGTCCCAGTAGGCGTGGCAGCCGGTAGCGCAGTTGGGCTAGTTCCACCTGGAGGCGCCCTGCAGCACTGCCGGCCCGCTGGGCAAAGATGTCGAGGATCAGCTCACTGCGGTCAGAGACCGGGCAGCTCAGCAGTCGTTCCAGATTGCGTGCCTGCACTGGGGTCAGCTCCCGGTCTGTGATCACCAGTGAGGCTTGGCAACGACGGATCTCGAGGGCGGCTTCCTGAAGTTTCCCGGAGCCCCAGACCGTCTGGGGATTGGCTTGGCCCCGACGCTGGCTGGTCAGAGCCACGGGCTGGGCGCCGGCACTGCGCACCAGTCCCTCCAGTTCAGCTAATTCACGCTGGTCGCGCTGCCCATCTCCGCTGGTGAGCGTGAGCAGGAGCACCCGCTCCTCTCCGGTGGCGGCTCGGATGGTTGCGGCTTGGGGTTCGTCTGGTGTGAGGGAGCAAAGGTCACGCAGGTCGCCCTGTTCGAACTCTCTCCACCCATCGGGCTGCAGTGGATCAGGAATGAGTAGTTCTGCCGGGCGCCCGCCATCGGCCGAGGGGCACGGTGCAAAGCGCAGCCAGTGCCTCGGGGCGATGTCGAGAGCGACAACAGCGTCGCGGGGATCCTGGTGAAGCCCTTTGCGGGCGAAGGGGCAGCTGATCAGGCGCCAGCCACCGCTGCTCCGCCGCGGTGTTGCTGGCAGGTGCTGCAGCGGTGAATCGCTGCCGGTGAGGGGGCCCAACCAGAGCAGCCGGCAAAGGCCACGGCCGTCGAGCACCAGATGCAGCGGCATCTCGAGATCCAGAACGAGATCCGCCAGTCGTTCGAGGCTCAGCAGATCGGCTCCGCAGCCCTCGGGATGACGCCGATGACTAAGGCGCTCCAGCTGGCGTTGCTGGCTGGGGCGCAGACCGCGGCAGCGCCCTCCCAGGTGGGATTGCTTCAACGGCTCAGCAACCAGGCGCCGGCGGAGCGCAGTCCCAGGGACAGTCCCGGTAGGCGGGTCAGGTACGTGGCCCGTCGCAACTGAAATGCCAGTGGTCCGGCCAGGGTGAATCCCATGCCAGTCAGTGTGGCGTCGCCGACCCCGAGGCTGAGCATTTCGCCACGATCCTCAAACTGGAAGGGTTGCGGCTCTTCCCCCATCCGCAGGCTTGCGATGGCTGCGGCAGTGGCATCCCCCTGCTGCATGGCCACTTGGGCGCTGGCGGGCCATGGGCTGTCCGCCCGCGCTGAGAGATCCCCCAGGGCAAAAGTATTGGCGCTGCCCACCAAGCGCAGGTCATCGTCGACGGCCAGGCGTCCCCTCTCCAGCACTGGTGTAGGCGAGATGGCTGGGATGGAGGGTCTACTCCCTGCAGTCCAGATCAATCCCGCATGACGTAAAACCACGCCATCTGCCAGAACGGCACTATTGGCCTGCACTTCGCTCACGCTCGTGTTCAGCTGCACCACGACCCCTTTGCGTTCCAGCGCTGCCTGGGCTTTCTCCCGATTGAACGCCGTGCTGCTGGGCAGGATTTCATCGCCCATTTCCACCAAGCGAATGCTGGCGGCTCCTTCGATCAGATCCGCGAGCTTGCAAGCCAGTTCCACTCCGGTGGGTCCAGCTCCAACGATGATTAGCCCTGCGTCTCCATCACGCTGCTTGAGCTGAGTGTTGAGCCATTGCTTCAGCCGGCCTACATCGCTGAGATCACGGAAACCAGAGCTGTGCTCCTGCACGCCGGGGATGCCGAAATCATTGACTTTCGAGCCTGTCGCCAGCACCAGTTGGGCCCAGCCCAATCGGCCTCCCGAATCGAGTTCGATGGTTTGGCTGGTTTGATCGATGCCAACAACGGTGTCTTGGATCCAGCAGATGCTGTTATTCAGCAGCTGGTCATAACGGGGGGCAACCTCCCAGGTTTGAAGTTCATCGCTGAGTAGTTCGTACAGCAGCGGTTGAAACAGAAAATGATCCCGAGGTTCGATCAGAACGATGGGGCAGCCGGGCTGCCGACGCTGAAGTGCAAGAGCTGTGAAAAGTCCCCCGAATCCACCACCAACGATCACCACGGCATCCGACGTGGACGAGGGTGAACGCATGAAAGAAACCGCTGGTTTGAGAACGATAGGAAGCACAGCCGGTCCCACGACAGGGGAGGATGGCGTGATGACGGAGGCCCCCGACGCAATGGTGCCCATGGCGGTGCAAAACGACTTGCGCGATGGGCGCAAGCTGCTTGAGACCATGGAGCCGCAGGAGCGTCTGGCCTGGGGGCTGGATCAATTCGGCGACCGATTTGCTCTGACGACCAGTTTTGGTATTCAGTCGGCTGTGCTCCTGCACATGCTGAGCACACTTCCCGGAGGTGACGCTGTTCCGGTGATCTGGATTGATACCGGTTATTTGCCCCCGGAGACTTACTCCTATGCCCACCAACTCACCGATCAGCTCAAGATTCGTCTGGTAGTTCGTCAGAGCGAGATGTCCCCGGCTCGAATGGAGGCCCTGCATGGTCAGCTCTGGGAGTCTGGCCGTGTCGAAGACCTGGAGACCTATCACCGGATCCGCAAGGTTGAACCTCTGGAGCAAGCGCTTAATGACCTCCATACGCGCTGCTGGGCCAGCGGCGTGCGGCGTGGTCAGACCGATCACCGTCGCTCGATGACGGCCTTGGACCCGATTCGGGAGCGCTGGTCATTGAGACCACTTCTCGAGTGGACCCAGCGTGATGTCTATTACTACATGCAATCAAACAATCTCCCTCAGCATCCATTGTTCGAGCAGGGCTATTCCACAGTGGGGGACTGGCATTCCAGTGGCCCTGATGTAGGAGATCTGAGTGGCCGCGACACCCGCTTTGGGGGGCTAAAGCAAGAGTGTGGAATCCATCTGCCCCAGGACGCTGTTGAAGGGTTGATGGGTGAAGGCATCTGAGTGAAGGCGTTTGAACGGAGTAGCGGCCGCGCTCTGCTGATTGGCAACAGTCGCTGGCATTGGGCCCAGCGGACTGAACAGGGAGTTCGTATTGATCACGGTGATCCAGACCCTGGTCGAATCGGCACAGATCCTCCGATCTGGGCGGCGGTGGGGCCGGTGCCCGAGCAGCTCAGGCCTCACCAGGACCTGCGCATTCGTCTGGAGGATGTTCCATTGCCGAAGGCACCTCCTTGGTTGGGTGTGGATCGAGCGCTCGGGGCATGGATGGCCTGGCGACGTAGTCAGGAGCAACAGCTCGACTGTTCCAGGGGGCTGCTTTTGGTGGATGCAGGCACCGTGTTGAGCTTCACCAAGGTTGGTGCGGATGGCTGTTTTGGTGGAGGGCAGTTGCTACCGGGCTATCGCCTGCAGCTCAGGGCCATGGCGGAAGGAACTGTTGGCCTTCCAGCAACGCTGGAGAGTCCTCAAGAGGCCTTCCCAAAAGACATCTTTCCCCAAGAAACGGCGGCGGCCATGCAGCGGGGTGTGTTGCAAGGGTTGCTGGCCGCCATCGCACTTGCCCAGCAGCATTCGCAAGGGTTGCTTTGGATCTGCGGTGGTGACGCTGAGCTGATCAAGACGCACTGGGCCCATGCAACGGAATTGCTGCAGATGGAGACCGATCTTCAGCTGCAGGCTCTGTTGGATCTGGCCGCAGGCATCAGCTCAGTTCGAGATCGCTGATCAATGTGTCGGCCATGGTGGCCGCTTTGACCTTGAGATAAATCCGTTCGATTTTTCCGGCTTCATCAATCAAATAGGTGTGACGCATCATTCCCATGTATTCGCGCCCCATGAATTTTTTCAGTCCGTAGCTCTCATAGAGGCTGGCTACCGCACAGGGCTCCACATCGGTCAGCAGCGTGAAGGGGAGCTCGTATTTGTTGATAAATTTGCTGTGGGATGTGGCTCCGTCCTTGCTGATGCCCAGAACGGTGATGTTGTTGGCCTTCAGTTGATCCCAGCGATCGCGGAAGTTGCAGGCTTCCTTGGTGCACCCAGGGGTGTCATCTTTCGGATAGAAGTACAAGACAACCTTCTTCCCGCGCAGTGAAGCAAGGCTGACGGGTTCACCGTTCTGATCGGGAAGGCTGAAGTCGGGGGCGGCGTCGCCGATTTGCAGGCTCACAGACTGTGCTTTGGCAGTGGCGGCAGCGTACGGCGTTCAGGACAATCCCGGTTCCGGACAAGACTGTTTGTGCTGCCTACCTTGCAACCAACCTGCAGTTGTTGGGCCATGGTGTCGCGGACTCGGGTGGACCAAATTGGACGTTCCCTGGCTGCTTTAGGTCTGTTGGCCATGGGAGCCAGTGCGCTCGTCGCACCGCGTCATGGTCTCTCTTTGGATCAAGCCGCTCCACGGCTGTATGAGGCGAATTTGAGCCGGCAGCTGTTGCAGCGCGAAATCACCTTGCATCAACGCAGTGAAGCCGAAACGCTGCTGATGGATTTCACGCGTGCGCAGATGACGCGCCATTACTGGGGTGAATTCGCAGGCTCCCTGCAGGATCTCGGCCTGTCTGCCAGACCGCAGCTTGTGGCAAAGGTCGATCGCGATGCCGTTCGGACCCGGCTGTGGATTCAGCCTCATCACGGCACGGAGGCTTACCTCGCCGAAGTTGAGCGCTGGGGCGGTCGCCTTCGGATGCGTCACTGCCGCGGCGACCGGGATGGCGTGCGTCTGGTGCATGAAGACCGCTGCCCGGACGGATGGCAAAGGATTCACTTGAATTGACCCGAGATTTCTGCTTTCTTTTGGCGAGGAGAAGGTACAAATCGACCTGAAATATTGAGTCTCGCGAGTCTGTTCTCGCGAAATTCCTGTTATTCGTGTGGTGCTGGCCTTTTCAGAGGCTTGTTTTTGTTGGCGATTTTTCTTTTGGGAGCTATTTTTTTTATTGACGTGCTCTCTTTGTCGTCCGTGTTTTCTCGTCTCGCCGCTGGCCTTCTGGCCGGTGCCTCCCTCGCCGCTCTGGCAGTTCCTGCTGAAGCAGGAACCAAGCGTCCCGTCCGCTGGAACACCGGTGGTGCTGTGTGGACAACCACCTCTTCTGAGTTCAAGACCTTCCTGACCACCGGTGAAGTCACCGATCGTGCTCTGGATGCCGGCATCAACAACTCCGGTTGGACTGCCGAAGAAATCCAGGAAGGTATGACCAAGACCTACGCCGTTGACATCATCGGCGTGTCCCGCTTCCTGTACTCCGACGACGGCGTCAAGTTCCTGAAGGATCAGACCCGTTCCTACTTCCCTTACTGGAAGATGAAGTCCACCTCCGTGGTGGCCCTGCGTTCCGCGATCATCGCCGACTCCATCGACGGTGAAATCTCCTCCGCCAGCATCATGGCTGAGCTGCCCGTGGACTTCCGCCTGGCTGATACCTGCGGCACCTACGACGGCATCCAGAACGTCTGTGCCCCCGACAAGTGCGAAGGCGACGCCCAGTGCACCTCCCTGCTGTCCTGGTACGTCTTCCTGCCCGCTTGCGTGCAGGCCAACTCCGTGCTGCCCGAGCCCGCTGCTCGTTCCGCTTACGTCGCTCCTGCCCGTCCCCTCTGGTGATCAGGCCCTGAGCCCTGTGTCATCGCCCCGGCCTCGGCCGGGGTTTTTTTATGGCTTGATTTGGTTGCCTTTGATCAGTTGATGGCGCATGGGCAGCCGCAGGCCGCCGTCGCCCAGGCCATTCAACGTCCGGCGCAATTCCGCCAGCACCTCGGTTTTGATTTCTCCCATGGCCTGCCGGTAAGGCGACCCCTCGGCCAGCCATCGGTCGGCCAGCTCTTTTCCCCCCGGCAGGGTTAGGGGTTCCAGCCAATCGTCACAACTGAGCTGCCAGCCCGCGTTTGCCAAGAGCTCTTCAGGGCGCTGTTGGAGCTCGAGCCAGCGTTGTTCCTGGGCCACAACAGGGCCTAAGAGCTCCTCTGCGCCCCCGTTCTGCTGCAGAGCACCGGCGGGACCCAGTTCGGCGCGACTGAGCAGCAGCCGTAAGCCCGTCGTCGGGAGGGAATGCCGGTTGATCGCATCCAGTAGCGCCGTCCAGTTCTGCTTTTGCAGGTCTGCTGCGGCGAGCCGTCCTCCGATCCAGTCGAAGGCTTGGGTCGAAGACAGAGTGTCGAGGTTGTCGGTCAGCAGTTGGGGTCGATGCTCAGGTTCGAGCAGATCCAGCTGCGCTTCCAATCGGTTGCGATCCGCTTCGTTGTCGCAAAGCACGGTCACGCCACCTTCCGGGGTGGCCCGCAAGGGATCGATAGCCCAGATCAGCGAACGCATCCCCAAAAGCAGCACTCGATCCCTGCGGGTCCAGGGGATGTCTCGCCAGAGTCGCTCGCGCAGCCGCTGAAGGCGTTCCCCCTCTTGGCCGAGTTGGCGTTGCACCCAGCGGTCCACACCGGGACGGTCGGGTCCGCTGCTGAGCAGCAAGGGCTGGTCGGCCGCCAGTTCCGCGGCCGCGGCGAGTTGGGCTGCCCGGCGTTCTGCCATCCTTTCTCGCCGTTCCCCTTCCCATCCGAGTTGGCCGGGTTGCCAGAACACTTCCCCTTGCAGTGCAGAGGGGAGGTATTGCTGTTCCACCCAGTGTTCGGCATAGGCGTGGGGGTAGCGGTAGCCCGCGCCGTCGCCAAAGGCGGCTCCGTCTCGGTTGGCATCGCGCAAGTGCCCGGGCACGTCCTGCTGACGGGCGGCGCGGACCGTTTTCAGGGCATCAAAGAAGCCCAGAACGCTGTTGCTCTTTTCGGTACCCGCCAGGTAAAGGGCGGCCTGGGCTAGCGGATACAGCCCTTCCGGCAGTCCCACCCGTTCGAAGGCAGCGGCACAGGCTTCCACCACAACAATGGCCTGCGGGTCGGCTAGGCCGATGTCTTCCCCCGCCGCGATCAGCATCCGGCGGAAAATGAAGCGCGGGTTCTCGCCGGCCTCCACCATGCGCGCCAGCCAGAACATCGCCGCATCGGCATCTGAGCCCCGCAGCGATTTGATGAAGGCGCTGATGGTGTCGTAGTGGGCATCGCCGTGCTTGTCATAGAGGACCGCCCGCTGTTGGATCGATTCCTCGGCGATGGCCAGATTGATCTGAATCACCCCCTCGCCATCGGGCTCCGAACTTTCCACCGCCAGTTCAAGGGCATTGAGAAGGCTGCGGGCGTCACCACCCGCCACGTCCACGAGGTGGTCGGTGGCATCGCTGCTGATGACGATCGACCGGTCGCCGTAACCCCGTTCCCCATCAGCAAGGGCGCGTTGTAGCAGCCGCTGCAAATCCTTCGGCTCCAGTGGCAACAGACGAAACAGCCGGGAACGGCTGACCAGCGCTTTGTTGACTTCGAAATAGGGGTTCTCCGTGGTGGCACCGATCAGGGTGACGGTTCCGTTCTCCACCCATGGCAACAGCGCATCCTGCTGGGCACTGTTGAAGCGGTGCACCTCATCGATGAACAGGATCGTGCGCAATCCATGCCGTTCCAGCCGTTGGCGTGCAGCATCCACCTCGATCCGCAGGTCCTTTACGCCTGCGAGAACGGCATTGAGGCTGCTGAAGTGAGCGCGGGTGTGGTTGGCAATGATCCGCGCCAGGGTGGTTTTGCCGACCCCTGGCGGTCCATGCAGGATTAGGTTGCCAACCCGATCGGCCTTGATGGCGCGACGCAGTAGCCGTCCGTCCGCCAAGATCCCACTCTGGCCCTCAAATTCCTCCAGCGTGCGAGGGCGCATCCGGTCAGCCAGGGGGGCCAGCCGCCGCCGTTGCTGCTCACCGTGAAAAGCGAAGAGGTCCTGACCCAACGGACAATCGGCGTTGACCCAGTGTCCCTGACGTTCTCAATCGGCGCTGGAACTGGTCCGAATCGAACGTTTTTGGGCGTGTCGGTTCCCAGAGGTGCAAACCCTGTGCGGCCAGGCTCTCAGGAACGCTGCATAATCCGAGAAAGCCTTTTTGCCGTGCGTCATCCGCAGCGACTCCTGCTCACCCTCGCCGCCCTGATCACGGTCAGTTCCTGCAAGAGCGAAGCACCGAAGCCGCCGCCGCCGAAGGTGCAGGCCGTCTCGACCCAGATGGCTGAATTCACTGAGGGTGTCGACACCGTCAGCACGTTGGAAGCCAGCAATCTTGTCGAGCTCGCCGCCCAGTCGGGAGGTCGAATCCTTGAGTTGAAGATTCGCCAGGGTGATGAAGTCGAAGCCGGTGAATTGCTGGTGGTGCTTGATCAAGTCGAGAAAAAGGCCAAAGCCGAAACCGCTAGAGCCAACTACGAGCGCTACAAATATTTGACTGAGACAGGAGCTGCATCACAGAAGGAATTGGATCGTTATCGCACCCAGTACATCTCGGCGAAGGCCGAGCTTGATTACAACAACTTGACTTCTCCTTCTGCTGGCACGGTCGCTGATGTGAACGTGAAGGTTGGCGATGTGATTCAGCAAGGCCAGGTGTTCACCAGCCTGGTGCAAAACAACGAACTCGAAGCACGGGTCGAGGTGCCCGCAGTCTTCTCCTCTCGTCTGGCCCTTGGGCAGCCGGTGCTGCTCAGTGCGCCGGGTAGTTACGACCTGCTTGCCACCGGAGAGGTGGGCTCGATCGACCCCCGAGTCAATAAGCAGACCCAGGGATTGCTGGTGAAGGCGGTCTTCCCAAATGAGGATGGAAAACTGCGGGATGGTCAACGTCTTCGCACCCGGGTTCAGATCAAGGCTGAAGAAGAACTTGCCGTTCCTTTTGCAGCCGTTACCCAGACGTCAGGCCAGAGCTTCGTGTTCCGCCTCGGCACGTTTGAGGAGCTCAAGGAGAACCCCGGCAAGGCTGATATTGAAACCCTGGAGAAGGGAATCAAGGCCGGCAAGCTGCCCGCTGACGCCAAGTTCGCCCTGCAAACGCCGGTCACGGTGGGCGAATTGGAGAACCAGCTCTACCCGATCACCAAAGGCCTTGAAGCCAACCAGATGGTGGTCACCACCAATCTGCTCAACCTGAAACACGGCATGCCCGTGCAGGTGCAACCCGCCAAGGCGAACTGAGGTTGAACGATGTCTGCATCCAATAACTTCATTACCAGGCCTGTTCTCAGCACGGTCTGCAGCCTGTTGATCGTGATCGTCGGTTTGATCGCGATTCCGATCCTTCCGATCGAAAACCTTCCAGACATTGCTCCGCCAACGGTGAAGGTGCAGTCCACCTACGTGGGCGCAGATGCGGTTGCTGTTGAGCAGGGGGTGACCTCCGTTCTCGAGCAGCAGATCAATGGGGTGGAGAACATGGACTTCATCACCTCCAACAGCTCGTCGGATGGTGTGAGTTCGATCTCGGTGTCATTTGCAAGCGGCACCGACGGCAACATCAACCAGGTGAATGTTCAGAACCGCGTCTCCCTGGCGGAGCCGCAGTTGCCCGAGGAGGTGCGCAAGTCGGGTGTGACGGTCAACAAGGCCTCCAACTCGATTCTGCTCGTCTACAACTTCGTCAACGAAGACCCCTCCAAGACCGAATACTCGGTGGAGACGATCAGTGGATATCTCGATAAGAACCTCACCGACAACGTCAAGCGGGTGAAGGGCGTCGGCGACGTCACTTACTTCGGCAACAGAAAGATCGCCTTCCGGCTCTGGCTGGATCCGGAGAAACTGACGGCCAATAATCTCTCGGCCACAGATGTGGTCAATCAGCTGCGCAGTCAGAACCGTCTGGTGCCTGCTGGCCAGATTGGCGGTGCCCCTGCTCCTGAAGGTCAGGAGTTCACCTTCACCGTTCAGCTGCAGGGACGTCTGACCAGCACCCAGGAATTTGAGAACATCATTCTGAGAACCACCGATGCCGGTGGTCTGGTGCGGCTCAAGGATGTGGGCCGGGTGGAGCTCGGAGGTGAGACCTACGGCATCGATGCCATGGATCTCAACGGCACGCCTTCGGTGGGTATTGCCATCTACCAGCTCTCCGGCAGTAACGCCATTGAGGTCTCCAACGGCGTCAAGGACGTGCTCGGTGAGTTCGAGAAAACCCTGCCGGTCGGCCTCGGGGTGCAGAAGATCTACGACACCACCGACTTCATCAACCAGTCGATCAAAGGTGTGACCAACTCCCTGCGGGATGCGGTGATTCTGGTGGTGCTGATTCTGTTCCTGTTCCTTCAGAACTGGAAGGCCACGCTTGTTCCCGCCATTGCGATTCCAGTGGCGTTGATCGGCACCTTCGCTTTGGTGCTGGCCTTCGGTTTCTCGCTCAACCAGCTCACACTGTTTGGTTTGGTGCTGGCGACCGGCCTTGTGGTTGACGATGCCATCACGGTGGTGGAAGACACCTCAGCCAAGAAGGCTGAGGGCATGACCTCCGTGCAGGCCGCCATGGAAACCATGGATGAGCTGTTTGGGGCTGTGATCGCCACTTCCCTAGTGAAGATGGCGGTGTTCCTGCCGGTGCTGTTTTTCCCCGGTGCTACCGGCACGATCTACAAGCAGTTCGCCGCCACGATCCTCTTTTCGATCGGCATCTCCACCTTCAACGCGCTGACGTTCTCGCCGATGCTCTCGGCCCTGCTGCTGTCCCGCGAGACCAAGGAGCTCAGCCGCAATCAGTACGCCACGGCCGGGGTTGTCCTTGGTTTCATCTACGGCCTTCTCAGTGCTGGCAATGGAGCCGCCGCCGCCCTGATTCCCACGGTGATCGGTGCCGTGATCGGCTTCATCGCCGGCAAGATCACCGGTCTGCCCCTGCGTCTTCCCTTCACCGCTGGTGGAGCTGCAGTGGGCGTGATCACCACCGGAGTGATCTTCACCAATCCGATCCCTGTGGTGTTGTTCACCGCCATCGGTGGCGGTGTTGGCTACTTCGTTCCCCTGATCTTCATCAACTTCAATCGCCTCTACGGCGGCTTTGAGAAGCGCTACGCCACGATCCTCGATGGCGTGCTGAAGGCTCGTCCGATTGTGATGGCGGCTCTGGCTGCCGGCATCCTGCTCACCGGTTTTGCCTTCACCCGCATTCCTGGTGGTTTTGTGCCGATTGAAGACCAGGGTTACGCCATCGGTTTCGTGCAGGCTCCTGATGGGGTCTCCAACGCGAAAACCCTGGAGATCAACCGTGAGGTGGCCGAAGTGATGCGCTCGGAAGAAGACATCTCATCGGCTGCTCTCTTCAGTGGCGCCAGCCTCGATGGCAACGCCCCCAACAAGGGTCTGTTCTTCATTGGCATGAAGCATTGGGATGAACGTCCCGGTAATGACCACACCGTGGGTGCTGTGGTGAAGCGCCTCAACGCCAAGTTGTACGGCGCTATTGATGGCGGTCGGGTGTTTGTGGTCGAACCCCCGTCGATTCCCGGCTACGGCACCGGTGGCGGCTTCGAGTTCCAGCTGCTTGACCAAAGCAGCGGTGTGTATTCGCTGAATGAATTTTTCGGGTCTGCCCAGCAGATCATTCAGACGGCGAACACCGATCCCGTCCTGAATCAGGTCTATTCGTTGTTCTCGCCGCAGGCTCCGCAATACAAGATCGATGTTGACCGGGAGCAGATGGCCTCCCTCGGTGTCGACTTCGGTTCAGCCATGTCGGCCTTCAGTGTCAACTTCGGTGGTGCCTACGTGAACGACACCTTCCAGGAAGGCAAGGTGCGGCGGGTTTATGTGCAGGCGGATGAGGTGAGCCGGGCCACCCCACAGCGGCTGTCAGCCATCTACGTCGCCAATGCCCAGGGTGAACAGATTCCACTCTCGGAATTCTTCACGGTGAAGCAGACGGTGGGCCCGAGCGTCATTCCTCACTTCAACCTCTACCGCTCGATCAAGATTGACGGCACCCCCAAGGAGGGCAATAGCTCGGGTCAGGCGATCGGGGCGATGAAGCAGATCTTCAACACGGGTAGTTACCAAGGCCTCGGCTTCGACTGGACCGGAATCTCCCGAGAGGAAGTGAAGGCCGGATCCCTGGCCGTTGTGATCTTCGCCCTGGGCATCCTGGCTGTGTTCCTTGTGCTCTCCGCCCAGTACGAGAGCTACACCGATCCGATCATCATCTTGCTGACGGTGCCCACGGCCCTGCTGGGAGCGCTTGTGTTCCTAGGGGCGGCCGGTCAGGTGCTCAACATCTATGCCCAGGTGGGACTGGTGATGTTGATTGGTCTTGCAGGCGGCAACGCGATTCTGATTGTCGACTTGGCTAACCAGAAGATGGGAGAAGGAGCCTCCGCCCTGGAAGCTGCCACGTTCTCGGCCAAGTCGCGCTTGCGGCCCATTCTGATGACGGCGATCTCCTCCCTCACCGGTTTCTTGCCGTTGATGTTGGCCAGTGGTGCTGGTGCCCAGAGTCAGTCGTCCCTGGGTTTGGTGGTGTTCGGGGGTCTGCTGGTGGCCACCTTCCTCTCAACCCTGGTGGTTCCTGTCTTCTACGTGGTGATGAAGACCTTGTTGGGACAAGACGAAGCCAAGCCTCCTGAGGATGGCGCTACTCCCACCCCGCAACCAAGTTGATGTCTGAGCCGAAGCTTGAGGTGAATCAGCGCAAGTCCTTCAGTGGCATGCGTGTTTTGATTGCTGTGGCCATTGGCGCTGGCCTTGGTTTGGCTGTTGCCTATTTCCTCAAGGTGTTGATCGACAACAGCCCGGCCGAGATCGATGTTGGCCGCTTGCGTCTCTTCTATTTGATGGTGATCACCTCAGGAGGCTTGGGTGGGTTTGCGATTGAGACGATGCGTCAGCTGCAGGAAGATGCCACCGATCCGGCCTACCGGCATTACAACTCCCATCGTGGTCGTCGTCGCTGAGGAATCAATAAGAGCCAGCAAAAAAGCCACCCAGCGGGTGGCTTTTTGGTTGAGCCGCTTCAGGTGATCGCAAGCTTCAAGTGGTTAACTGCCTCATGTGATCACCGTGGGGGCATCCATCCCCGTGCGTTGCTTGATCTCCGCCAGGTTGTTGATCGCACTGATCATGTCGGCGAGGGCGACCTGGGGGTTCTGGTTGAGGTCTCCACTGCTGGGCACATAGCTCTCCAGGTAGATCCTGATCGTGGCTCCTTTGGTGCCTGTGCCCGACAAACGAACCACCACCCGGCTGCCGTCGTCCAACAGGATGCGCAGGCCCTGACCCGTGGTCACGGAACCATCAACGGGGTCGGTGTAGCTGAAGTTGTCCGCTTCGCTGATGACGCGTCCGGCAAAGGATTGGCCGATCAGGCTCGGCAACATGGCCTCCAGGCGGTCGTAGAGACCGTGGGCGGCGTCGCTGGCGACGGCTTCGTAGTCGTGACGCGAGTAGTAGTGGCGCCCGAAGCGATTCCAGTGTTCCGCCATGATCTCGGCGACGCTGCAGCGGCGTTCGGCCAGGATCTGCAGCCAGAAGAGCACGGCCCAGAGCCCGTCTTTTTCGCGAACGTGGTTACTGCCAGTGCCGAAGCTCTCTTCACCACAAAGGGTGATCTTTCCGGCGTCCAGAAGGTTGCCGAAGAATTTCCAGCCGGTGGGGGTTTCGAAGCAGTCAATGCCCAGCTCTTTGGCCACCACGTCCACCGCAGCGCTTGTTGGCATGGAGCGGGCCACACCGGCCAGGCCGTTGGCATATGCCGGAGCTGATGTGGCGTTGGCCGTGAGTACGGCGAGACTGTCGCTGGGGTTCACAAAGCAGCGCTGGCCCAGGATCATGTTGCGATCGCCATCGCCGTCGCAGGCGGCGCCGAAGCGGTAGTCGTCACTTTCGAGCAGCAGTTCAGCCAGCTCGTGGGCGTAGGTGAGGTTGGGGTCGGGGTGACCGTTGCCGAAGTCTTCCAGGGGTGTGCCGTTGCGCACGCTCCCCGCCGGTGCACCCAGAAGCCCTTCGAACAAGCGGGTGGCATAGGGCCCGGTGACGGCATGCATGGCGTCAAAGGCCAGCGGGAAGTCGCTGCGGATCAGATCGCGGATTTGATCGAAGTTGAACAGCTCCTGCATCAGCGTGACGAAATCTTCGACGCCGTCGATCACCTCCACCTGCATGGCACCGATGCTGTGCAGACCGGGTGCATCCAGGGGGATCGCTGAGGCCTCAACGATCGAGTAATGCTCCAGGGTCTTGGTGCATTCATAGACGGCATCGGTGAAGGAGGCGGGGGTGGGTCCACCGTTGGATCCATTGACCTTCACTCCGAAATCGCCGTCTGGACCGCCGGGGTTGTGGCTTGCGGAAAGGATGATGCCGCCGATGGCTTGGCGCTGCCGGATCAGGTTGGAAGCGGCAGGCGTGGAAAGGATGCCGCTGGTGGTGACGATCACCTTGCTCAGACCATGGGCGGCGCCCATCCGCAGGATCACATCAATGGCCCGGCGGTTGCCGTAACGCCCATCGCCTCCCAGCACCAGGGTCCCTCCTTGCACGGCCGCCAGAGTGCGGAACGACGCCTCGATGAAGCTCTCTAGGTAATGAGGCTCCTCGAACTGGCGGCTGCTCTTACGCAGGCCCGAGGTTCCTGGCTTCTGGTCGGTGAAGGGGACATCCAGGCGCACCTGGTGTTGGGTCGGTTCCGCAGGGGCCGAGGTGGTCATCACGTCGGATGGGGGGCTTTATGCGGAACCTAAACATGGAAATCCAGTTGCGATGCCATGGGCGCGACCAGTTGATATCGCTACCCTTTGCCACGCACCAATGCCGACGACCATGCATCGCCTTCTGCTGCTGTTGATCGTCAGCACCGCGTGCGTGTCCCCTTCTGTGGGTGCATCGCAAAGTTGGAAGCGGGCCCAGCCTTTGCCTGAGGCGTCTCAAGAGGCGGTCACGGCAGCTAATGCTGTAATCAACCAGTCAGGTTCGGAAGAATGCCTGCGCGGCAAGCTTTCCAACGCCATCGTGCGGTTGTCCAACAGTTGTGATGTCTCAGGCCACTCCTCTAAGGCGTGTGAGTTGGCCTCCGAACTGGCCGGTCAGGAAAGTGAACTCAGCATGGGGGAGATGCTCGCTACATCCGAGACGTTGCTTGATTTGCTCGACGATTCGGCGATATACGACTGATTGCCTCTGTTTCCTCGATGGACGTCACCCATCCCGGTTCCAAGCCTCTCGAAGCTGATCAACAAAGTCTTCTGGAGTCGTTCCGCAAAAAGGTGGACTCCCGAATCTCCAGTCAAGGTTTCACTGCTGCCGACTTGCAGATGTTTGTTGACGAGATCAAGAAGCACCCCCACGTGAGTGTGGCGCTCCTAGATGCCATTCGAAGAGAAGTGCCCACGTAAATGCAAGGTCAGCGGTTCAGCTTTGACTTTGATTAAGCCTTAGAGAGGCTTAGGCCTGACGTGCTTTGGGCTTTTCCTTTTTCTTGACCGGTTCGGCACAGACCTTTGGGATGCGCCGTGCCGTGTTGGTGATGGCGTCTTTGCGTCGGAAGTCATTGCTGCTGGCGACCTTGGCTTCGCCCATCAACGTCCACAGCACGTCTTTGCAAAGCCCAGGCAGCCTTTGACTATCCATTAGAGGATCAGCCAGCTGCCGAACGCGCGTGCAGGTTTCTGTTGAGTTGTCGCGGGAACAGGCGTAGGCAGCATGTTCGATACCTCTCAACTGGTCCTTGCTGGGCCATGGCTCATAGGGCTCTGCCGCAATTGCGGGGCTGGCCATGGCGAGGAGCAGCAGGATGCGTGTGATTTTCGAAGTCATGTGATCATTCTGGCGTGCTTTTGCGCAGTTGAAGCCAAGATTTATTGACAATAGGGCAACAGAGTATTTGGTCATGTCTTGATTTTGTAAGCCTTCGCTGACTCCACTTTTGTTGGGGGGAGATCAATTTGCTTTGCTCGTGGATGATGATAAAATCTCTTTTGTTGATTACTTGTTTGGATATTTCTTGGTGGGCTTGATGTGATCATCTCCGTCAAAAGATGTCTAGAGAGGCTTGTATGCCCAGAACTGATACATGCTTTGAAATGTTGATGGATTGTTTATCTCGAATTCAGCCCAGTTGCTGAGTGAGGTGCCATTGGAGTCTTCGGGGAAGCAGTGCTGGTAAGCGGCCTTGATGGATTTCGGAAGCATGAATCCACAAAACACCAAGTGCTCGGCCTCTAAAAGTTTTTCCAGGGTCTTGGTGGTGAACTGATGCTCCTGAACGTGAAAGCAAAGGTCGCGGCACTCGGAGAGCGAATAGAAGTCACTCGCAAGTTCTGATAGATCTTTGAGATCATGATGTTTGCCGTCAAAAAATTGTTTGCGAAAATCTCTGATGCCTTCTGGTGTGCTTTGAATGCCCAGATTTTCGATCAGCTTTCGTGCTGCAGAGACTTTCTGTCTGGCAAGTTTGCTGTAAAGGCCAAGCTTGAAATAGCCTCCCGGCTTGAGTTTGCTGTTCAGTGAGGCCAGGCCCTCGCTGGGGTTTTGCATGTGATGCAGCACGCCGCTGCACTCAATCACGTCATAGATGTCCTTAAGCTGATTGGCATTCAGGATGTCCAGTTGCTGGAGCCGAACATTACCCATGTTGCTCTCCTGAACTTTTCTTGCTGCGTAGGCCAGGCTGTTGGCGCTGATATCAATTGCCGTGATTTGCGCATTTTTATAGCGACTGGCGTTAATGATTTGGTTTCCCGTTCCGCATCCGGCGATCAGAATTTTTGGGCTGGAGTTGGGTATTGAGAGCTCATTGCAGAAGGAGGGATTTTCAATGGTTGTCTCTAAGGAGATGAACTCAGCTGTTGGTTTTGCAAAAAGGGGGTGAGTATGGTCTGCGTGTTTGTATCGAGGGTAGGGATTTTCTTCGTACATCTGTTGTACGTCGAGTGATACCTCATTGGTTATTTTCCTGCTATGGCCGAGGCGGGATTTGATGTCCTGCTCTGTTTCGAACTCATGGAATTGGGTATTGATGAAGGCTTTACTCTCATTGCTGTTGATGGGATATGAGTTGATTGCTTCTTTGGTAGTGATGCCATGGATGGGTCGATAGCAGCCAATCATGGGCAAGGATTGATTGAAGGCCTTTTTGCTTTCCTTTGTGTTTTCAATCAGATTATCGATCCATTGTTGTTCCTCATCTGATTGCCAATAGACGTATTCGTTGAGGAAGCATTGCGTCGCTAGTGCCTCCAGGAGGGGGGTGAGGTCTGGTGATATAGAACTATGGTTTTTGACGTGCACTAGGAATTCCTTTCTTAGGCGCGTGAGAAATTCCTCTGTCTCCTTGTGGGTTGGGATCAGTAAGGTCAGCGCTGTTCTGAACCTCCAGTCTGATGCGAGGCGATGAAAGGCCTGGTTTTGGTCTGAGATGATTGGGTTTGAACCTGCGGCCGCTTGGATGTCTTCGAGGTGGACTTGTATAAAGAGTTGGCTGATTTTGCGATGGGAAAAGTCATTGCACTTGAGAAGCTTTTCGTAGGCTTGGTTGGCGGAGTCTCTGTTGAATACGTTGACCTTGATGTCGCTGGCAAGGCTTTTCAGGTTCTGCAGAGCTTCGATGTTGCCTTCATCGCATTCAATGGCCTTGATGGTGGCTGTTAGCGCTTCGTCTGTTTCTCCGAGATCTCTGTAAATACTGCCAAGATTCATCTGGACAGTTGATGACTCGTGATCAAGATCGAGTGATTTTAGTGTGAATTGCAGTGCTTGATCAAGATTTCCGGTGTCCCGGTATAGATTTCCGATGTTGCTGTAAATCTGGGGGTCTTCAGGCTCGAATTTCAGGGCTTGTTCATAGTGTTCTAGGGCTTCGTTAATTCGGCCGCTGTTCTTGCAAAGGATTCCAAGATTGCAAAAAACCGCAGGATCAGATGTTCCTGCGGTGACCATTTTTTTGTAAATCGCTTCGGCTTCTCTGAGCCGGCCTGTCTTGTGAGAATAAATGGCTTGGTTGAACCATTTCTGAAAGTTCAGTTGCGGCTTTTTTGTTGATTTTCCTGCTTTACCATCCGCTCCTCCAAAACCAGCCACTGCATTTTCTTGCTCTGGCTTGAGTTTAAGGCTAAGCCAGTACTCCTTATCGTCTCATTACTCCATCTCCGCATCGAATCTTTTGACGCTCAAGTTTGCGTTGGATGTGCGGTGTGATCCCCAGTTCAGCGCTCTCCCATAGTCGATCCATTTCTCGGGCGAAGTGTTTCGCGAGTTGCGGTGAGTGGATCATCAGCAGGGTTTCATCGTTGGTGTGAGCAGCCGAGGGCGACCAGTTGAAGGATCCTGTGACCACAGTTTTGTTATCGATCACGGCGAACTTGTGATGCAGCTTGTCGCCACGGGCGAGGCGAGGGGTGCCGATGCCTTGTGCTTGCAGTGGTTTTAAAGGAAGCGCTCAGGGATGCTCAGGTCTCCCATAGGTCCATAAGCCAGAACCCAAGCCAAAAGGGCAGTGGATCTCGCATTCAGACCCAATAGGGCTAAGAAGAGCTACTGGATTTGCTGATCTGGCTTGGCTTTTGAGGGGTGTCAGCCCTAAGCCCAAATTCCATGCAAGGGAGAGGGATGTTGAAGAAACCACCGAGGGTGAGGGACAACAACGGTGCTCTCCAAGTCATGTTGAGGCTCGACGGGCGCGACTATTTCATCAATCGCCTCGGACGCTTTGATGATCCAGTTGCCCAAGCCAGGGGGCAAGCCATCTGCGCTGAAATCTGGCGGGATGCCCAGCAGGGTGATTTGGACCTGTCCCTTAATCGATACCGCCCATTGGTGGAGGGTCGAGACCAGGACTTGCTCGATGCCCTCAGGTCACTGGCAGAAGAGAAGAGGCAAGCAATGGTGACATATGCCCATCGGATGGTGAAGCGGTTTGGCTTGCCGATCAGGACAAGGGCAGAGGTTGATCGCTTCCTTGCATGGATGAAGGCAGAGGGTTTCTTATGGCTATTTCTGACTGAAAACTCTTATACATAGTGGTGAAGGTATAGGAAATTCAGATAAAGGATTCCTCTGAGTATGGATCAATTGGATCTTGTCTTATGAGCTTTGATTCCGCACTGCTTCCGCTTTAAGTGCGCTTGAGTCCTGTTTGGAGTACTTCTTGTCCAAAAGTAATGGATTTCAAAGTTGAAAACATGTAAATAGATTTAAATGCTTTTGAGAAGTCAATGGCATTTGTCGCTTGAGGCTCACTCTCTTGAATTTAGTTTGATCTGTAATCATCCAAGCCAATAAATCCAACTTCCATGCAATTGACAGCAAGGAGTTCTATATATCTTGCTAGATGAGGAACTTTTGACCTTGCGAGAGGCAAGACGAATTCTTCTATTTCTTCAATATACCTCCTTCGAATGTGGTCATCCCTGTTAAGGCATAACATGAACATGTTGTCCAACTTGTCAAATACTTTTACTCTTCCCACAAAATCAGGTGAATTGAATATAAGGTCATAGTAAGACTTTAAGTACGCGTTATCATTTGCTCTATTTCTGTCAATGGTCAGTATCTCAATTGCTTGACTAATCTCAGTAATTCCTGATGCTTTAAAGGTATTGTACGAATCGATTGACACTTCTTTCAAGTTGTGGAGCAAGCTGGTTGCAACAACTGGTATTGTTGGATTTTGAAGTTCGTCAAGGGCTAACTTCGCCACCCTAAGAGGATGTGATAAATATTGATCTTTGCTTAGGCCAGGGTGATTGTAGTTGGTGTTACAGGCAAAATCATAATATGTCTGGATGTGACCGTTCAAATGCTTATGCTTACTCAACGCAATTAAAAAGTCTGAGTGACAATTGCCTCCAGAGAATTTAAGTTGGCTAAATCTATGAAGCCTTTCTTCAGTAATATTATTCATGGGCGATGTCCAGAAAATGCAATACCTCTAAGATACCAAGAAGCTGAATGTCTAGTACACTTATCCAAGGAGATTTCTCTCCCTCCAATATTGGCTCTAAGATAATAGTCGCCCTAGTCAATACTTCAATCAAGGCACCCTTTAAAAGCAGCCTTGCATCGTAATTTATTTTCATGTGTTCAATAAACTTGAAAATGCTGAAATTCCTTGCAATAGTATGGTCATAAGCGATTGACTGCCTGTAGAGCTTATAGGCAGCAAATCCATACGCAATACAAGGTTGCCCCAGCTTAAAAGAATTAATATCTAATATGCTCATTAGTGTATCATTTTTATACAAAATATTATGGGGGTGAAGATCAATATGCACCAATTCTTCTTTGCCAAGATGCGAGCGATTAGTGTTGGAAAGATAGTCAAGAGCCCTGTAAAAACTAGTGATATTATTGCTTACCATTGATTCTTGGGTTCGATTCAAAAACCTTCTTTTTGAATTGGATTCAAGGAAATTCTGTAGAACTTTGTTTATACGAATTAGGTCAAACTCTCTTGAAGGTAAAAAGCCAAGCCGACTTTTTGATGCGCAATAACTATGTAGGCGATTGATTGCTGTAGCAACTTCTTCAAGTTGAGCCTTTGTGCCCTTGAAAAATTCCCCTTCAATATAATCTAATAAGCAATAGAGAGAACTTTTGTCATCGTGATAAAGCTTATTTGAATGGCACTTCCGAAAGAATGGAAATACTTCCAGCTCACGTCTAAGCTCATTTGAAAGATTACAATAAAAATCTAGCTCCACCTCACTTCGATCGTTTAGTTTTTTAATAACATATTTTTTGGATCCTACTGATACAAGATAGTTTGAGGAATTAATGCCTAAATCACCAAATGAATAGAGGCTGATTGCATCTAATCCTTGGAGAGAGATTTGGAACTGTTTGAGGATATTGACAAGAATAACTGTTTCTCCTTCATCTTTGATCTCGCGTAGGCGAATAGTAGAATCAGAAAAGCGATCTTTTGTAAATAATTTCATTTAAAAAGCGGATTTAGTGAGCCCGCCATCGATTGCCATGCATTCTCCAGTGATGTAGCTACTATTTGCAGATGCAAGAAAAAGTATTCCTTGAGCAAATTCTTCTGGAGAAGCAAATCGCTTAACAGGTATTGAAGCTGCAGCCTCAGATAACTTTTTAGTTAAATCTACCTCTTCATCTCTGGCAATTTTTGTGAATAATGAAGTAAGCCTATCTGTATTTACACCGCCAGTCGATACAGTGTTTACGGTAATACCATGAGGAGCTAGCACATATGAAATGCTTTTCATATAGCTAACCATTGCCGACCTCATTGTACATGAAAGAACCATTTCTGCGGATGGTTCTTTCATTAGTGTTGATCCGATCGTAATTATTCTGCCCCAATTATTTTTGATCATGTAAGGAGTAACTAGCTTGGATAGCCTAATGGAAGACATAAGTATATTTTTAAAGCATTTATCCCAATCTTCTTCAGAAGTGTCTAGGAAATTCTTTGGAGGAGGACCACCTGTGTTGTTTATTAAAATATCAATTGTTCCCCACTTCTCGATTGTGGAATTCACTAAATTTTTGCATGTTGAATATTCTGATAGGTCGCCACATGTAAAAGCTGCCCTTGAGTTGTAAGAAATATTTAATTCCTTTGATGCCTTATTCGCTTCGAATTCATTTCGCGAATTTAGCATCACATATGCGCCCTCCTTGACAAGTTCTTTGGCAATTGCAAATCCAATGCCTTTGCTGGAACCGCATACAATTGCCACCTTGTTCTTGATTTTTAAATCCATAAAATTAATTTCATATATATTGAATAATTAGCAAGCCCCAAAGCCTTTCTGATATTGTTGTCATATTTATTAAAAAACTCTATATTTAGTGTCCGAGTCTAGTTTAGAAAGCCGCTGAGAAGCAAAAGTGCTTCAGCCTTGTTTGGTTCAAGGACAAAGTTGAATCTCTGTTCTCCAAATGAAGGTCTATTTAATTCCATCTGATGCATTGGCAGTTATCGCTAGCGCTCTTGATGCCAGTCGATGGAATCACTGCCCCAGCGCATTAGAAGCCTCATACGCATACGACGAATGGCGCGACAAAGTCCCCCCCCCCCCCCTCTCTCTCTCCCTCAAAAAAAATGGGGGAGGTGTTGATGGTCATATAGATCCTCTGGCTCTCAGCTTTCTCAGCCCCTCTCCACCCCATCCCCGCAGCGAATCCGTTGACGCTCAAGTTTGTGTTGGATGTGCGGTGTAATCCCCAGTTCAGCCGTGTCCCAGAGGCGATCCATCTCACGGGTGAAGTGTTGGGCGAGTTGGGGTGAGTGGATCACCAGCAGGGTTTCGTCGTTCTGATGAGCAGCCGACGGTGACCAATTGAAGGATCCCGTGATGACTTTGCCCTGGTCGATTACGGCGAACTTGTGATGGAGCTTGTCGCTACGCGCAACACGGGGGGTGCCGATTCCTTGTACTTGCAGTGGTTATGAAGCAACCGCTCAGGGAACCTCAGGGCTCTCATGGATCCATAAGCCAGAACCAAAGCCAGGAGGGCACTGGATCTCGCATTGAGACGCCCTACGGCTAAGAAGAGCTACTGGATTTGTTGATCTGGCTTGGCTTTTCAGGAGTGTCAGCCCTAAGCCCAAATCCCATGCCAGGGAGAGCGATGTTGAAGAAGCCACCCAGGGTGAGGGACAACAACGGTGCTCTCCAAGTCAGGTTGAGGCTGGATGGGCGGGATCATTTCATCAATCGCCTTGGTCGCTTTGACGATCCAGTTGCCCAAGCCAAGGGACAAGCCATCTGCGCTGAGATCTGGCGGGATGCCCAGCAGGGGGATTTGGACCTGTCCCTGAATCGATACCGCCCATTGGTGGAGGGTCGAGACCAGGATTTGCTCGATGCCCTCAGGTCACTGGCAGAGGAGAAGAAGCAGGCACGGGTGATGCATGCCTATCGGGTGGTGAAGCGGTATGGCTTGCCGATCAGGACCAGAGCCGAGGTTGATCGCTTCTTGGTATGGATGAAGGCAGAGGGGTTGGCGGCATCCACCCAGTCCACGCTCCTCAGCACGATTCGATCTGTGCAACCAGGCAATAAGGCATTGCGGTTGGTCCAGGTGAAGGTGCCAGCAAGGTCAGTGGAAGAGGAAGTACTTAGTCGGGAGGAGATCAAGAAGGTGCTGGACGATCTCAGATGCAATGAGCAGTGGTTTTACCCCTGCTTTGCCTTGTGGTTGAGCACAGGGCTCAGGAATGCAGAAGTGATTGGATTGACCTGGGACGGCGTGCGCCTGGATGAAGGGGAGCTGCTGATCAGTAAGACGTTGAGGCGTGATGGCACTGCCACGCATCAAAGGCTCTGGTCAGGTACCAAGACAGGCAAGGCGCGGGTGGTGCCGTTGAGTCAGCAGGTCGTTGAGGTGCTCAGTCAGCACAAGAAGACCATGCAGTGTTTGGGACTGAATACGAAGGATGGCTTGGTGTTTGTGACGCCAAGGACCCATGGACATCTGTATGACTCAGGGTTGGAGAAGGTCTGGAAGCGGTCTCAGCGACGTGTGGGACTAGTGCCAAGGCGTCTGTATGCCCAAAGGCATTCGTTTCTGAGTCATGCCCTAGCACTTGGGAATAGTCCCGCTGATTTGGCAGCAGTGGCAGGACATCGCACTGAGGAGCTGCTCAGGACCTATGCCAAGCCCACAGGGCGCGTGAAGGTGCCGACATGGTGAGGCAGAGCAAAGATCAGTGGCTTGAGGAAAGGAGTGAGAAATTCAGATGTCCTCATTGCGGAGACGTCATTGCTTGCTCCAAGGAGGGTGTCCTTGGTTTGTACTCAGCCAAGATCTTTAGAAGGCATCAGCAGGCGTGTGAGCGAGAAAAGATGAGCTTCTACAGGTTCGATCAGTCCTCCTCCTTGAGGGGGGCTTCTGCTGGCTTATAAGGCAGGGCGTGTGCCAATTTTTGTGGCTATATCAGGGGTTTTGACTTTCCTGTTTTGGTACGTCGGATCCGTTGGCAGCACTGGCTTCTATGAGCTGATTTATTGTCTAAATATGAGGTAAAGATAAAGTGCATACTCCAGGCGATTTTGGCTTCTGTGCACCATATAATATGTGTATCGAAACGAGGGCAGGACGCCTCCTCTGCGATGCGAAAATAAAATACTCGCCACTGCGTATTTGCTCTGGCAAAGACGATAAACCGTCTTTAAACCCTAGCGGTGAGAAACACCGAGAAAAACCACATCCAATCGCGTACTTTTATTCATGCCTGCGAAGTCCAAGTTTGAAACTTTCTATGTCCAGTCAATGGCTGCTGAATACGACAGCGGCTATATCTTTCTCCCTGAGCATCAATATGTTGATCCGATTGTTTTGAATGAGCTTCTTGAAGCGAATAATTCTTTCCCTTGCAATACCACTGGCGAGATGGAGGTGTGGACAACCAACCCCGACCTTCAAGCTCGAAGCAAGTGGGAGTGCATTAACTATGTCTCTGAAGACGACTTGAAGGAATGGGAGTGTGACTCCCTCTTTGATTCATTGATCAAAGGTGACTATGAAATGGGTTCTCACTGGAATCCTTCTTTTCTGAGTGTCACTTGGAGTGATGGCGATCAGGAAGCTGTGGAGGAAGCCATCTCCAACCATCTGGAGGCTGCCCCCACTCAGGCTGATCTTGACGAGTACAAGCGACTGAAGGCAAAGCTCGGTCTTTGATCTGAAGTCTCATGCACTCCCCAGAGCAAATGCTGCAGGGTCTCTCAGTGTCCTTGCAGCACCGGGGATGGAGAAAGACTGCCAGTGGGGTGTATCGCTTTCGATGCCCCTACTGCCAACACGACAGTCATGCTCCTGGTTACGTCCACAAGGGGTATCTCCATCCTGAGAAAGGATCTCCTGGTCGATGGAGGTTCAAGTGCCATCGCTGCGGCATGGCAACGACCTTGCTGGACTTCGTGAGGGAGCACGCAGCTCACTTGCTGCTGCCTTCACCAGAGGTCTT
Organism: Synechococcus sp. MU1611; assembly: GCF_020514255.1. Taxonomy (NCBI): domain Bacteria; kingdom Bacillati; phylum Cyanobacteriota; class Cyanophyceae; order Synechococcales; family Synechococcaceae; genus Synechococcus; species Synechococcus sp. MU1611. The sequence continues at coordinate 3,854 of NZ_VTLC01000008.1, read as the reverse complement.
AGAGGTGCCCTTACCAGAGGCTGTTGATGCTTGTGGTGATGAGGAGAGGGTTACTCGCCTTCCACCTCAGAAGGGCATCTCTGATGCTCTCTGGAGGTCAAGGCATCTACCGAGACATCTCTACAGGGGTAATCGCAGGACTATCAGTGATGAGCATCAAGTACTTGATGAATAAGCGCCAGTAGTCCTTATTCCCTTGGAATAAACCTCAGTTGAATATGACAGCAGGCTACGCATAGCTATTTCTGACTGAAAACTCTTATACATAGTGGTGAAGGTATAGGAAATTCAGATTCAATACTCCTTTGAGTATGAGTCGATTGGATCATGACTATTGAGCTTTGATACCGCATCGATTCCGCATTAAGTGCGCTTGAGCTCTCTTTGGAGTACTTCTCGATTCAAAAGTGATTGGTTTTAAGGTTGAAAACATATAAATAGATTCAAATGCTTTCTAGAAGTCAAGTGCGCTTGTTGCCTGAGGCTTCATCCCCTTGAGTTTAGTCTATTCCATTGGCAACTGGCATCACTATATTTTCTATTCAATAACTATGTATATCACTAAGACCCCTTCTACGAATGTCTCCTTCAATCGACGAGAAGTAAATGCTTTTCGTCAGATGGAGGAAGCCTTGATGCGTAAGACCAGACTAACAAGGTCTGGTTGCTACAAGGTGGCAATGGAAGATTTTTACTTCAAGCACTTCCCAAGGCGTTGAATATCAAGTTAGACAAGAAGAGTGAGGCTCTTCTCAAGGAGATGCTGAGAAAGAACTCTCGTTATGGCTCAGTAGATCTCATACTCAAAGAGGCAGTAGGGGGTTTCTATGCTTCAGAGAGGAAGAGGGGATTTCGTTGAGTCATCAATAAGTATAAAGACTGCTTTAAGTTTAAAGTCATTGTCTGCGCATGTTTCATCGATCAACTCATCCATCGATGATTGGCAGAGTCTGTCGATGTATTGATCCTCTGTTTCGTCAGTGCCCCAGTCGCCATCATCCTTTGTATTTTGCTGTTTATTGCTCAGTTGGACTGTTTAATTTGGTTTTGTTGTATGGATGCTCTTCTGTCGTGAAGTCAATTAGTCTACCTTTGTGCTCAATAAGCACTTGCTTGAAAGTAAGCCCCATTGAAGTAGCTTCAATGAGGATGTCTTGAGTCCGCCATTGTGTCGGCACAATAAGAATATCAATGGGGTGATTTAAGAGAAAAGTCGGGCATTTTATTTCTTGTCCGATGCCAGGTACATAAGTTCCCCACTTACGTTCATCTGAATCGACAACTAAGGGTATGTCTTCACCAGATATTTTGTAGTGGTGCATGAAAGCAGCACATTTACCCGTCCCACCCCAGATTGCTAATGTTTTGCCAGAATCTACAAGCCCCTTGAGATCCTTTCTGATCTGCTGAATTGAGTCGGAGATACTAGAGAAATATGCATCAGCATTCTGATTAGTGATCTGTTGCTCATCCGATGGAGTCAGCTCGACAAGCCCGCAAATGACTTCTCCATCATAGGAATGGTGAATATCGACGATCTTTCCAGCCGTCTTCAGCATTTTAGTGAATGAAGCACTCGTGAACTGTGATGGATGTTCATAATAGAAATCAGCCAAGCGACCTGTATCAAAAACCCGATCGATGCATGGGACTTCGCAGTAGAGATATGTTGGTTGTTCATAGCTAGAAGCACCCCATGCCAATGAGTGCAGAAATGATGACGGAGCAGTGAGATGCTCAATCACATGCCTCATAACAATCAGATCTGGTTTGTACTTCGGTGTATCCTCGAGAGGCATATACAAAGATCTGCTGAATATAATTGCTGATTGATTCGGATCAACATCTCCACTTGGATCAAACCCATGAAATTGCCCCTTCCCGACATAGTGCTCTGCCATGTTGATCAGGAAGCTACCGTCACCACATCCAATGTCCACAACTGTGGGATTCTCAGTAATACGGTCTGAAAGCCAGTCTTGGAGATAATCTATATGTTTTTTCCATTGCGATCCATTGTTGTACATCTTGTTGGGCTTATTCCCGTATGGTACATGCTCCCAGTCAAACAAATGATTCCACACGTGAGAGCAGTTAAGGCACTGAATATATTCTTGTTTAAATGACTGCACTTTTTTGGCTTCTTCCTCAGATTCTGCCCACGCAATTGTTGCTAGAGGCTTCACTCCAGCGTCAAAGATCATCTTTGCAATCGTGTACCCGCATGCAGGGCACTGCTTATCGAGGTATCGGCTGCTCACAGACTTGCTTTCTTAGAAGGGATTCAGCCTACAGGCAGAAGACCACCAGTTTTTCGATTGCAATCCACTGCTGCATGAATGAACGCGATAATTTCATCAGCTGCTTCTTGATCGTCAAACAAATACTTCTGCGCAGCAGATTTTATGTCCTGCTTAAGTGACTTCCTCAGCTCGGTATCCTTTGCCAGTCGAGCTGTAATCTTGATATATTCCTGCGAGTCTGCGGCAATAGGAGCATTATGCAGTTTCATCTGCTTGTAACCACCCGCTACGATTCGACCACGCATATAGTCCCCTGGCATTGTCACTAGAGGGGTGCCAACTGCCATCGACTCATAAAATGTATTGCCACTTCCGAAGTAGATCGGGTCTAGCAGAATATCCACGGTTTCTAGGAGGCAGAGATAGTCTTCTTGCGACATTCTTTGTAGGAAGATCGCATTTTTTAATGTCTTTGGTGCCTTGGCTGCCCATCGGCTCTTAAGGCGCTCGGTTTGTGGCTTGTTCTGCCCTTCGATCAGAACAAACTTGGCATTTGGAAGCTCAGAGATGATCTCTTCTAAGATCTCATCATAATCAGGGTGGAACTTGAAGAGGCTTTGAGGGATTCCAATTAAGACCTGACCCGATGGCAGCTGAAACTTCTCTCTTGAGCTGCTTACCATCTTGGTCTCAGGTGCCGCGTAGATGCACGGAAGTTTTGTGAGTTTGATGAGCTGCTCTGTGTACTTCGACTGCGCATTGGCTGGCTCAACCGACTCACATGACAAAAAGTAATCGATTGTCTCCAGCCCTGTCGTATTTGGATGTCCCCAGCTTGTCACTTGCACGGGTGCAAGTCGCAGCATGGCAAGCATGTACGTATAAGGCGACATTCCAATATCTGTATACAGTAGAACGTCTAGCCTTTCCTTTCTGATGATCTCAGAGGCTGCTTCTAGGGACTGCGGAAGCCTTATGGAAGTGTGTGCATTTGAGTCTATCTCCAGACTCTTGGCATCGGTCTTTGCATTTGCTCCTTTGAAGATCGAGATATGAAAACCATGCTCCTTCAAGACTCTAATTATTCCTGTATTCAGTTTCCCGATGGTGTGGTTGTGAAGGTAGTCAGAACAGATGCCTAGTCTGATTCCTTCCTTGCTGGCTACTACGCTCTCGTATGCATTGATATTCTTTGTAAGGGTTGCTTTCTGTACAGAGCAGAGAAATTTTCCTAAACTTTCGAGAATCTCTTTGTCGTCATCCCTATTGTGGTAGGCAATCCAAAATATACCAGTTGTAATAATTGTGTTTGACTTCTTCAGGTTTGAGGCGCTCTGTTTGAGCTCATTAATTCCATTCCTGTAAGCCTCCCGTTCGATATTAATCGCATGATTATTTTGATGGAGATCGCTGAAAAATAGCTTGGAAGATGCTGCGTACTCCAACTCTTTGGGCTCAAGTGTTTCTGCTTGCCTGTATGCAGTAAGAGCCTGATCAAGGTTGCCGAGGTCTTTGTAGATGCCGCCCAGGTTCATGTGGGCAGTGGGGTTATCAGGATTGAGCTCGAGTGATTTGAGAGTGGAGGCAAGAGCCTGATCAAGGTTGCCGAGA
>NZ_VTLC01000007.1:0-89079 GCF_020514255.1 Synechococcus sp. MU1611 | reverse complement strand
ACCATCGGGGCGGGAGCGGGGGGTACCGTTGCCCAGCCCTTGTCTCCTCGACTGAGACGTCGGTCGTACAGCGGTCGCCCTGGATCGAGGCCGGGTTGTAGTGGCTTTTGGGCTGTGGCTTTCAGCCAGCCGTCGTAGGCCTGCTCGGATTCGACGATCACGTCTGTCTGGTTCTGGGAGAAGTAGGCGCCGCTGAACATGGCGTCCCTTAACCGGAACCTCCCCTCCTTGGTAGGCGTGAGGCTGTAGGAAATGATGCTGCCGGGGATGATGTCTTGCTTCAGTCGAAAGGCCGGCACAAAGAAACTGTGCAGCACGTCTTCTGAGATCAGCCGGAGATTCACCCGTTGATCCACTGGGATGTGCAGTTCCGAACTGCGCACGCCGCTGGGGTAGACGAACTCCCAGCTCCACTGGCGGGCAATCACATCGATTGGTCCGATGTCCGCGGTGGGATCGACTGCAATGAGGGCGGTGGGATCGGTGCCGATGGCGTACTTCTGCTTCGGACCAAGGGTCTGAAGCTTCATGTTCACGTTCATCGTGTAGGCGGCGATCACGAAGACCGTCACCAGCGGAATGATCGTCCAGATGATCTCGAGTTTGGTGTTGCCCTCAATCGGCGCACCGTCGCTCTCGTCGTATTTGCCGGCTCTGTTGAACAACAGAACCCAGCCCATGACACCGGTGCAGCCAAAGAAAATGAAGGAGCCGATGCCGGTCTCCAGGGCGAATAGATCGTCGACGTAGGACGCTGCGCTGGAGGCCTGCGGTGGGAACCAGCTGTAGGACCATGTCGCCATCAGTTTGGCGATCACAAGATTGATCGCAACAGCGATGCTGATGATCACGATGGCGCCGATGTTCGGGCCGTTCTTGGGGGCGGTGGTGGTCATGGCAATGCCTCCTGCAGATCGGCACCGGAAGCGAGTAACTGGTCTGCGGTGATGTGCACCCCGAAGTCACTGGCCAACCAGGCGCCAAGGCTTCCGTGCAGGCCCATGACCAGCAGCATGGCGGTGCCGCAAAGCAGATACAGCCAGGTCACCTGACGGCCCAAGTCCTTGCGCCAAACAAAACGTTGGTAACCCCGCCAGATGGTCATGGCCACGATCACCAGCAGAATCGCGACGCCACCGATGGCATGCCAGAGCATCGTGTCGATGGCGGTCTGGCCGAGGATGCTGCGAATGCCCGGTAATGGAACCGCCAGCAGCATTTCGTAGAACCCTGCTGCCACGGTGAAGAAGCTGATGCCGCTGCAGGCCACGAGGTTGTACCAGCCCACGTCGTGGAAGCCGCTGCGGGTGACTGGTAGAGCAAGAAAGCGGAACACCCGTTTTTCCAACGGGTAGAACGCACCGGCGAAGTCGAAGGCGATGGCGATCGCAAACAACCCGATGGTCAGATGCACCAGGTTGGGGTGCAGCGGAATCGCGTAGGGAAGGTTGTTGGCGCCGAGGGAGTCGGCAATGTCGTTGATCGGCGAGGCGATCGTGGCGAAGAGCGTCACGAGACCACTCCCTGACGGATGGCTTCAACCACGGGGACCGTATGCAGCCCGTAAACCCAGACCAGCTTGTCTCCGAGGTACACCTGCGTGATCACGAGACCCGCCAGCACGACGTCAAAGATGAGAAAGCCCCTGGGCAAGATCGCTGGGTCTTTTTGCCGGGCGACGTAGCGCCAGCTTGTAAGCAGGGCGAGCACACCCGCGAGGGACCAGCCGATGGTGCTGTGGATGTTGAGGATGTCCCGTGACGCGCCATAGGGATTGGCGAGACCGGCTTCCACCTGGCCGAAGATGATGGCCACGAAGATCGCAACGGTGGCGACGATCAGGTTCCAGAAGCTCACCTCAAACAGGTTCTTCTTGCCGCTGATCACACCAATGACGTCGAACACGACGGTGATCAATGCCATCGCGATCACGAAGTGAACAACGATGGGATGGATGACGTCGATCCAGGGAAGATTCTTGTCGTTGAGCGGGGGAAGCAGCTCAAGCATCGGCAAGCCGAGCATCATCTGCCTCAAGGATGAACACGGCTAATCAGGCGGTCATCCCTGGATGAGGAAATACAACTCCATCCGTCTCATCACGGGGAGCACTCGGATGCCGCTAAGTCCTCGTTCTCCAGAACACCAAGGCCTGGGTCATGATCACGATCATCACGACCGGCAGCACAAGACAGAGCATCAACAGCCGAAATTCATCCGACCAACTGGCCAGAGTTGTTCTCGGTAGAACGTTGTCAACGATGTAAAGAACGTACAAACCCAGCAACAGCCCCCCTTCCAGTCGGCTGATCCGTCCGCGCGTCCAGAAGATCGGCATGCAGGCCAGGCTCGTTAGCAACATCACTGGCAGGTCGTCCTGAATCAATTCGGGGCTGACCTCCAGCCCACGGCCAGCGGCGGCCAAGGCTCCTCCTCCCAGGACCAGCAGCAGGTTCAGCAAGCAGCTGCCCACCACATTGCCGATCGCTAGATCGGTGCGCCCCCGCAGGGCGGCAACGAGGGAGGTGATCAATTCCGGCATCGAGGTTCCGGCTGAAACGATCGTCAGACCGATCACCGCCTCACTGACTCCCAAGTAGGTGGCGGCTGACGTGGCTCCGCTTACCAGCACCCGTGATCCGATGGTGAGGATGCCAATGCCCCCGAGCAGTCGCAGGACGGCCAGGGTCCAACCGCCGCTCGCCGCGTCCTCTTCGATGTCGGGTTCAGCGCTACCGCTGTCGTCCGGTTGTTCACGGGCGGTGCGGATCTCCCAGATGGTGTTGATCAAGAGTCCCAACAGCAACGCCAGGCCCGCTTGCCAGGTGACCCGTCCTGCGGAGGCCATGCCCCAAACCGCCGCTGAGATCGCAATCATCAGGGGGACGTCCCGCCGCACCAGTCGGCTTTCGACACGCAACGGCAGAACAAGGGCGCTGCTGCCCAGCACCACCATCACGTTGAAGATGTTGCTGCCCACCACATTGCTGACGGCGAGGGCGTCAGCCCCTTGCAGCACTGAACTGAGGCTGACGAACAGTTCTGGCGCGCTGGTGCCCAGTGAAACCACTGTGAGCCCGATCACGAGCTGGGGAATGCCGAAGATCACCGCCATGGCGACGGCCCCCTGAACGAACAGCTCTCCGCCGCCGAACAGCAGCCCGATCCCCAGCAGCACTTCAATCGTGGCCTGTACAAATTCAGGCATGGGGAGGGATCAGTTGTGTGAGGGGATTCTGCTTTGTCGTGACTCCACTTAATGTCAGGCGCTGCGGTTCAGTGCCAGAACTTTTGTTGAATCGGATTTCCACAAGCAATCTGCGCGGTGACGCCTTCGGTGGCGTCACCGCCGCGGTGATTGCCCTTCCGATGGCCCTGGCCTTCGGGGTCGCCGCAACGGGCGACCCAGCACCGGGACTTTGGGGAGCTGTGATCATCGGCTTGGTGGCCGCCGTCTTCGGCGGTACACCCACCTTGATCTCTGAACCCACTGGTCCGATGACCGTGGTGTTTACCTCTGTAATCCTGAGCTTCACCGCCACGGCTCCGGACAAGGAAACCGCCATGGCCATGGCCTTCACTGTGGTCATCCTGGCGGGCCTGTTTCAGATCCTCTTCGGCGTGTTCCGTCTGGGTCGATATGTCACCCAGATGCCCTACACGGTGATCTCCGGCTTCATGTCGGGGATCGGAGCCATCCTGGTGATTCTCCAGCTGCCGGCCTTCCTCGGTCAGACCGCATCGGGCGGGGTCATGGGGACCTTGTCCAATTTGCCCGGGTTGATCGCTGGCGTGCAGCCGATGGAGCTGGCTCTTGCCTTGATCACCGTCGCGATCCTCTGGTTCACCCCAGCAAACGTCAAGCGTTTCTGTCCGCCGCAGCTCCTGGCTCTGGTCTTGGGAACGGTTCTGTCGATGACCTTGTTTCAAAACGCTGGCCTCAAGACCATTCCGCCCTTCAATGCCGAGCTCCCCAGCCTGCATGTGCCCACCTTCTCTGGAGGGCAGCTGCGCTTGATGTTCGTTGATGCGGCTGTGTTGGGCATGCTCGGGTGCATCGATGCGCTGCTCACCTCCGTGGTGGCCGACAGCCTCACCCGCACCGAGCACAACTCGAACAAGGAACTGGTGGGCCAGGGACTGGCGAACATCGCCTCGGGTGTCTTCGGAGGTCTCCCTGGGGCGGGAGCCACCATGGGCACTGTGGTCAACATTCAGGCTGGCGGACGTTCGGCCCTCTCTGGAATTGTCCGAGCGGGGATTTTGGTGGTGGTTGTTCTGGCCGCCGCTCCCCTCGCCTCCACGATCCCCCTTGCTGTTCTGGCGGGGATCGCCCTGAAGGTGGGTATCGACATCATCGACTGGGATTTCCTTCAACGGGCCCATCACCTTTCGGTTAAAGCTGCGGTGATCACCTACGGCGTCATTGCGCTCACGGTGTTGGTGGATCTGATTACTGCGGTGGGGATTGGCGTCTTCGTGGCCAACGTCCTCACCATTGATCGGATGAGCGCTTTGCAGTCCAGAAAAGTGAAAACGATCAGCACAGCAGATGACGATGTGGAGCTGACTGAAGAGGAGCAGGTGTTGCTGGATCAGGCCTCCGGCAAGGTCCTGTTGTTTCAGCTCGCCGGCCCAATGATCTTCGGTGTGGCTAAAGCGATCGCTCGCGAGCACAACGCCATCGGCAATTGTCAGGCGGTCGTCTTCGACCTCTCAGAGGTATCCCACCTCGGGGTCACCGCTGCGATCGCTCTCGAGAATGCGGTCAAGGAAGCGATTGAAGAAGGGCGCAGGGTTTACCTGGTCGTTGCGACGGGAAGTACAGAAAATCGGCTTCAGAAGCTCAAGCTGCTTGATCGTGTTCCCAAGAGCCACATCAGCGCCGATCGCCTCGTGGCCTTGCGTCTTGCCGTCAATGGTTTGGCGCTGAATGACTGATCAGATTTCGATCATCTCTCCGGATGATTGGCATGTGCATCTCCGTGACGGCGAGATGCTCACGCATGTTGTGGCCCATACAGCCCGTCGTTTTCGTCGGGCGATCGTGATGCCCAATCTGCGCCCTCCGGTGACAACCGTTGCTTCGGCGCGGGCATACCGCGCGCGTATTCAGGCGGCATGTCCCGCTGATCTGGAGTTCACGCCGTTGATGACGGCCTACCTCACCGACTCGATCGATCCCTCCGAGCTCGAGACTGGCTTTAGAGAGGGAGTGTTTGCCGCGGCCAAGCTTTATCCCGCCAACGCAACCACCAATTCAGCAGCTGGAGTAACGGATCTGCTGCAGATCGATCCAGTGCTGGAGACGATGGCCCGGATCGGCATGCCGTTGCTGATCCATGGAGAGGTCACCGATGCCGATATCGATATTTTCGACCGTGAGGCGGTGTTCATTGAACGCCATTTGGCACCCCTGAGGGTTCGTCATCCCGAGCTGAAGGTTGTGTTCGAGCACATCACCACCGAGCAGGCTGTGCAGTACGTCAGCTCCGCGGATCACCATCTCGCGGCCACGATCACCCCCCACCATCTGCATATCAACCGCAACGCGATGTTTGCCGGAGGGTTGCGCAGTGACTTTTACTGCCTTCCCGTCGCCAAGCGGGAATGTCACCGTCAGGCCCTACGCCGGGCGGCGACCAGCGGTGACCCGCGCTTCTTTCTCGGCACTGACACAGCACCTCACGAGCGGGCATCAAAGGAGAGTTCCTGCGGTTGCGCCGGCATTTTCAATGCTCCCTTCGCTTTGGAGAGCTACGCCCAGGTCTTCGATGAAGAGGGTGCTCTTGCCCAGCTGGAAGCTTTCACCAGCCTGAATGGGCCGGCCTTCTACGACCTGCCAGCCAACAGCCAACGCATCACCCTGCAGCGGCGTGATCATTTGGTTCCGGAACTTGTGAATGGACTGGTTCCTTTCCATGCTGGAGAGATCCTCTCCTGGGCCGTCGCCGATGCACCTGATCAAGTTCAGCTCTGAAGACTGCGGAACCTGTCACCGCATGAGTCATTACGACGGAAAAGTGGCGGAGGAACTCGGCTGCAGCTTTATCTCAGTGATGCTGCAGGACACCGAGATGTACCGCAAATACAGGAAGATCCTGCTCAAGCAGTACCCCAACAAGGAGGGTATGGGGTGGCCGACCTACCTGCTGGTGAGCGATCCCGATGGCGATTTCTCGATCGAGGGGGAATTGAAGGGCGGTATGCCCAAGGGAGATTTCCGCACCAAGCTCGCCGAGTTACTGCCGTCTTGAACGCGGGTGGTGGGGGCAGGGGGACTTGAACCCCCACAGGCCTTTCGGCCCAAACGATTTTAAGTCGCGTGCGTCTACCGATTCCGCCATGCCCCCGCCCAGACATCTTAGATTTCCCTTAGCTGTCCTCAGGCCTTGGACCTCTCGTCCCTGCTCCATCAAGTCCCACAGGACACACTGCTGGTTCTTTTGGCCTACGTCGTGCTGGGCGGTTTGTACCTCGTGGTCATTCCGCTGGCCCTTTTTGCCTGGATGAACCAGCGCTGGCATCGGATGGGCAAGCTGGAGCGCCTGGGGATATATGGGATGGTCTTCTTCTTTTTCCCGGGGATGATTCTGTTCGCTCCGTTCCTCAATTTCCGTCTCAGCGGGCAGGGAGACGTCTGAATTGACGCGTGGAAAGGTTCTTCTGATTGGACTCGCCGTCCTCCTGCTGGGAGGGGTTGGGCAAGTGGGCTTTCAAGCTGCGGGCTTTGAAGGTTTCTCGGCAGGGATTGCTGCCCAGACATTGTTGGTGGTGATCGTTGTGGTCTGGACGAGTTCCTACCTGTTTCGGGTTGTGACCGGCCAAATGACCTACATGAATCAGCGGCGTCGCTACCGCGAGGTGTACGACAAGCAGGAGGCTGACGCGCTTCAGGCTCGTTTTGACGCTCTCCCAGAGGAGGAGCAGCAGGCGCTGCTGCGCAAGATAGGTGCGGATGCCTCGGTTGCTTCGGACGGTGACGCCCCCGCCGACTCATAGGCTTTCGAGGTTTGTTCCTGGTCGGTTGACCGAGATGCCCAATCAGCAGTCCTCTTCCATCGCCCAGCGCTTTGAGCAGCTGAAGCAGGACGGTCGCCTCGCTCTGATGCCGTTCCTGATGGCTGGCGACCCTGATCTCTCTGTGACCGCTGAAGTGCTCCTCAGCCTGCAAAGTGCCGGGGCCGACATGGTGGAACTGGGGATGCCCTACAGCGACCCTCTCGCTGATGGACCGGTCATTCAGGCCGCCGCTTCTCGGGCCCTTGCCGCTGGAACCACGCCCAAGGCGGTTCTGAACATGCTGCGGTCCTTGAAAGGGAAATTGCAGATTCCCGTCATTCTGTTTACTTACTCCAATCCGCTGCTGAATGTGGGAATGGAGGCGTTCTGCCAGTCCGCAGCGGAGGCCGGTGCGGCCGGGCTTGTGGTGCCTGATTTACCTCTCGAAGAGGCGGAGCGGTTGTCGACAATTGCAGAGCGATACGGATTGGATCTCGTGCTTCTTGTTGCACCCACCACACCCAAAGATCGAATGGGTCGGATTGCGACATGCAGCCGAGGTTTCACTTATCTGGTGAGTGTCACCGGTGTCACCGGTGAGCGGGCCCAAATGGAAAGCAGAGTTGAAGGGTTGGTCCAGCAGCTGAAACAAACCTCACCCGTTCCTGTCGCCGTTGGTTTTGGAATTTCAGGCTCTGAGCAGGTGCGCCAGGTTCGTGGCTGGGGTGCCGATGGAGCGATTGTGGGAAGTGCGCTTGTGAAAAGGATGGCTGCAGCATCTCCTGGCGAAATCGCTCAGGAGGCTGGTCGTTTTTGCGCTGAATTGCGCGTCGCTGCTGATCAGCCTTAGTGGCCTCCATCACGCTGATGGCATGAAAAAACCCCGACGATGGTCGGGGTTGAAAAGGTCTCGACCAGAGAGAGAACACTTGTGCTCTCAGCACCTGTGGCTGCATCACTCTTCGTCTTCATCACTCCCACCAACAGGCGTCAAACGAATTTGCTTGCGGCCTAGTTTGATTTCAAATTCATCTCCAGGCGTGAGGTCAAGAAGAGCCGTATACGCCTTGCCGATCAGCAAGTTGCCGTTGCCTTGCACTGTGGCCACATAGCTGAGCTTGCGGCCACCTTTGCCGACACCGCCAACACCGCCGCTACCAAGACTGACGCCTTTGGCATCCAAGAGGGCTTCATAGAAAGCGGTGAAATTCAGACGTTCGCTGCCATCCTTTTTGTGGGAAACATAGCCACAGACACGAACCAGATCAGACTTGCTGACATCACCCAGGTCTTTGACTTTATTGAGAAGGTCGCTCCCAGTGAGCATCGCTTTCGTGAGAAATCAACCTTCACAACATAGCGTTTTCTCAATCCGTTATGCCATCCTTTCTACTGAAAAGTTCTTCGGTATTTCATCTTTTGCTATGGCACGTTTCGTCTTGTGGGGCACTTACTGCACGGATGCTCTTTTGAAGCGTGCTCCCTATCGAGATGAACACCTCGCTCGCCTTCAGGGTCTTAAAGAGCAGGGGACGCTTGTCACTCTTGGGCCCACTGAAGGAAGCACCCACGTTTTCGGAATCTTCGAGGCAGACGACATCTCCGTCGTGCGCAAGCTCGTTGAGGACGACATTTATTGGAAGCAGGGAATCTGGACGGCTCTCGAGGTTTATCCCTGGGTCCAGGCGTTCTGAGCCTGCATCAGGATCCATTCCGCCACAAGCTGATCACCATCCGTCCCGAGAACGTCTGCGTATCCGCTCATCTGGCCTCGCCCTTCACGGGCGATGGCTGCGATGGCGTCCACCGTTGCGATGTCATCACGCTCGAGGGTCTTCAGCTTCAGGTTTTTTCCACGGCGAATGATGTTGCCGCCGTTGATGTGGCATCCCGCGCAGTGCTGTTCGAACAACACCGCTCCTTGCTGGGCATCTGGAACGGCAGCGGCAGTGGCTTCAGCTGTTCCGAGGCTCAGCAGCAGCAGCAGACATGCACCAATGCAGTAGCGCAGTACAGGGCTCAGCACAGGGATGTTGTGGCTTCGATCAGTCTGCTTGAGCAGGTGATGCCTCCCTTAGGTACCGCTGAATCAGTTCGTCTGGAGAGCGGTAATCCTGAGGAAGGGAGCTGTGCAGTCTTTGCAGGTAATCCCAGCAGACAGTCCGGCGAATGGCGTCTAGGTCGCGTCCATCCGCGACAAGGCGTCTCAGGGCCAAGCAGTAGTTGGAGAAGCCTGCTTCCAGATCGCTGATGGTGAGAGCCTTGGTTGCAGAAGGCATGAAATAGAACGTCAGGATCTTCTGACTTTTGCGCCCATCCCTGAATTGGTCTGTTGTCAGGATCACTATTGAAGCTGTGTGGTCCCCCCATGGCGGAACAGGATCTGATCCGTTTCCTCAGCAAGATCTCCCAACTTCAGTCCCTTGCGGAGCGTGTGCAGCAGGACTCCAGCAGTCGTCAAAAGCTGGCGGACTGTGCTGACCACAATCAGGTTGTGCAGCTGGCCCAATCCTGGGGATTCGACATTGGTCGGCGCTGGGGAGAGCGTGACCATGGGCAGGGGGGGGACGCCAATCTGCTGGCGACCCCTTGCCCACCTCCCGGGGAGGAATCAATGCGGGTGCTGGCGTCCGCCGAGACTTGGAGATTGATGCTGATCGCATCGAATGACTACCGATCCCCCAGCGACGAATGGATGGATCAGTCCGAACACGAATGGGTGCTTGTCCTGCGGGGTAGCGCCTGTGTTGCGCTGGAGAACCCCGATCGGATTGTGGATCTCAGCCCTGGAGATCATCTTTCACTTCAGCCCCATCAACGCCACCGGGTCGAGCGCACGGACCCTGATCCTGGAACGCTCTGGCTGGCCCTGCACTGGGATGCCCCTTAAGTCTGTTCAGGCACGCCATTCCCACGATGGGGTGTTCCGGCCCCAAAAGGCAATGAGCACGACAGCTGATTGCCGTTGCCGTCATCGCTGACGAGAGTGTGTGTATCGAGATCGGAGGTGCCCATGACGGCCGACACTCCACCTGAGCAAATCGCAGAAGCAGACTGACTTTCTGGCCCCTGCTCCAACAGTTTCCACCCATTCGTAAGCAATTCGTCTGGCGCGACAATGAAGAGCGTCAAGCCAGTCGACTCTCCTCTGCATCGTTCGGAGGTGCCCCGCAGGAGAGTTGCTTCACACCTGGACCCCATGGCCCCAGGGTGCCTTGAGCCAGACGCTTCGACCTTTCCTGTCTCAGTTCCATTGCTGGAGGAGATTTCCCAAGGCATCAGACACTGAATATGAGGTCGATTGCAATGCGCAAACGAGCGAGTTAGGCCGTCTTTCCAGCGGGAAGGGCGGCCTTCCTCTTTGGCCGACATCCCTCAGTTGATATCCCTCAGTTGTCAGTCTTGGTGCTCAAGTTTGCTGGTAGACCCACGCCCGAGCCTTGTTTTGGTGGGAGTTGCATTGGCACGTTTGACCAACCAGTAAGCGGCGGAGAGAGAGACGACCGCGATCCCTAGACCAACCAAAAGTTGGGGTTTGTTTTCAGCACCGGAAGGCAGCACGATCACTTTCCTGGCCACTGCGGTGAGAGCAGTCACCAGGACCAGTTCGATCTGCACCACATGGCGGCGTAGGTAACTGGTGATGTTTTGCAGCACCTCCAGGGCGATCAAAACGGTGAGCAGATCACCGAGGATCTTGATGAGATCGTCGCCTAACCACGTTGCCGCTGATCCAGTCAGCAGCTTGGAGCCCAGAGAAATCATCAGCTGGATGATCGCTGCAGCGATCACAACTGAAGTGATCAGGGTCAGAAGTCGGGCGACCTCGCGCTCACCAGCATCAACAAAACCAAGAAACGTTCTCTTCGATCGGGTGGGTCCGCTCACGGGTCTCAGTCGTTGAAGGGGTTGTAGTAGGGCCGTGCTTTGGTGTTGCTGGCCGGGTTAACGACTTTGGTGTCACAGGTCATCGAGCCGTCTTCTGCAGTGACGCAATTCGTGGCCTCGATCTTGCTGTCTTTGCCTGTTGCGCTGCCAGGTCCCCTCAGCCAGCCTTCTGTCTGGGCCAGGGCAGACGAAGCGCCGCACACCGACATCGTCAAACAGAAGGAGGCACTAAGGAGTTGTGTGGGCGTCATCGGATCGATGTCTGAGCCACCACTTTGCCCGTGATGTCCCTTAATCGGAGCAGTCGTCTCGAATTTCCTGCAAAAGCAGATCAAGTTGACCGAAAGGATCCACCTCTGCTGCTGCGACGCCGTTGTTGTCTGCTGAAGTCTGGCCATGCCATTCGGCTTCGACGCTGCAGAGCCGATCAGCCAGTCCGGACAGTCCGCGCAGTTTGTGTTCTCGTTCCAGCACCTCCAGCAGTGCGGGCATTCGGGTCGACACGGCGCGCAGGTTTCGCCGCAGGTCGGCCTGCGAACGCCCCTGGTGTTTCAACCAATCCTTCAGCAGCAGGGTGAGATCCGCTTCAAATTCAGGGGTCCAGCCAGTCATCAATCAGCAACTCAGTTCAGCGATTCAGTTCCGCGATTCAGTGCGCAAGGGGAAACCATCGATCCAGTTTGCGGCGAGCTCGCATCCGGATCGACGGGGTGACGTGATTGCTCCAAAGTCCCACCATTGCTGAGAGCGCGACCAAATCATCACTGAAACCTGCCACAGGAAGCAGGTCGGGAATGAGATCAGCTGGCATCAATAGATAACTCAGGGCTGCGAGCATCGTCAGTCGCGCTGCTGAGGGAGTCTCTGGGTCAAGCATCAACTCCAGGGCTTCCAGAGCTGGGGCGGCAAGACCCCTGCCAGCCCGCTGCAATAGCCGGCGCAGCAGACTCTCGTCGATGACTTCCCGTTCAAGCACGTCGGCTTCAACGGTGGTTCGAGCTGCATGGTTGGTCATGCGGAGGGAGCCAGATTGCTTCACTCTCACCACATCAGCTGCAAAGCGCTAGCGGTGTGAGCCGATGTTCAGAGTGTGGATTCCACGAGTCCGTTCTGAATTCCGGTCTTGCGCAGTTTGCGCAGGGCCCGCTGCACCACCTGACGGCAATATTCCCGTGAACAGTTCATGTGGCGAGCCACTTCTGCAAGGGTGCGCCATTCGTTGGTGCCATCCAGCCCGAAGCGCAAGGTCACGACGGTGTGCTCTTTCGGGGTGAGATTGGCTTTGGCCAGCAACGACCAAACCGAGGCTGTGCGCTCAGCGATTTCGGCCCGTTCCATCGGAGGCATCTCCTCGCTGGGCAGCACGTCCACCAGCTCTGAGGGATCGGATTTCGATTTCACAACCCCCTGCAGGCTGACGGTGACGCTGCGAAGTTCACAGGCCAAGAGGTCTTCCACTTCAGCGATGGGGATCTCCATGAACTCCGCCAATTGTTCCCCGGTAGGGCTCAGGCCATTCCTCTGCATCAAGCGCGCCTTGGCCGCCCGCAGCTTGGTGAGCTTTTCGTTCACATTCACGGGAATGCGAATGGTGCGGCTTTGGGTGGAGAGCGCCCTGTTCAGGCCCTGACGGATCCACCAATAGGCATAGGTCGAAAAACGATGGCCGCGGGTGGGGTCGTATTTCTCCACAGCACGGGTCAGCCCGAGTGTTCCCTCCTGAATGAGATCAAGAAGATCCAAGCCCTTGCCCTGATAGCGCTTCGCCAGATTGACAACCAGGCGAAGGTTTGAGGTGATCATCTGATTCTTGGCCCGTTCTCCACGGCGAATCACTCCTTTTTCTTTATCGCTGTACTCACATGCTGGGCCACTCCCGCCAGCAAGATGACAGCGTTCGGTGATGGCAACCATCGCCTGAACCTTCCTCCCCATCATCAGTTCTTGCTCTGGGGTGAGCAGCTGATGGCGACCAATTTCGCCGAGAAAAGCACTCAGAGAACTCGTCATCATGACGATACGGCTGAATTGAACCTAGAACCAAAGTGTTTTTTTCTGGCAGTCATAATAAAGACTCCCGAATTAACACTTTTTGCGTTATTACACTCTTTCTTCCTGTTGATGAAGTGAATCTTTCATTGTTAATTCAATTGGGTGGCTAAGGTCGCCGCACCTTCTGTTGCTACGCCAATGCCCCTGGCCGTCGCTCTGACATCCGACATCGCCAAAAACGCTGGCGTTGCCTACGTTCACTACCTCAGCTTCATGCTCTGTTTCGGCGCACTCGTGCTGGAGCGGAAGCTGATCAAAGCCGATCCGAATCGCCAGGAAGCAACGGCGATGGTGATCACCGACATCGTCTACGGAATCGCTGCCCTGGCTTTGCTGGTGAGTGGAATTCTGCGGGTGATTCACTTCGGCCAGGGTGCCGAGTTCTATACCCAGAACCCCTTGTTCTGGTGGAAGGTTGGCCTTTACCTCTCCGTGGGGGGGCTGTCGCTGTATCCCACGATCACCTACATCCTCTGGGCGATTCCACTGCGCAAGGGCGAGCTGCCGAAAGTAAGCGAAGCTCTCGCAGGTCGTCTGGCCTGGATCATCAACATTGAATTGGTCGGCTTCGCCAGCATTCCTCTGATGGCGACACTCATGGCCCGCGGCGTTGGTCTCCCCGCCGCCTGATGCAACCCGACCTCTGTCCTCCGCAAGAGCAGATTCGAACGCTGAAGGTTGCCTTGGAACGCCAGGCTCCTGGTCAGCGTCCGGGGTATGCCTCCTCCCTCGCCACCACACCCCTGGGCCCGCCCGTTCTGAAGCACTGGTGCGTCTGGATTCAGCCTGCTGACGCAACCCCTGCCAACCGTTGGGACCAACGCTGGCTGAAGGCGGTGTCATCGGCGTTGACCACCTGGAAGGCACTGGTTCCAATCACGAGGGTGGACAGCCCAGACCAGGCCAATGTGCTGATTCGACGTGAGCGTCCGGCGCGGCGTCAGGTCGCTGGGGTATGGCGGGCGAGCAATGGACGAACGCAGCTGCAGATCGTTGACGTGCAGCGTCTTGGCAGCCGGCGATTGGAGCCCCAGGTGAAGGTGATGGTCTCCCCGGAGCTTCGGGCCGAAGCCCTGCAAGCCACAGCTCTGCACGAACTTGGCCACGCCTTCGGGCTCTGGGGTCATAGTTCTGTTCCTACCGATGCCCTGGCGATAAACCAGGGTGAGAGTCCTGTATTGGTGCCATCGGAACGGGATCGCCTCACCCTTGTGTGGGTGATGCAGCAGACGACCCGCTTCGGGTCGACGATTCAACAGCCGATTCAACAGCCGATTGAACCGTCCGAATCTGCTTTGCCTGAGTGACGTCGACATCCGGGCGCGGCATGCTGCTCGCATTCGAGGTCAATGCATGGATCTGATCCGTTCTTTGGTGATGGCTGGCGTGCTCGTCAGCCTTGTGGGTTGCCGTTCTGACACCAGTTCGTTTCTGCAGGACCCACAGATTCGTGAACCGATTCGGATCCAGCTGAATGGCAGCAATCCCATCGCCAGTGAAGGTGTGTTGGATCGTGCTGAGGGCCCTTTGCGTTTCACCGTCGGCCATGGGCGCCATGGCATTGGCTGTGAAGGCACCACCTTTGAAGAGGGTGTCACTCCGCTCGGAACGTTTCAGGTCAACGCCATCCTCAGCAACGACCGCTTCGAGATGGACCCCTCACTGGTGGAGCAATCAGGAAAAACGGAGGAGGAGCTGCGCGAGACCCTCTTCACCAACATGAATTCCATCGACTTCAAAGGTGATGGGGAAACCGGTGAATACGGCATCGGCTACATCAGTCTGGCTCCTGTTCCGGCAACCGAGCAGCCCTTTCGCTTCAACACCTACGACGGCGTCTTTCGCTGGTACAGCTTTGCCATTCACGGCACCAACGACGAGACCAGGATCGGCAAGGCGGTGACTGGAGGTTGCATCAACACCGGTCAGCTCACCATGGGGGTGCTCTTGGACACGGTGGAGCTCGGCGATGAAGTGGTGATCAGCAGCGACAGCCCCTGCTTGCCTTAATGCCGGCGCGGGGCACCCCGTCGCGCCGCCAGTACTTCCTGAACTTTCCTCCAGCTGACACCGTGATGGGCCAGGGCGACCTGCATGTGGAAGACGATGTCAGCGGCCTCACCCGCAATCTCGTCGGCATTGTCGTCTTTGCAGGCCATCACGAACTCAGCGCTTTCCTCGCCAATCTTCTTGAGGATGCTGTTGTCTCCCCCCGCCAGCAGCTTGTTGGTGTAACTGCCCTGCTCCGGTTGGTCACGTCTTCCCTCGATCACTCGGAACAGTTCGGTGCAGGCATCCGTTGGCGGCAGCAGAGCTGCTGTTCCACCAGGAGTTCTTTCGTCACTGTTCTCGAAGAAACAGCTGCGGGCACCGGTGTGGCATGCCACATCCCCGGTCTGCTCGATCGTCACCAACAGCACGTCGGCATCACAGTCGTAGCGGATCTCACGCATTGTCTGGATGTGACCGCTGGTGGCACCCTTGTGCCAGAGCTCCTGGCGTGAGCGGCTCCAGTAATGCACTTCACCGCTGCGCAGGGTCGCTTCGATCGCTTCCCGGTTCATCCAGGCCACCATCAGCACAGCCCCGTCCAGCCAGTCCTGCGCCACAGCTGGAATCAGCCCCGCTTCGTTAAAACGGAGTTGGTCAATGAAGGCGGGGCTGAGGGGCTGCATCAGGCCTCGGACATTCGGGCAACGCCTGAATCTTCCCGCAGCGTGCTCCATTCAGCGTTTCCCCCCCTTGCTCGTTTCTCCGACCCCTTACAGCTGCAGCAAAGCCTTCAGCGGATATCCCTGCTGTCATCGGCAGTGGCGTCACGAAGGACATTGCCGCTTCGTGCATGGCTACAGCCGCAGTTTCATCCTCTGGTTCGCCGCAACGGAGCTGGATTCCTGCGGTTTTGTCGTTGATTTCTCCAGCCTGCGCCCTTTCGAACAACAGCTGCGGCAGCAGTTTGACCACACCTTTCTGGTTAATGCCGATGATCCTCTGCTGGCGGAATGGCAGCGGCTGCACGACCTCGGGGCCCTGGATCTCCGCGTGATGGAGAACGTGGGCATGGAGGCGACGGCGGCCTTGATCTGGACCTGGGCCAACGAGCTGCTGCAAGAGCGCGATAGCGGTCGCACCTGTTGCTATGCCGTGGAGGCGCGGGAGAACAGCAGCAATGCAGCCAATTACAGCGCGGTTCCCCCATGGTTCTCAGCGCAGAGCTAACTGGTCGGCCTCCAGCTCCACGCTGATCGCCTGCCCCTCGCCGTAACGACCCGCCAGGATCGCCTTGGCAATGGGTGTCTCAAGTTCCCGTTGAACAGCCCGTTTCAGTGGTCGTGCCCCGTACACAGGGTCATACCCAGCACTGGCGAGCCAGTCGGCGGCCCCGTCACTCAGGTTGAGCTCCAGCTTGCGGTCAGCCAGCCGCTTGCGTAGGCGTTCCACCTGGAGGGTGACGATCTGGCGCAGCTCCTCCCGCCTGAGGCTGTGGAAGATGATCTGATCGTCCAGACGATTGAGAAATTCCGGCCGGAAATGGGCCCGGAGAGCTTCATTCACCCTGGCTTCCATCGCTTCATGCTGCTCGGGATCAGCGGCCAGCTCCAGGATCGATTGGCTGCCGATGTTGCTGGTGAGAATCAGCACCGTGTTGGTGAAGTCCACGGTGCGGCCTTGCCCATCGGTGACGCGGCCGTCATCGAGGATTTGCAGCATCACGTTGAAGACATCGGGGTGGGCTTTCTCTACCTCGTCGAACAGGATCACGGCGTAGGGCCGACGACGCACCGCTTCGGTGAGCTGGCCCCCTGCTTCGTAACCCACATAGCCTGGGGGCGCACCGATCAAACGACTGACGGTGTGCTTCTCCATGTACTCCGACATGTCGATGCGCACCATCGCGTCATCGCTGTCGAACAGCCGGTTGGCGAGTGCTTTGGAGAGTTCGGTCTTGCCAACACCGGTGGGGCCGAGAAAGAGAAAGCTGGCGATGGGGCGGTTCGGGTCGCTCAGGCCTGCCCTGGATCGTTGGATCGCATCCGCCACCGCGGTGACGGCCTGGTTCTGGCCGATCACCCGCTGATGCAAGTCATCCTCCAGCTGCAGCAGCTTCTCCATTTCGCTCTGCACCAGCCGCGCCACGGGGATCCCGGTCCACTTGGCGATCACCTCGGCAATGTCGTCTTCACTCACCTCCTCCCGCAGCAAGCCTTTCTCACCAGGCTCCTCCGAGGCGATCTGGGCTTCCTGCTCGAGCAACTGCTTCTGCAGGGAGGCCAAGGTGCCGTATTCCAGTTCCGCCGCTTTGTTGAGGTCGTAGCTGCGCTTGGCTTGTTCCACCTGCAGCTGCACCCGTTCGATCTCTTCTTTAAGCGACGAGAGCTCGTCGATGGCGCCTTTCTCCTGCTGCCACTGGGCATTCAGCGAACTTTGCTGTTCGCCCAGTTCCGCCAGTTCCCGTTCGATCCGTTGCAGCCGTTCCTGGCTGGCACTGTCGGATTCACGGCCGAGGGAGAGCTTTTCCATCTCCAGCTGCAGGATCTTGCGATCGATTTCATCGATCTCCTCAGGTTTGGAGGTGATCTCCATCTTCAGGCGCGCGGCGGATTCATCCACCAGATCGATCGCTTTGTCGGGCAAAAAGCGGTCAGCGATGTAGCGGCTGCTCAAGACAGCAGCAGCCACCAGGGCACTGTCGGCAATGCGGACGCCGTGGTGCACCTCATAGCGCTCTTTCAGACCCCGCAGGATGGAAATCGTGTCTTCCACCGTGGGTTGATCCACCAACACTTGCTGGAAGCGTCGCTCCAGGGCAGGGTCCTTTTCGATGTGCTGTCGATGCTCATCAAGGGTGGTGGCACCGATGCAGCGGAGTTCTCCCCGGGCCAGCATCGGTTTGAGCAGGTTGCTGGCGTCCATGGCTCCACCGGTGGCTCCTGCGCCCACCACCGTGTGGATTTCATCGATGAACAGCACGATCTGGCCTTCGGAGGAGGTGACCTCCTTGAGCACAGCTTTGAGGCGTTCCTCAAACTCGCCTCGGTATTTCGCTCCAGCGATCAGGGCCCCCATGTCGAGGGCGATGAGCTGACGATTCTGCAAGGCCTGCGGTACGTCACCGTTGACGATCCGCTGTGCCAGTCCCTCCACAATTGCGGTTTTGCCAACCCCCGGTTCGCCAATCAACACGGGGTTGTTCTTGGTGCGTCGGCTGAGGATCTGGATCGTGCGTCGGATCTCCTCGTCCCGCCCGATCACCGGGTCTAGCTTGCCGTCACGGGCAGCTGCCGTCAGGTCCCTCCCATACTTTTCGAGGGATTCATAGGTTCCCTCTGGGTTCTGATCGGTCACCGTCTGGTTGCCTCGCACAGCAGTAATGGCTTCTTTGAGTTTGGTGGTATCAACGCCCGCTTGGCTGAGCAGTTGCCTTCCGCAGCGTTCATCGTCCGACAAGGCCAGCAACAGATGTTCGATAGCGATGTAGCTGTCGCTGAATCCATCACGGGCTGTTTCTGCTCGATCCAGGCAGCTGTTCAGGGAACGTCCCAGAAAGACTGATTCCGGTGGAGATCCAAGGCTGGGTTGCTGCTTGAGATGGGTCTCGACCGACGCTTGGAAATTGGCGACGTCGACACCTGCTTTGCTCAGAATTCGGCCAGCCAGACCGTTCTGCTGCAGAAGAGCCAGCAGCAGATGCTCCGTTTCAAGGTGCTGATGTTTGCTGGTTTGCGCCAGTTGCTGGGCGGCGACGATGGCGGCCCAGGCTTTTTCAGTGAACTGTTCCGCCGTGGGTTGCATCTCTGATGCGCTTCAAACTCCGTTCACCGTATGGCGATTGATGCGAGGCCCGAGGGGGCAAACCGAAGGATTCGGTTGGGTGCTCTCACCAGGGGGCGGCAAACCGGAATGGGTTTTTAGAGTTCGCCGAACTGAGAAGGGCCGATGTCTGATCCACAGCTGGTGGAGTCTCTCGTCCAGAAGAGTTTGGCGCTGTCGTCGACAGCTGGCGGAGAGCTGGAGCGCAGCTGTTGGATGGTCGTCCATGAGCACCATCACGGGGTGAAGCCGACGGAGTACGACATCCGCGAGATTGACGAAGACCTCTACCTCGGTGTGCTGAAGGCTGCCAAACAGGCCCATCCCGCTTCGTGAGATTCAGTCTCATTCAGGGTCTGATTTGGCGTGTCAGGACGTGCGCTGAGTTGATGCTTGATCAACCGTTGAGGAGCTGCCTCAGCAATGCACGGTGAGCGTTTTCGGCCTCAATCGTCTCTCGCATCTCCTTGGGAAGACGGGCTTCCAGGATGTCCTGCTTTTTCATCTCCGTGGCGTAGCGACTTTTGAAGTCGCTGAAGTTGTTCAGGTAGGCCGTCGCGATCTCTGGGGTGAAGGCAATGACCTCAAGTGCGTGTTTGAAGTGGAGGTAGGAGACGGTCCAGGCGACCAGTTCCTCAAAACTCTCTAGGCCCAGGGGGTTGTCGGGAAGCGTCATTGGGTCGTGGTCGGTTGGTTCAGCCGAAACCCTCGGCCTTGGCTTGGTCGGTCAGCCCCCGCAATTGACCGTTGAGCAGTGCATCGCGCTCGCGGTCAGCCCCCACATGGGGTGCAACTTCCACCCCTGCGACCTGCATGGCCTGCATGGCGTCTGCTTCCTCTGCTGATCCTGTTTCGCTGCTGAGGTAGCGCTCCACAGTGGCTGCGCCGGTGGCATCCGCTGCGAAGTACACCGTTCCCGGGCCGCGGCGCACGACGGTTTGACGTCGCTGCCTTCGGCGTTGTTGCACGCTCGCCCAGAGCCGGCCTTGATTGGCGGTCATGAAGGCGTTCAGATCGGCGGCATCGGTGTCTTCGGCCAGAGCCATGCTGGTGCCATCAATGAAATCACTGAGCAGGGTGACAACGGCCATCAGGACGGTGTTGATTGAGACGGTCTTGATTGAGAGGGTGGTGATTGAAAGGAGCGTTGGATCCTGCTGGTTTCAAACCAGCGAGTGATGGCTGATTCCTGAGCATCGTCGCTGAGATCTCGCTGGATAACGTCGAAGCCATGGCGCTGGGCCAGGGCCAGTAATTCGATGTCATCGCTGCAACGCGCAGCATCGCGTCGCAATCCCTGGTGATGCTCGATCGCCCGCAGAAAATCTTGAAGAGCTTCACGACTCATCGCACTTACCAGCCCAATTCAGCCCGTTGTTCGACGTAGGTGGCCACCGCAATGATCTCCTCTTCACTCAGTTTGTCGGCATAGCCGGGCATTGCATTGAGGCCATCCTCGATTTCGTGCTCAAGAGCCTCCAAAGGGGCGCTCGTATAGGCCTCGACGTGGTTGCTCAAGTCGCTGATCTTCAGCGTGCGTTTGGCGCTGATCACATTGCCGCCTCCCATGTGACAGGCCGCGCAGTTGCTGTTGAAAATCTGCTCGCCTTGCCCAAAGGCTGATGTGTCAATCGCCATCGCCGGGGCTGACAGCAGATCAGTCGAACCGACGATCATCAAGAGCGTCAGGATCAGGCCTGCAGCGCGTGCCATCAAAATCCGTCCAATACTCCAAGGTATCCATCGTTTCTGGCAAAAAAAAGAACCCTGAGCTGTGATTGACACACAGCTCAGGGTTTTCAATTCAATTGGGATGAAACCTTAATTTCTAGAGAAATTTTGGAATCACTCGACGATCACTTTGCCGACCATGCCAGCACCACGGTGGGGCTCGCAGTAGTAGTCGTAGGTGCCAGCAGTAGCGAAGGTTTCTTCCCAGGATTCGCCGGGGTTGAAGGCGAGATCGGAGTGGCTGTACTCATCGTTGCCTTCGAAGACAGCGTTATGAGGTGCCAATTTGTTGTTGACAAACTTGACGGTGTCGCCTGCCTTGATGTTTACGGTTGCAGGCTCGAAAGCGAGCATGCCGGCGTCGGTGCCTAGCTTCACTTCAACGGTGGCAGCTTGAGCTGTGCCGACGTTGAGGCCGATCAGCATCAGGAAGGCGCAGCAAGCAGCTGCAACGGTGCGGATGACGGAGCGCATGAAAGAGCTATGTCGATCCAGCAATTTTACGCTCTGCTCTGGGGGTTCCGCGGTTGGGCAATCCGGAATCACAAAGAACTGTTGCTAAGTCGGGAGCATGGCTGCTGCCACCGAAGCGTTCCGGCTGCGTCACCGGGTCATGAATGAAGTGTCGCTGGCGAATGCTGAATCGGTCCCAAGCGTTCACTTCAATGGGGAGAACGCGGATTAGCGTTTCAATCAGCCATGGCCAGAGCGGAATGCCTGGCGTGCGAGCAACACCGCGCCAGCGGCAGAGGGTGGCCACGGTGTCGTTCACTGAAATGGCTGGTTGACCCATGACCACGCGGCGCAGCGCCCCTTGACCGGGCTCACGGTTTGGCTCATGGGGATGTGTTGCCAACAGGCCGCAGATGCGGGCGATGTCTTCCGCATGGATGAAGTGGAAGCTCGCATCCACCCGCAGCCAACGGGCCAGCCACAGCCAACGGCTCACTTCAACCAAGCCTTCGGTGAGATAGCTGGTGGGGAAGGGGCTGGTGCCATCGACCCGTCCGCCAAACACCAAGGTGGGAAACACGGCGATGATTTTGCTGGCCAGGGGGTGCTCTTCCAGATCCCTGAGGCAGCGGGCCTTGGTTTGGATGTATTCCGTGCCGTAGGCCAGCGCTTCCGGCAGTGGACGTAGGTGCCGGTCGAGCACGCTGGCCGTTGAGAAATAGATGACCTGTTCCAGCTTGGCTGGATCCAGAAGCTCAAGCATCCGCTTCACGGCCACCACATTCACCTGTTCGGCCCGCTCGGGATCACCCCAGGCTGTGGCGGTGTGGATCACCCGGTTGATTGTTGCCAGCTCATGGGCAAACCGGTCTGTGTCCCGAAGATCCCCCACCAGAAGGCGGATGCGGGGGTGGTCTGCAGGAACAGCATTGAGCTTGGCGGGGTCCCTCAGCCAGAGAAGCAACTCTGCCTCGGAATTCTCCAGCAGCCAGCGGGAGACGTACTGACCGACGCAGCCGCTGGCGCCGGTCACCAGGATGCGGGTCAAACGGCAGCCCCGAGACGGTCCATCACGCTCTTGCCGGAGCGGAAGAAGGCTTCACCGTTCTCCTCGGGAGTTCCCGGCAGGATTCCATGGCCCAGATTGAGGATGTGCTTGCGACCGCGGGCCTTGCGGACGCAGTCATCGATGCGAGCCTCGATCGCCTCTGGGGTGCCGAACAGCAGGCCGGGGTCCACATTGCCCTGAACACCGATGTGCTCCGGCAATCGCGCCAGGGCTTCCGCCATGTCCACCGTCCAATCCAGCGAAATGATGTCGACGCCGGTGTTGGCCATCCGCTCGAGAACACCTGCGCTACCGGAGATGTAGAGGATGAAGGGGGTATCAGGGTGCGTCTGCTTGACCAGATCCACCACTTTTTTCTGATAGGGCGCAGCAAAGGTGTCGTAGTCAGCAGGGCTCAGCTGGCCAGCCCAGGAATCAAACATCTGCACCACCTGTGCACCGGAATCAATCTGGTAACGCAGGTAATTGGCGATCGACTCAGCGAAGTGGTCGAGCAGCTTGTGAAGGATGTCGGGCTCGCGGAAGGCCATGGCCTTGATCACCGCGTAGTTCTTGCTGCTCTTGCCCTCCACCACGTAGGCGGCGAGGGTCCAGGGGGCACCGACGAAACCAAGAACAGCCGCCTCGTTTCCAACGCTTTGGCGGAGACGTCCCAGAACTTCGCCCACGAAGGGCATCGACTCGGCTGGGTTCAGCGGGTGCAGGGCATCCACCTGGGCCATGCTTCGGATGGGGTCGCCAATTTGGGGGCCTTTGCTCTCAATGATGTCGAAGTCAATCCCCATCCCCGGTAGGGGCGTGAGGATGTCGGAGAACAGGATCACCCCGTCAGGCTTGAAGGCATGAAACGGCTGCATCGAGATCTCATAGGAGAGATCAGGGTTTTCGGACCGCTCACGGAAGCTGGGGTACTTGTCACGTAGGTCCCGGTAGATCTTCATGTAGCGCCCGGCCTGGCGCATCATCCAAACCGGAGGACGCTCCACCGATTCACCTCGCGCAGCACGCAGGAGCAGGGGTAAAGAGTCGCTCATCAAGCCCGGTCAGGTCAGCCGAAAACTTACCTGAATCAAAGGCTCCACTAGCGCTTCACCCCCTAATAGTCATCACCTTCGTCACAGGATGTTGTCAGGGTCGCTGCTACTGAGGCTGCGTTTCGGGTCGTGCTTGAACACCACCAGGCTCAGCGGTGGCAGGCAGAGATCCAGGGAGTTCTCATAGCCATGGATGCCCCACTCTTCCGTCGGTTTGCCGCCCATGTTGCCGAGGTTGCTGCCGCCGTATTTGGCCGCATCGGAGTTGAAGATCTCCTCGTAGAAGCCCGCGAGCGGAACGCCCACGCGGTAGTTGGAGTGGCTTTGGGGAGTGAAGTTCGCCACCACCACGAGCCAGGTGCCGCTGCTGCTCTCCCGACGCATGAAGCTGATGACGGAATGGCGGTTGTCATTGCAGTCGATCCACTGGAAGCCGAACTGGTCGAAGTCGTCACGCCAGAGGGCCGGTTCCGCCTTGTAGAGAACGTTGAGGTCATCCACCAGTCGCTGGATGCCTTTGTGAGGTTCGTAGTTGAGCAGATCCCACTCCAGATCCCCCCAAACGTTCCATTCGGCCCGCTGGCCGAATTCCATCCCCATAAAGATCGTCTTCTTGCCGGGGTGCGTCCACATGTAGGCCAGCAAAGCCCTTGTGTTGGCGTACTTCTGCCAGTCATCTCCTGGCATTTTGTGCAGGAGATGGCTTTTGCCGTGCACCACTTCATCGTGGCTCAGCGCCAACATGAAGTTCTCGGTGTAGGTGTACCAGATCGAGAAGGTGATGTTGTTCTGATGGAACTGGCGGAACCACGGGTCCAGCTCGAAGTAATCGAGCATGTCGTGCATCCAACCCATGTTCCATTTGAGGTTGAATCCGAGCCCTCCGATGTCCGTTGGCTGCGTCACCATCGGCCAGGTTGTTGATTCCTCCGCAATGGAGAGTGCCCCGGGGTAGTGCTGGAACAGCACGTGGTTGGCTTGCTGGAGGAAGCGGACCGCCTCGGTGTTCTCCCGCCCGCCGTTCTCATTCGGGAGCCATTCCCCATCGGGACGCAGGTAGTCGCGATAAAGCATCGAGGCCACCGCATCCACACGAATGCCATCGATGTGGAATTGCTCGAACCAGAAGATCAGATTGGCAACAAGGAAGTTGCGAACCTCATTGCGGCTGTAGTTGAAGATCAGGGTGCCCCATTCCTTGTGTTCCCCGATCCGTGGATCGCTGTGTTCGTAAAGGTGTGCACCATCGAAGAAAGCAAGGCCATGGGCATCCTTCGGGAAATGGCCGGGAACCCAATCGATGATCACCCCGATCCCTTCGGCGTGGCAGCGATCCACGAAGGCCCGGAATTCATCAGGCGTTCCGTAGCGGCTGGTGGGGGCGTACCAACCCGTCACCTGATAGCCCCACGACCCATCGAAGGGGTGCTCGGTGATCGGCATCACCTCGATGTGGGTGAATCCCCTCTCCTTGACGTAGGGAATCAGGCGATCGGCGAGCTCGGCATAGGTGAGGAGGCGAGCACCGGGCTTCATATCCGCCGCAGGAACCGGTTTGCGCGGGGTCCCGTCGGGTTGAATCCACGGCTCCTCCGCTGAGGCGTGGATCCAGCTGCCCAGGTGCATTTCGTACACCGAGATGGGTTGATCGAGCGCGTTGCTGCTGTCGCGCTTCTGCATCCACTCCTGGTCGTCCCAGCTGTATCCGTTCAGGCGGGCCACCACGGAGCTGTTGTCCGGGCGGACTTCGTGCTGGAAACCGTAGGGGTCAGCCTTTTGGTAGCAGTGGCCGTCCTGGGTGCGGATTTCGTATTTGTAGAGATGGCCTTCATTGAGTCCGGGAACGAACAATTCCCAGATGCCACCGAGACGCTGTTGCATGGGGTGGTGGCGTCCGTCCCAGGAGTTCAGATCTCCGATGACTGAGACGCTCAGAGCGTTGGGAGCCCAAAGGCAGAACATCACACCCGTGATGCCTTCTCGCTCGGTGAGGTGGGCACCCATCTTTTGCCAGATGTGGTGATGGTTGCCCTCAGCAAACAGGTGGCGATCCATTTCGCCCATCCATTCACCACGGAAGGCCCAGGGATCGTGCTGTTCGTGAACGATGCCGCCTCGTTCGACTCGGACCCGGTAGTCCAGGCCAGGGTCCTTGCCGATCTCTGCCTCAAACACCCAGGGGTGGTTCGGCGTGGTCATGGCGATTTGTTCGCCAGCCACCAGCAGGGTCACGCTTTGGGCCTCTGGCATCCACATCCGCACGGTCCAACCCTGATCTGAGGGCTGGGGACCGAGCACCGCGAACGGGTGGTCATGGCGACAATTCGCCAACCGTTCGCCGTCCTGCACCATCCAGTCGAGGACTGCGGCGACACCCATGGGAGACCTAAGAATTGGGCGCGATGTTAAGCCTGATTTACGAAACAAATCCGCTGATCTTCAGACGAAGTCCCTGGAAATGTCGACGTTGATGATCCGACCACGTTCGTCGAAGATCACAAACAAGTTTGATGTGGCCTTGCCGAAGGCAACAGCTACGAGGACGAGTTGCTGATCCCCCCCCTGGTGGGCGATTACAGCGTCCTTGACCTTGCGGAAACCACCAGCGACTCGGCTGAGCTTGGTCCACTTGCGTTCCAGGTCTCCAGGAGCCAGCTCTTCCTGAAGTTGCAAGGACATCTTGGACCTTGCGGCAATCCAACGGCCTGCCGCAAGGTCCCGGGTGAATTCCAGCGCTGTTGTTTCGATGGGTTGGATCTGATCGGTCCACTTCCAGGCGAGCAGCTTGCCGTCCTCGTCCAGCACCATCAGCATCCCTTCGTCACCGGATGCGGTGGTCACGACAGCGTCAATCGTGGTCGTGTTGTAGCCGGGAATCACGCTGACAATGCGGCTCGCTTCGATGGCTACGCGTTGGTCAAGGCGAGCCTGGACGGTCTTGACATCAACACTGGTCTGGACTGGAGCGGCTAGGGCGCCATGCATCACGTTCCCTTGGCGTTCCTTCAGAGCCTCCAGCAGGACTTCAGCGGCCGCTGTTGCCTGGGCTGGTGTGAGTTCAGTCCTGGTTAGCTCCTCCGCTGCTGCGGGACTGATCAACCCCATCGGGGCTGACAGAGCGATGGCCAGCAGGGCAGCAGAGAGCTTCAAAGCACAAACATCAGTCGAGCTTCAGTCTGCCGGAGGTAAAGGGGTTCAGCTGCAGGGTGGAGTCAGCAAGCTCGAGTGTCAGCGTCACCACACGATGCTCCTGGCTTGGTGCTCCGCAGGGCACGCCGTCGTGCCCAGGGTTGACGCCAATGGCAGGCCACGCTGCTGCTGCGATTGAGATCCGCAAGCGATCTCCCTGAGCCAGTGCGGCCTGAAGGGGTTGAAGGGTCACGTTGCGGATCGCTGATGTCAGCGCCTCTTCCCCTCGTACTCGCAGGACGCCCGTACTCAGTTGCTCAACTGTGTTGCCGTCAGCAGGCAGGCGCGACAGGCTGATGCAGAGATCAAACCCTGGCTGGTCTGCTTGGGCGTTCAGCAGCAGCAACGGCTGACCCGACAGCAGCAGTTCAGCCCCCAAAGGTTCAGAGGTGAATGTTGCGACATCGCTGCGTTGATCAACCGCATACCGGTCAACGGGGCCAGGGGTTGTTCCGAGGTGTCCACCAATGGCTGGAACCGGTCGCCAGGGGTCATGAACGATGCTTACGCCGCCCTCTCCCTCTCCATCCGTCACGAGCGCACCGTCGTGTGGATCGATGCAGGACAGTCCCTGGCTGCGCAGTCCCCATGAGATCGCTTCGACCGCGTCTGGTGCGGGGATGGCGTCCCAGTGATGGTGCGTGATGTTCCAGAGCTGGCTGGTTGGCGCCGGCTTCAGTGGTGGTCGATCCTGTAAGTGCTCTTGGAAGAACTGCAGCAAGAGCTGCTGGGTTTCCGGCCACCACTGCAGGTGGGAGGCCGGTCCGATATGGAGTGATGGCTGACCTCCAGCGGCTTGGCTGCGACACCAGAGGTCGAGAAGGCCTACCAAATGCGGGTCCCACCATCCGCCGATTAACAGCATCGGGCGTTGGAGCCAGTTCACGGGGGGGTGATGAACCGTCCATTGCTGCTCCTGGGCCGGGTCGCTTTGCAACCATCTCCAAGCCATGCCATCGGGGTCATGGCGTTCCAGCAGTGCAGGCCCGTCCCGCAGGTAACGGTTGTCTTCCAGGCTTCTGCGGATCTCCAGCCATGCCGTTGCATCACCGCGTCGCTGTGCCTGAAGAGCGGCGAGCTGGAGCCCCCAGCCGAGTCCAAGGTGCCACCAGTGGGCACCTCCTTCACAACTCCAGTGGCGACGTTCGTCCAGTCCGGTCATCGCCGGTGTTGTGCAATCCGGTGGCGGCGTGGATTCAGCTGCGGTGAGCTGGGTTAATCCCTGATACGAAAACCCGTAGGCCCCAAGGCGGCCATTGCACTCCGGCAGTTGGCGAACCCAGGCGTGGGTGGCGGTGGTGTCGGCCGCTTCCTGACCAAATCCCCCGAAGCTGCCCTCAGATTCCCCTTGACCTCGCACGTCTTGAACGACGACTAGGAATCCATGGGAGGCCCACCACGTTGGATGGGCGTAGGTGACCGTTGAGGCGATGCGGCTTCCATAGGGTTGCCGCATCAGCAAGGCAGGCCAGGGTCCGCCATGGCTGGGGTGCCAAAGCCTCGACTGCAGCACGACGCCATCAGGAAGCGTCAGCGCCGCATGGCGGCAGTGAACTCCATTGGTCTCAGCGGACATCGGGGCAATGCATCCCCACGACGTAGGTCACCAGGATTTCCGCATCCTGAAAGTTCAGGTTCTGACTTGTGGCGACCTTGCGGGTGGCTTTCTTGGAGTAGGCCGATTGTCCGTTGTCGTTCATGTCCCGGAATGAACGACACATCGCCTTGGCTTTTTCAGGATTGCGTTTGACGCTGTTGAGCAAATCTGAATCAGCAGCACCCACAAGTGAGGGAGACCCGATCAGAGCCAAAGCAACCAGAGCTGTGCGCAGGGGAGACAACCTCATCAATTCTTCTTACGCAGGATTGGACAGCAAGTCAGGGCTCTTGGGGTCAGTTCGCAAGTTGTTTGGCGCGTCGGATCCAGTCGCCGGCCACCTTCAGATCCACGACGGCGGGCCTTTTGGTCCCGAGGCTGCGCTCCAGCCTGCCGGTCTGGCGTACGAGGCGCTCGGGGCTGCACGCCGCTAAAGCGGCTGGTGTGGCAATGCCGGCATGCATCAGCAGCGCGGCGTCCTGGGGGGGGAGATCCAACCCGCAGACCAAGTTCGCCATGCCCCGTAGCCGTTTGAGATTGCGGGCCGATGCCTGACCGCTGCGGGCCAGTTGGCTCAACTCCAGATCCGTGAGGTCGCGGATGGCCGACCAGTGGTTGATGCCAGCCTGATCAAGCTCCTTTTTTTCCCTGCGAAACGACTGGGGAAGCTCCTGAATCGTGTCGTTGAAGTTCGGCATCAACGAAAGGTCTTGCTGACCTCGCCAAGGATGACGGGGCGGCCCTGGCCGTCGCCTTCTGTCTGGATTCCCCGTAACCGCACCAGCACAGTGCTGCTGCTGCGGCCGGAGCCACGCAGGTTCCCTTCCAGTTGCTCCAGGGTGGCCTGGACTGTTGAAGGCGCTAGGTCGGTCGGAACCTGTGCCACGACCAGGTCGTTGCCGTTGTCGAACACGATCGGCGCCCGTACAGCGCCCTCCACCACCACGGGTGGTGTGTAGCTCACGCCGAATGCCCAGCAGCTGACCGCCAGCAACAGCGTGAAGCTGCTGACGCCGACCAGGCGAAAACGGATGCCCCAACGGGCGAGGAAGGCAACACCTGTCAGCACTCCCAGCCCAAGACCGGACCAGCCCAGCCAGGGAGCGGCAGTAAGCAGCAGCTGATCGAAGGACATGGGGTCTGGTGGACTGAAAACAGTCTCCTTATATTGCGCGAGATTCCGGGATGTCCGTCGCGTCTGATGGGGAAAACGCGGCGCAGAGCCTTGCTAGCAGCGGGCAGTTTCGTTCTGATCGGTGCTGGAACAGCGGTTTTCATCGCCCTTGATCGTGTTGCGGAGCGCACCGTTGCCCGCTTCCGTCCCACCTTGGAAAGAGCTCTTTCGGCTCCTCTTGGTCATCCGCTGAAACTCGGTCCTTACAAGGGATTACGCCCTTGGGGAATGGCTATTGGCCCCAGCCAGATCCTGCCGTCAGAGGCGGATCGTTCTGAACTAAGCCTGGCGGGGTTTGAGGTCAGCCTTGCGCCCCTGGCCAGTCTTCGGCGTTTGCAGCCGGTTCTGCAGATCACCCTGCACAAGCTGCGCGGCCAGTTAGAGGTCAATGAGGCAGGTCATTACTGGACGTTTGGACCTGCGAGCGGCGAAGGCGACCTGCCGCTGCTTGGTATCCAGTACAAGTTGGCTGATCCCGCGTGGCTGCGTTTCGGCCCTCAGCGGCAGACCCTTGAACTCCGCAGCCAGGGCTCGGTTTTGCTGGGGGAGGCATTTTTCAGCACCGAATCTTCACTGCGCTGGGTCGACTCCAAAGGCTCGTTGCGCCTGGATGGTCAAGGGCACTGGGATCGCCCCAGCTTCAGGCTGCGCAGTCGGCTGGATCGGCTCAACCTGCAACCGTTCGGGACGGTCATGGCCCCCGCGGGGGATTTGGATGCCTCAGGACAACTGCAGGGCGATATCCAGATCAGCTGGACCGGTGGCGCCTTGAACTGCCGGGGTGGAGTCAGGCTGAACCGTCTCAAACTTGCGTCAGTCCAGAGCCGTCGCCTCAGCATTGGTTGCAAGGGTGATCAACTGAAGTTGGAGCCCGCAACACTGCGTTTCGGATCGTTTGAGGCTCTGGCCTCAGGCTCCGTGGCTTTGAACAAACGCTTTGATCTTCGCGCTGAAGTTCGCAGCTCAGATGTCAGCCCCGCGAGCAAGGATCGCTTGAAGCTCCGGATCCAGGGCCCCTGGGAGGAGCCCCGGTGGAGTGCCGATGGTCAGCTCCAGCTGCCCGAGACCATGGGCCTCAACACAGCTCTGACGTTGGATGGTCAGTGGCGCACCCCTTGGCTTCAACCTCAGCAACCGGCTGTTTTGGTGGACCGGCTCCGGCTCAGCGCCCCTGGACTTCGCTTCGGGCTTGCTGGAACGATCGGATCCAACCTGGATCTGCGCAGTACCGAGCTGCAGATTGATCCCCGCTTCTGGTCTGCCGTCCCGTCGCTTCAGGCAGGGTTGGGTCAAACCGCTCCGATCCTTGGAGCCGTTGACGTCAGTGGTGCTTTGCCCTCACCGGATCTGACCCTGAAGCTTGGCCAGGCGGTGAATCCTCTTCTGGAGCGCTGGTCGTTCCAGACCCGATGGTCCACGGCTGATTCGGCTCTGGTGCTGGATCGCTTCACCAGCCCGATGCTGCGGGCGGAAGCGCGCCTGCCTTTGCAACTGGAGCAGGGGCGGCTGCAAGCCGGTGAACTGCAGAGCGGCTTTGAACTCAAACCTCTGGAAATGAGCCGCTTCAGCCCCTTGGTCGGCACGCCTTTGAACGGCCGGGTGGCGGCGCGGGGGCGGCTGAACGGTGCACTGTCAGCCCTTCAGACAGATATCAGGCTGATGCTGGACCAACCCCGCTTCGGGGCCTTGCAGGTTCCCGAGCGTTGGCAAGGGCGCCTCAGTGGTGTGCTCGGCCGTGGCGCTCGTCTTGAGATGGCGGCCCAGCAGCCCTCAGTGCCCGGCTTGCTCGTGGCCGAGCTCGCCGCAGATGGTTGGCCTCAGGCCGTGCGTCTGGACCGTGGCGAGGGGCAGTTGCGCCTGGATGGTGTGGCGCCCAGAGGTGGGCAACGCCGCTACCGATGGAGTGCAGCGGACCTCAACATCGATGGTCTTCGATTCATCGTTACGCCGGTCAACCAGCCCAAAGCGGTGGCTGGCCAGCTGACGGGTGAGGGGAGCCTGGCCATGGCCCCGTTCGCGGTCAGTGGGTCTGCTGCGATCGCTGAACCCTCCTTGGCAGGAATCGCCATGGAGAGCCTCAATGTGGAGGGATCCCTGACGGACGGACGTTTTCAGGCAGATGCAACGCTTATCCCCCTGGTAGGCAGCATCCGGCTGAAGGGCCGTGGAGATCTAGGTGGGCGGATGCATAGCCAGATCGAGGCGGAAGGTCTTGATGTCACCTGGCTGACGCTCATTTCCCGTCAATTGAGAGGGAACGACACCCATCCCGGTCTGGCCTCTGGGCGTGCCGAGGATCTCGGAACTCTGTTCATCAATACTTTCGGCGGTTCCCTCGATGGGCAGTTACAAGCGTTGGCGCAATCGCGACGTGCTCTCGAGGCTTATGCCCTGGCCCATCCCAGCAAAGGACCAGAACTGGAGCGCTTGGAAGGACGGGTCAATGTTTCGGGAACGATCCAGGGTCCTGATCCAAAGCATCTGAAGGCCGATCTCATCGCCAAGGCCCATCTGTGGATTGAAGGGGACGACCAGGCCAAGGCTCTCCAGCTCGAACCCATGGTCGCCACATTGCGTGGGCCGTTGTTCGGTGGATCTGGTGACCTCTCGCTGCTGCAGGTCCCGCTACCGCTGCTGGCGTTGCTGGCACCTGTTCCGCCGCAGCTGCGCGGCAGCGTTGGCATCCGCGGCCGTTACGACCTCAGCGGAGATGCGCCCCTGCTGGTCTCCGATTTGGTGCTCGAGTCCGCAAGTCTGGCGGGCCAACCCCTGCAGTTGGAGCAGCGATCGGTCATCGTCGACCGTGATTTGATCCGCCTGGATCTCGCCCTGAGGGGGGGGGACAGTAAGGAACCCATCATCGTTTCGGGGGTCGTTCCCTTCGACCCCGATGCCGATCTGAACCTGAAGATCGAAAGCCATGGGGATGCCCTTGGCGTTTTGACGCTTCTGGCGGGCGATTCGCTGACGGTCAAGCAGGGGGGCACGGATCTGCGACTTCTGTTGCGCGGGCCCCTGAAGCAACCCCAAGCCAATGGCTTTCTTGTCGTCACCAACGGTGACCTCAGCATCGGTGAACAGGCGCTGAGCCGGATCAACGCCTCGGTTCTCTTCGATTTCGATCGGGTGTTGGTGCAACGCCTTGAGGCCGAGGTGGGCCGCGGCGGCAAGTTGAGTGGATCAGGAACGCTCGGCCTGTTTGCTCCCCGGAGCGATGCTCCACCCCTCACCTTGCAACTCAGCCAAGGTCAGATTCGTCAGCCGATCGTGCAGTTCCAGGCCGATGGTGAACTGCAGGTCTCCGGTGCTTTGTTGCAACCCATCATCTCTGGAGATCTGACCCTGTCTCGAGGCACGCTTCGGCCGCAGTCCGGATTCTTCGGACGGCTGCGGCGGCGCGGACTTCAAACCCTCGTTCCCACCGGTGTTGAGGGCCCCTCAAAGGAGGTACAGCCCGGTTCCGAATCGGTGATGCAACTCCTGGCGGAGAAGTGGGACTTCCAGGAACCTCTGGTCCTAATGGGCCCCAACCGATCCATCCAAGGTCCGGATCAGCTGCAACGGTTCATGCCGAAACTGTCGGCTATCCGCTTTGAAAATCTTCGACTGGCCCTGGGCCCTGATATCGAGGTGCTGATGCCCCCTTGGATCAGCTTCAAAGGGGAAGGCGCCGTCACGTTGAACGGCCCCTTGGATCCCTCCTTGGAGGCGCGAGGCTTGATCCGGCTCAAGTCCGGCAGGATCTGGATTCCTCCCCTTGCTCCACTGCGTTTGGATCCGCAGGCGGCGAATGCAGCGGTGTTTACTCCCTCGCTGGGTCTGGTGCCCTATGTGGATATCGCCATGCAAGCCAGGGTCTCCGACACCGTCAGCGCGGGCAGCAGCGATCAGATCACCAGTGCCAACCTATTTGCTTCCAATGGCACGGGCAGCGCTTATGCCGAGGGTGGTCAGCTCCGCTTGGTGAAGGTCATGGTCCAGGCCACCGGGCCGGCCAACCGTCTGGTTGACAAAGAAAATCTTGTTCTACGCAGCACACCACCTATGAGCGAGCAGCAGCTGTTGGGTCTGATCGGTGGTAATTCCCTGGCCTCTTTGGGCGGAAACGGTGGTGCTGCTTTGGCCACGATGCTGAGTCAGTCGCTGCTCTCACCGGTGCTGGGCACCTTGACCGATGCCATGGGGCAACGGCTCCAGGTGGCGATTTTTCCGACTTACGTCAACCCCGATGTGAAATCAGAGAAGGAGCGCACCTCCGGCCAGATTTCGCCAACACTCACAGTGGTGACGGAGTTTGGTGTGGCGTTGACCGACAAGTTCGACCTCTCCGTTCTGGCTGCACCGAACACGACAGATGTTCCTCCCCAGGCAACCCTCTCCTATCGGCTGACGCCGAACACCACCGTGTCTGGGGCTGTGGATGCCAACGGCACCTGGCAGAGCCAGTTGCAGGTGTTCTTCCGGTTCTGAGTCATGCCTGTTGCGCAGGTGATCGGTGTAGATCTCGGGGGCACGGCGATCAAGCTGGCTCGGATCTCTTCCGATGGCACGGTGCTAGCGGAGGCGCAATGGCCCACACCGCAGCCCGCCGTTCCTGGCGCCGTGACCATGGCCCTTTGTGAGGCCATCGCAAAGATCGACCCGGAGCACCAGGCCGAGGCGGTTGGCATCGGGCTTCCTGGTCCGATGGATGCGGCTGCCCGGGTGGCGCGGGTTTGCATCAACTTGCCCGGCTGGGAGGACGTGCCGCTGGCGGACTGGTTGGAGTCACGGCTCAATCGCCGGGTCACCCTCGCCAATGACGGCAACTGTGCCGTGGTGGGTGAGGCCTGGCTCGGTGCTGCCCAGGGTGTGGAGGATGTGGTGCTGCTCACCCTCGGCACCGGTGTGGGAGGGGGAGTGCTCCTGCAGGGGGAGTTGTTCACGGGCCACAACGGTGCGGCGGCGGAACCGGGGCTGATCGGGTTGCAGCCCGATGGTCCGGCCTGCAACAGCGGCAACCGTGGCTCCCTGGAGCAGTTCGCGAGCATCACGGGCCTGCGGCGGCTCTGCGATCGCGATCCTCGCCAGCTCAGTGCAGAGGCCGATGCCGGTGATCCGGCTGCCGTTGAGGTCTGGAACCGTTACGGCGAGTGTCTGGGCTGTGGCGTTGCCTCTTTGGTTTACGTGTTTACCCCTCAGTTGGTGTTGCTGGGTGGTGGGCTGGCGGGTGCAGCGCATCACTTTCTCCCGTCAGTACGCCGCGAGGTGGAGTCGCGGGTTCAGGCCGTGTCGCGGGAGGGGTTGCGCATCGAAGCCGCCTGCCTTGGTAATGGCGCCGGACGCCTTGGGGCTGCGCGGCTCGCCCTGCAGCGGCTGAACGGGATGATGGCTCCAGATTGATTGCGTTGATGTCCAGCGTTCCAGAGCCTTCCGCCGCGCTGTTGCAGCGTGCAGCGGCTGTCCGTCGTGCTGCTGTTGATCTGGGGCAGACTGATGACGGCCAACGGGCGCTGGCGCTCCAGGCGATGGCGGATGCCCTGACCGAGCGTGCCGGCAGCATCCTGGCTGCCAATCGTCAAGACCTTGAACGGTCTGCAACCGAGGGACTGGCACCGGCCCTGATGGCCAGGCTGAAGCTGGATGAAACCAAGTTGGCTGCAGCGATTGATGGCGTCCGCAAGGTGGCCAGCCTGAGCGATCCACTGGGCTGTCGCCAGTTGCATAGGGAGCTGGATCACGGATTGGTCCTGGAACGGGTTTCCGTCCCGCTTGGGGTGGTGGGTGTGATCTTTGAAGCCAGGCCTGATGCGGTCATGCAGATCGCGTCCCTGGCGATCCGTTCGGGAAATGGTGCCCTGTTGAAGGGGGGCAGTGAGGCGCGCTGCACCAACGAGGCCGTGATGGAAGCCTTGCAGGCAGGTCTGGCGGCAAGTCCGGTGTCTGCCGATGCCCTCGCGCTGCTCACCACACGTCAGGAGAGCCTGGCGTTGTTGCGTCTGGATGGCCTCGTGGATCTGATCATCCCCAGGGGCAGCAACGAACTGGTTCGCTTCATCCAGGACAACACCCGCATCCCGGTGCTCGGCCATGCCGATGGGGTCTGCCATCTCTTCGTGGATGCTGCGGCCGACGTTGATAAAGCCGTTCGGGTGGCGGTGGACAGCAAGAGCCAGTACCCCGCAGCCTGCAATGCCATCGAAACGTTGCTGGTGCATCGGGCCATTGCCAAGCCTTTTCTTGCTGCAGCACTGCCGGCATTCGCGGCTGCCGGGGTTCAGCTGCGGGGCGATGCGGAGAGCATGGACCTTGGTGTGGCTGAAGCGGCCACGGAGGAGGACTGGAGCACCGAGTATCTGGATCTGATCCTGGCAGTGAAGCTGGTGGATGATCTGGAGGCAGCTACCGACCACATCCGCTCTTACGGGTCGCGTCACACCGAAGTGATCCTCACCGAGGATTCCAAGGCTGCTGATCGCTTCCTTGCGGCGGTGGATAGCGCCGGGGTTTATCACAACTGCTCGAGCCGGTTTGCCGATGGTTTCCGCTACGGATTCGGCGCTGAGGTGGGAATTAGCACCCAGACCCTGCCGCCCCGGGGACCGGTCGGTTTGGAGGGGCTGGTGACGTACCGCTACCGGTTACGCGGCGAGGGCCACATCGCTGCCGACTACGCCAACGGCAGCTGTGCCTTCACCCACATCGACCGGCCCCTCTGATGGATTGCATCGGGGTGCGGGAGCTCCGCTTGTGGGCCCATGTCGGGGTGTTGGAGCACGAACGCCGGGATGGCCAGTGGTTCAGCCTTGATTTCAGTGTTCAGCTCGATCTGACTGCCGCCGCCGGAGCCGACGACCTGAGCCGGAGCCTTGACTACAGCGTGGCGATTCAGGCCCTGCAAGCTCTGTCCCAGCAGGTTCGTTGCTTCACGATCGAGCACTTCAGCGAGCAGGTTCTGGATCGTCTGGAAACGCTGTACGGGCCCATCCCGGTCTGGCTGCGACTGACCAAATGTGCTGCACCGGTTCCAGGGTTCAACGGTCGGGTGTTCGTGGAACGCTCGCGTCACGGGTGGACGTCGGCGCTGTGACCACTCCCCTCGTTCTGGTGCATGGTCTCTGGGACACGCCCCGCCTCTTTCACCGCCTGATTCAGGAACTTGACCAGCCGGATCGCCCGTTGCTTGCGCCGCACCTTCCCCATGGTCTGGGGTGGGTCCCCTTACGTCAGTTGGCGTCTCGCTTGGATCAGCACATTCAGGAGCGCTTCGGTTCAGACACCGAAGTTGATCTTCTGGGGTTCTCGATGGGGGGAGTGATCGGGAGGATCTGGTTGCAGGAGCTGGGGGGGGTGCAGCGCACCAGGCGCTTCTTCAGCGTGGGCAGTCCACAGCAGGGCACCCTTGCCGCCCAGCTGATGCCCCGCCCGCTACTGGCCGGCGCTGCAGACATGAAAGTGGGCAGTCGCCTGTTACGGCAACTGAATGGACAGCCCAAGGCCCTGGCTGCTATCGAGTGCTGCAGCTTCTTTTGCCGCTGGGATCTGATGGTGTGTCCAGGCTGGAGGGCCGTTCTGCCGATGGGTCGTCGCGAGGGCCTCCCCGTTTGGACCCATCAGCAGTTGATTAGCCATCCCGCCGCCCTTCGACGGCTTTGCAGCACGTTGCGCGACTGAGTTCAGGCCGCGGCAACCAGGCCGGAATGGCGAATCAGCGCCTCGGTGCTTGCAGGGCGGCCGCGGAATGCTTCGAAGACTTCCGAAGGGGAGCGGCTACCACCCAGGCTGAGCACGGTGTCGCGGAAGCGAGCTCCGGTTTCACGAACCCGATCCTCATGATCCAGACCCACCTCCTCAAATGCTGAGAAGGCATCCGCACTCAGCACTTCAGCCCATTTGTAGGAGTAGTACCCGGCTGAATAACCGCCCGCAAAGATATGGCCGAAGGAACAGAGGAATTGATCCTCCGGGATCGGAGCCATCACTGTGGTGGTCGCGGCGATCTCACGGCGCAGCGCGTCGGGCGTAATGCCGAGCTCCGGAGTCCACTTGCTGTGGAGGCGAAGGTCACTGAGGGCGAAGTGAACTTGCCGCAGGGTGGCCAGTCCCGCATTGAAGGTGCGACTGCTGCGTAGCTTGTTGAATTCAGCCTCAGGCAGAGGTTCACCGGTCTTCCAGTGGCGCGCCATGCCCATCAATGTGGCGTGATCGAGGCACCAGTTCTCCATGAACTGGCTGGGGAGTTCAACGGCATCCCATTCCACGTTGCTGATGCCGGCGGCTTCCGGTTCTTCAACGGTGGTGAGCATGTGCTGGAGCCCATGGCCGAATTCATGGAAGAGGGTCTCCACCTCCTCGAAGCTCATCAGGCTGGGGGTGTCTCCGACAGGTGGAGTCTGGTTACAGATCAGATAGGCCACCGGCAGCACCACCGATCCATCCGGTTGCTTCTTCAGGCCGAGGCATTCATCCATCCAGGCCCCACCGCGTTTGCTCGCCGGCCGGCTGTAGGGGTCCAGGTAGAAGCCAGCGATCGGTATGCCATCCGAGCGTTTCACCCGGAAGAAGCGAACATCGTCGTTCCAGATCGGTGCCTCGCCATCGGCGGCGACAATCTCCACGTCAAACAGCCGTGAGCACAGGCTGAACAGACCGTCTAAAACCTTCGGCAGTGGGAACCAGGGGCGCAGAGCTTCTTGATCTAAGTCGAAACGGGATTGGCGCAGTCGCTCTGACCAGTACGCGACATCCCAGGGGGCCAAGTCATCGGCTTCCGGGGCTTGGTGTTCCCGGGCGATGGCTTGGAGATCCCGCAGTTCCTGCTCAGCTGCTGGATAGGCCGCAGCGCGGAGTTCTTCCAGCAGTGCTTCGACCGCCGGCACGTCATCGGCCATTTTGGCGCTGAGGCTGAGATCAGCCCAGTGGGCATACCCCAGGCGAGCGGCTTGTTCTCTCCTCAGGGTCAGGATTTCTTCAATCAACGCACGGTTATCGAGTTCTCCCTCGCTTGCTCGACCCACGTGAGCGCGATAGGCCTGTTCTCGCAGGGCACGGTTTTTGGCATGGGTCAGGAACGGCAGGTAGCGGGGCATGTCCAGCCCAAGCAGCCAGGGGCCGGATTCAGCGGAAGCCTCAGCGTCCCCTGCCTCACGCGCTGCTGCGGCCAGCGCTTCCAAAGCCCTTTGCGGCAGGCCTTCCACCTCGTTGGGTTGGGTGAGCTTCAGGGTCCACTGCTGCGTGGCATCGAGGACGTGGTTTCCGAACTGGGTGGAGAGTGCTGCCAGACGCTCACTGGTGCGGTTGAAGGCTGCTTTCTCATCGCCACTGAGGCCAACCCCGCGCTGCTGCATCGACAGCAACTCTGATTTCAGAATCCTCTGTTGGGTTGCGTTCAGCGGATCGGCAGGACTGCTTTGCAGTGATTCCAGGGCCCGATGAAGAATCTGGCTTTGCCCCAGGCGGTTGCTGAGACGCACAACATCGGGCTGCTGGGTGGCATGGGCATCGCGTAGCTCGGGAGAATTGCAGACGCCATTGAGGTGAGACACCACACCCCAGCTCCACCGCAGCCGTTCGCCGATGGCCTGAAGCGGCTGCATGACCGGGTCCCAGGAGAGTCGGGACGGGCCCGCTAAGGCTGATTCCAGAGATTTCTCAAGCTCAGTGAAGGCTCGATCGAGCTGTTCGAGGAGAACAGGAATGTCTTGGCTGACCAGCTCTGGCGAAATGGCCTGAAACTCGGGAAGCCCTTTGCCGCGAAGCAGGGGGGAAATAGAGGTCGTCATTTCAGCTGGCGATGAACTGCAGGGCGAGGGCATTGGTGGAGGCCTCGTAGAGATCCATTGCGACGCGAGGCCAGATTCCGATCACCAGGGTTGGTACCAGCAGGCTGAGGCCAATGATCAATTCCCTAGGCCTCATGTCATTCACGCTGGCAAGTGCAGGAATCCTTGGGCCAAAGAACACTCTCCTGCACATGGAGAGCAGATAGATCGGTGTGAGTACAAGACCGATGGCGGCCAGAAGCACGGTGATCGATCGGAACAGTGAAGTGAAGGCTTCCTGGCTGGTGATGCCAAGGAACACGGTGATTTCACTGATAAAGCCGCTCATGCCTGGCAGCGCCAGCGATGCCAGGGAGCTGGCCAGGAAGAAGGCGAAGGTGATGGGCAACGCTTTCGCCAACCCCCCCATGTTTGGAATTGAGAGAGTTTTTGTTCGCTCGTAAAACACCCCTGTCACGAAGAACATCGCGGCGGCGATCAGGCCGTGGCTGACCATCTGAAGCATCGCGCCGCTGATCCCCAGTGCATCCACGGCACCGATCCCCACAAGGACGAATCCCATGTGACTGACTGAGCTGCAAGCGATCCTGCGCTTCACGTTGTCTTGGGCAAAGGCGTTGAGGGCGCCGTAGACGATGTTCACGATCCCGAGGATCACCAGTGCAGGAGCGAGGGTGTAGTGCGCATCCGGCAGCATCTGCACGTTGAAGCGGAGCAGCGCGTATCCGCCCATTTTCAAGAGCACACCTGCCAGAAGCATCGAAACCGGCGCATTCGCCTCACCGTGGGCATCCGGGAGCCACGTGTGCAGAGGGAACATCGGCAGTTTGACGCCGAAGCCGATCAGGAAGCCCAGGTAACACAACAGACCAAAGCTGCCGCCGGGGGAGCGAGCGGCCAGTTCAGTGAGGTTGAACGTAAAGGAATCGCCCGAAAGGGCCAGCGCTAAACCACTGATCAGGATCAGCAATGAGGCAAGCGCTGTGTAGAGGATGAATTTGGTCGCGGCGTATTGGCGGTTCTGTCCGCCCCAAATAGCGATCAACAGGTAAACGGGAACCAGCTCCAATTCCCAAGCGAGGAAGAAGAGCAGGAAGTCTTGGGAGAGAAAGACCAGGCCCTGGGCAGAGGCCTGAACCAG
This sequence comes from Synechococcus sp. MU1611, assembly GCF_020514255.1. NCBI lineage: Bacteria > Bacillati > Cyanobacteriota > Cyanophyceae > Synechococcales > Synechococcaceae > Synechococcus > Synechococcus sp. MU1611. The sequence continues at coordinate 49,177 of NZ_VTLC01000007.1, read as the reverse complement.
CATCAGGGCGAAGTACAGCCTTGGTTTGCGCTCAACCGACCAGCTGGCGGCTACTGAGAGCAAGGTCACCAGGCCGCTGAGAACGACCAAAGGCGCGGAAAGACCATCCACACCAAGGGACCACTCCAGGCCGAGGGCCGGGAGCCAGCTCACACGCTCCACCAACTGGAGGCCTTCAGCGCTGGGGTCGAAGCGGGTGGCAAACACCCCCATCATCAGCAGCAGATCGACCAGAAGGACGATGAGCGTGATGATTCTGGGCGCCGGGGATGGCTTGTCCTCGCTGGCTGGCACCAGTGGCAACACCAGGGCTGCTGCCGCCGGCAGCAACACAATCAGGGATAACCAGGGGAATGGACTGCTCGAGACAGCAAGCTCTGCTAACCCAGCGTCCATTCCCTGTCTGCAATCTTTAACAAAGCTAACAGGGCTGAACCCTCGGTTTAGGTGGATCTACTCATCTTCCGCAGGTTGCCAGTGGCTGCCTGAGGTCTGCAGATTCAGCACCGGTGCACGGCTGGCGACTCCCGCCGCTTCCCACGCTTTGACCATGGCGCGGCTGACGCCTGGGCCTTTGTCTTCCGAGCAGAGCGCCAGGACGCTCGGCCCTGCACCGCTGATCGCGCAACCCCAGGCTCCAGCTTCCATTGCCGCCTGTTTGACCTGGTCACCGCCTTTGATCAGCCGCCAGCGGTAAGGCTCGTGCAGTCGATCATGCATGCCGTCGGAGATCAGGTCACCATTGCCGGTGCGGAGCCCTTGAAGCAGCAGGGTCAGGGCGCCCAAGTTCACCACCGCATCGCCAACGGGGATGGCCTTGGGCATGGCGCGGCGGGCTTCGCTGGTGCTGAGGCGAATCGATGGAATCGCAATAACGGCCTTCACACTCGGCGTCCATTCGCAACGAACCACACGCCAGCGCTGGGATGCAGCCTTGGCGGTCATGCAGAGCCCCCCCAGAAGAGAAGGCACAACGTTGTCGGGGTGCCCTTCAATATCAATGGCCAGTTCCAGCAGCTTCTCCTTGGAGAGGGGTTCACCAACGAGGGCATTGGCCCCCATTAATCCGGCCACAATCGCCGTGGCACTGCTGCCCAGTCCCCGTGCAGGTGGCACCGCAAGCCGAACCCGTGCTTCCAGCGCAACGGGTTCGAGCCCAGCCGCCTTCCATACCCGTTGCGCCGCTCTGTAAACGAGATTCTCTGGCCCACCGCGGAGGTGGCTGCCCTCCGAACCTTCAATAATCAGCTCAAACCGTTCACCACCGCCTTCGATCCGACGCATCGCGAAACGGTTGTTCAGATCGAGGGCAGCACCGAGGCAGTCAAAGCCTGGTCCGAGATTGGCGGTAGTTGCCGGTACGTCAACGACCACTTTCTGACCGATGCGCGGCTGCGACATCGCTGATCCTCTGCTCAGGCCAGTGTCCCACCTGACTCCGCCAGCATCTGTGCGCGGCAGGCGGCACTGAACAGTCCGGCATCGGGATCGATCACGGCTGTGACCTGCAGCCCTTCAATCAGCTCGCGGAAGCGTCCCTTATCGCGCATCGCCTTGAGAAAGCTTGCGGATCGCAGTCCTTTTAATTGTTTTGATGCGGTGCCACCACCGACCCAGAGGCCTCCTGTGCAGAGTTCTTGCAGGGCAAGGTCGCCTGCCGCTGATCCATAGGCCTCGAGCCATAACTGCAAAGCGCGCTGCATCAAAGGGTCTCCCTCTTCAGCCGCGAGGCTCACCTGAGCCGGAAGATCGTTGGGGCTGTTGCGTCGCCAGGCTTCGGCAACGCTGCGCAGGGGGTGCATTCCGGCATCGGGTTTTTGAAGCAGCCAGTGGGCCACATGCCCCAGGCCGGTGCCACTCACGATGCGCTCGATCGACAGCCTGCTGACGCCGAGATCCTGTTTGAGCCAACAGGCCAGGTTCCATTCCGCTTCATTGCGCGGGGCGAACTCGCGGTGCCCTCCCTCGCTTGCCAAGGCAACCAAGCCCTGTTCGGTCCGCAGTCCCCGTGCCATGCCAAGACCGGTGCCGGCACCAAGAATCGCCAGGGGGCCATGATCCTGTTCACCGTTTTGAAGGATCACTTGCTGGCTGTCATCGAAGTGGGGCAGTCCGTAAATCAGCACGCCGAAGTCGTTGACTAGCTCGAGACGTTCCAATCCCGCTGCATGAGCCAGGTCGGCCTCCCGGAGCCGCCAGGGCAGATTGGTAATCCGAGCCTCCCTGTGACGTACCGGACCGGCTACGGCGATGCAGGCATGAGCAGGAGCTGCAAGATCGGCTGGACGATCGTTGAGGAAGCTGCCGAGCATCGGCTCGAGAGAAGACCATTCCCCGGAGCGAAAGCGCTGCTGATGCAGCAGGCGAAGCTGACTCCCGTCACTCTCGTAAAGAGCAAGCAGGGTCTTGGTGCCTCCCATGTCCCCTGCAAGGAGTGTGGGGGTGGCCATACAAAGCCGCGGTATCTCCTACCAGCGTGGGAAGGTCAGGAGAAGAAGTCCAGTGGAAGTGGTCCCCAGGTGGTGCTTTGCGTGGTTTCGTCCTCGCCGTGCCCAGTGATCAGAATTCCTTCGCCGAGGCCGTGCTCGATCCGAATCCGGATTGTCCCCCCCCTTTGGTTGGCTTTCAGAAAAACAGGACCCGGTCCCTCCGGGCTGTCGACAAGCTCCATGGACTCCCACTGTTGGCTTTGCTCCAGATTGCGCAGCGCTGAGAGGGCCTGATCCATGGAGGGGGCCATGACGCCAATGGTGAACCAATGGGCAGTGGCCATCGCCTGGTTGAGCTCTTGGCGGAGCTGATCTCTGGTCTGAGGAAGCAGCTCTGGTGCTCCACGCAAACGCGCGAGATCGGCCAGGTTGTTCACAGGGGACTCTGTCATCAGTTCAGCTCCAGGCCTGCAGCGCGTTGGTTGTTGGCCGTCTGGGCCGCTCTGAGCAGGTCGGCCACTGCTGTGACCCCGAGATCACCATCCCGGCGACTGCGCAGGCTCACAGCGCTCTGCTCCGCTTCTTTCGCACCGATGACGGCCAGAACAGGGATCTTCATCTGTTCGCCGGTGCGGATCAACTTCCCGAGGCGATCGCCGCTGCGGTCGACTGTGGCGCGTACCCCGGCCTTGGTGAGCTGGTCCAGCAGCTGATCGGCGTAGGGCTGCACTTCGTCGGTGACCGGCAGCAGTCGCACCTGTTCAGGGGCCAGCCAGAACGGGTAATCGCCGGCATAGTTTTCGGTCATGATCCCGAAGAAGCGCTCCAGCGAGCCGAAGATGGCGCGGTGGATCATGATCGGACGCTGCTTGCTTCCATCGGCGGCGATGTAGTCGAGCTTGAAGCGTTCCGGCAGGTTGAAATCCAGCTGGATGGTCGAGCACTGCCACATCCGGCCGATGGCGTCTTCGATTTTGAGATCGATCTTCGGGCCGTAGAAGGCGCCGCCCCCTTCGTCGATCTTGTACGCCCAGCCCTTGCGCTCCAGGGCCTCGATCAGTCCTTTGGTGGCGAGGTCCCAGACGTCGTCATCTCCGATCGACTTCTCCGGTCGGGTGGAGAGGTTGATCTCGTAGTTGCTGAAATCGAAGGTGGAGAGGATGCGCTCGGTGAGATCGAGGATTTTCAGAATCTCGTCGCTGATCTGCTCCGGCAGGCAGAACACGTGAGCATCGTCTTGGGTGAAGCCGCGCACGCGCATCAGGCCGTGCATCACGCCCGGTCGCTCGTAGCGATACACAGTCCCGAGTTCGGCCCAGCGAATCGGCAGTTCCCGATAGCTGCGCAGCTTGCTGGCGTAGGTGAGCACGTGGAACGGGCAGTTCATCGGTTTGAGCTGGTATTCCCGTTCGTCCACCTCCATCGGACCGAACATACTTTCGGCGTAGAAGTCGAGGTGGCCTGATGTCTTCCAGAGGCTGATGTCGGCCACGTGGGGTGTGTAGAGGAGCTCGTATCCGCCCTCGAAGTGGGCTTGACGCCAGAACTCCTCGATCAGCAGGCGCATGCGGGCGCCGCGGGGGTGCCAGAACACCAGGCCTGCACCGGCTTCATCCTCGATGGAGAACAGGTCGAGGTCTTTGCCGATGCGTCGGTGATCCCGGCGCAGGGCTTCGTCCTTGCGACGTTTGTGCTCCGCCAGTTGTTCGGGGGTTTCCCAGGCTGTGCCGTAGATGCGCTGCAGCTGCGCTTTGGTTTCATCGCCACGCCAGTAGGCGCCTGCCACGCTTTCCAGCTCAAAGGCCTTGGCGTTGAGCTGCCCCGTGTGGTCCACGTGAGGTCCTGCGCAGAGGTCCCACCAGGCCTCACCCAAGGTGTAGAGGGTGATGGGCTCCTGAAGGCCTTCGAGGATCTCCAGCTTGTAGGGCTCGTTTTGGGCCTTGATTTTTGCTTCGGCCTCGCCGCGGCTCACCTCAACCCGTTCAAGGGGCAGTTTCCTGTTGATGATCTTGATCATCCCTTTCTTGATGGCCTTTAGATCGGCCTCTGTGAAGGGATCGGGATTGTCGAAGTCGTAATAAAACCCGGTTTCGGTCCAAGGTCCGATGGTGACGCGTGCCTTGGGAAACAGCTGCTGCACAGCCATGGCCATCACGTGGCTCATCGAGTGGCGGATTTTGAGCAGTTGATCGCTTTCGCTGGTCTTGGGCAGAACCACTGGTGCTGAAGGGGCTGGGGTGGTTGCTGCAGCGCTGCTCACCGGTTCAGGTACGAGGCCCGCCATCCTATGGGCGAGACCAGAGGGCATCACGTGGGCGAGTCAACCAATCGGGACGCTGGTGCTCTGCTGGATGAACTGCTGGCTTCACTTCTCGATGACTTCGAGCACTGGTTTCAGCGCGGGGAGGAGCTTCTTCAGGCCTGCCCGGATGCGGTGATGTCGCTCAAGGAGCGTCAGGGCATGGAGCGGCGACTGCGGGACGGCAAGAAGGCGATTGCAGCCACACGTGCCCTCGTGGCTGCCTCAACACAGCCCATGGCCGTTTCCATGGAGGTCATGAACCCGTGGCACGGTTTGGTCACGGAGGTGTGGGCCCTGGCCGCGAAGCTGGGTTCCTCCCGTTCTACTCAGGCACCCAGCTGACTTCTCAGCTGGCGCAGGTTGCTGCTGTAAAAGCTTGCCAGCTCCTGATGACTCTTCACCGGTTGCCCGTAGGCGGAGTGACCGGCTTTGGTTGGGAAGGATGCCCATTCGGGTGCCAGCTTTGCCATGGCGTCCTTGGTAAGACCCTGCCGATCAATCTCATCGAGAGCACCCCTTCGCTCCGCGAGATGCAGTGCGGCCTGATCCTGGTGCCTGGGTTCGAAGCTGGACAGCCTGAGTTCCTGGGCGACACCTTTCCAGGTCTTGGGCAGGAACTGATAAGCACCCGCAGCGGCGCTGGTGTAGCGCTTCACGATCACCCGCTCTGGATGACGGGAGAGGTCCTGGAACTGACCTCCCCCGTACATGATTTGGTAGCCCTTGTCTTCACCGTCTTTCCAGGTGCCTTCGGCGTAGCGGATGGTGTTGAGCAATGCGCGTCGCTCAGGCGTCAACTCGTAGCGACCTCCCTCGTTACCTGACGACAGGGAGGCGCGACTGCTGTCGCTGTCGCCGATGTCTGTCAGGAGATCTTGGGGGCTTTGGGGGGGCTGTGATGCTCCTGCGCAAAGAACCATTCCTGCGCTCAGCGCTGCACCGACCAGAGGTCGGCTCCAACGAGAGGTTTTGTTGAACGCAGCAAAAAGATGACGCACGCAGGACAATCAGGTGGACGGTCACAGTGCTGGCCCACGACGCCTCTGCGCGAGATCGGCTCCTGAGGGGTTGACATGGTGATATCGCTGTGTCTACGCAAATGAGAGCGTCCTCAGAGTCTTCCGGGACTCATTGCTGTCGCTGCGATTGTTTCCGTCAAATCTCTTGGGGTATGGGGCGAGGCCTTGTCCCTTGTATTGATAAGAGCAGCTGATGGTTGTCTTTGGTCGTTATCAGGCTCGTCGGGCAAAGCCCAGGGCCTCTCGAACCCGCTCCAACGTGGCGTTGGCCACGGTTTCGGCTTTTTCGCGTCCCGTGCTCAGCACCTGGTCGAGCTCCGCGGGGTCGCTCATCAGCTCGCGATAGCGCACCTGGATGGGCTCCAGGGCGTTCACTGTGGCTTCGGCCAGCATCGGTTTGAACTGCCCCCATCCCATCTCGGCGCATTCGCTGGCGGCCTGCTCCCTTCCCTTGCCGCTGAGGATCGCGTAAAGCCCCAAGAGGTTGTCAGTTTCTGGTCGATCCGGGTTGTCGAATTCAAGTCCCCGCAGGGGGTCTGTTTTGGCGCGTTTGATCTTTTTGGTGATCAGCTCTGGAGGGTCCAGCAGCGTGATGCGACTTCCCTCATTCGGATCGCTCTTGCTCATCTTGCTGCGACCATCAGTCAGGCTCATGACCCGAGCGCCCTCCTTGAGGATCAGCGGTTTCGGAACCTTGAGTACGGGCGTTTCCTTGTCACCGAAACGGGCATTGATGCGCTGCTGAGCGATGTCACGCGCCAGTTCTAAGTGCTGCTTTTGGTCTTCACCGACGGGCACAAGGTCAGCGTCATAGAGAAGGATGTCGGCGGCCATCAGCACCGGGTAGTCCAGCAGACCCACGGAAACGTTGTCCCCTTGCTTCACCGCCTTTTCCTTGAACTGGATCATCCGTTCCAGCCAATTGAGCGGTGTGACGCAATTCAGGAGCCAGCAGAGTTCGCTGTGGGCTGTCACCTGGCTCTGCACAAACACCGAGCAGCGCTTGGGGTCCATGCCGCAGGCCAGGTACAGCGCAGCCGTGGAGCGGGTGTCCTCAGCCAGACGGCTGGGGTCATGGGGAACGGTGATGGCGTGGAGATCCACCACACAGACAAAGGTGTCGTGGCTCTCCTGCAGGTCAACCCAGTTGCGGATGGCACCAAGCCAATTGCCGAGATGCAGTGCTCCTGTCGGTTGCACCCCGGAAAGAACCCTTGGCCGGCTCATCAATCAGTCCTCTGTCGTTTCGGTTTTGGTCTCGTCCGTCGACACCTCTAAGGCCGATCCATCCGCAACGGGGGCCGAACTGGTGTCGTCGATTGGGGCCGCTTCAGATTCCACTACCGACTCCACCACCGGCTCCACCGCCGATTCCGCTACGGGTTCAGCCTTTGCTTCGGGTTGGGGTTTGGCAGGGCGAGCAAACGGGTTCGGACGGGAACCCCTGCTGCTGCGCTCGTCGTCGAACCGGCGACCGCGGCCACCTCCATCACGACCACCTCCATCGCGACCACCGCCATCACGACCACCGCCATCGCGGCGGCCACTTCGGGCGGGCTGATTGCGTTGTTGCTCGATCAGAGCGTCGAGTTGGCCGTCCTCCAACATCTGCCCCAGGCTGCGGACCGCGAAACCAAGGACCGCAACGGTGGAACGGAGATTGAAGGCCTCTTGTAGCGCCCTTGCCGAGCGCATTTCGTTGTCGCTCAGACGAATCCGAAAGCCTCCGCCTTCGCGGCCGCCGGCACGGTTGCCACGACTGCGCTGGCCGTCACGGCCGCCGTCTCCCTGTCCCGCCTGATGTTGGGGATCGCTGTAGGAATCACTCATGGCCCATGGCCTGGAATCAGGCGCAAGTGTGACGCATCACCGGGGTGTTTTCGGTGATCCAGAGCAGCTGGTGGCATTCAACGCTGTTCTTTCGAGCGAGCACCAGCATCGGAACAGCCGTGATCCCCCGTTCGATCCGCTCGCGGTAGCTGCTCACCAGTTGTCGGTACCGCTGGGCCGTCCATCCGTGGATGGCCGTGTCCCGGCTGCTCCAATACTCCCGGAGAGCTCTCTGGCAGTCCTCCATGCCGAAGTCATGCCAGCAGCTCTGCTGGGCCAAGAGTGGATCCATCCCCTGCTGAAGCAGGCGCCTGTAATGCACCAGTTCCGGGGCTTCATCACGCCCATCCGGGGTAAGTAGGCGATGCAGCTCCGTGAGGGGAGTTCTGGACAGCCTCAGCCAGCAGCGTTCCTGCAGCAAAACTGGCAGTTGCCAAGACCAGCCATCGGCGCGGCCGACTTCGTCGAGTACGTCGATCAGGCCCCTCTGCTGACGCTCTGTCAGCCCCGCGAGCGGCGTCACTTCGGTGTCGGCTTCAGCCATGGGCTCCGGTGTAGGTGATCCAGTCCTCCACGTAGTCCTTTGGTTCCAAATGGATGGTGCACCGCACCGGGCCGAAGGTTTCTTCCAAGCGCTCCTCCACCTGCTCAGTGATCTGGTGCGCCTTGGTGAGATCGTCGGCATCGACAACCATATGCATCTCGATGAAGATCTGCTGACCCAGCACGCCGCGGCTGGCGATGTCGTGGCAATTCATCACCCCGGCGGTGGACATCGCTTCGGCGTAGATGGCCTCGGGGGCAATCGCCATGTGGTCCACCAGCCAGGGCAAGGTGCTGCGCAGCACCTGCGAGCAGACACGGATCAGCAGCAGAGCCATCGGGATCGCCAAAGCAACGTCGAGCCAGCTCACCTGCAGCCATACCGCCCCTGCCATGCCCACTAGCACCACCACGGTGGTCCAGACGTCACTCGCCGCATGCTGGGCATCCGCCTTGAGCAGGTTGCTGTTGAGTCGCCGACCTTCCCGCAGCTCATACCCCGCAAGCAGGAGATTGAACCCCAGCACAAGGGTGAGCAGCACAAGCTCCTGGCCCGTGACACGAATGGGTGGCAGCCCCTCCAGGAGCCGCTCCCCTGAACGCATGAGGATTTCGATGGCTGTGAACAGGATGAAACCTGCGATTCCAAGGGCTCCGACCGCCTCGTATTTGCGATGTCCATAGGGATGATCGCGATCCGGCTGTGGATCGGAGAGCTTGTTCGTGACCAGTCCCGTGAGGCTGGAGAGGGCATCGGTGGCGCTGTGCATGGCATCCGCGATCACCGCCAGGGATCCACTCATGACCCCCACCAGAAGCTTCAGAAGCGACATGGTGATGTTCAGGCCCAGAGCCACCATGAGAACCCTGCGCACCCCCTTGCGGTTGTCGACCATCGGGTTGGGATGACTGTGTGTCATGGCTGAACCCGTCTTCTTCCCAAGTTATGGAGAAGTCTTCCCTCTGACCTGAAGTCCTGGTGTCAGGAGTTGGGTTGAGCTAAGAAGGGCCACTGCTACAACAGACTCTCTGTTGAAATTCCCGGCTTCATTGCCAGATCTGGTGATGCCACCAACGTCGCTGCTGCGGCCGCTGGCTGTGGCTGGAGCTGGCCTGCTTGCTGGACACTGGCTGATCAGTGATGTCATGCATGTTCCCGGCGGAGGACTGGGCCTCCTGGCTGCTGGTGGCGTGGTGATCTGGCTCGGCCGCAAGCCCAGCAAACCGCGGTTCGCAGCACCGGTGTCTCTGGATGGATGGATTGCTCGCTGCCAGGAGGTGCTGGATCAGTTCGCATGTTTTGAGCAGCAACCATCCGCGGATCTAGCCCGACGCGCTGAATTGAAGTTGGTGGTGGAGCGCAGCGGTCCTGTGCGTATGGCGATGGTCGCCCTGGGGAACCATCAGGGACCAAACGAAGAGGACCTCAGCCGATCTCTTGCAGGCTCGGTGTCTTTGAGCCTGTCGTTGTGCCATCCCTTGATCACTGAGGGCAGCCGCTGTTGGCCTCGTGGGTTGGTGGATCAGGACCTGATTCTGTTCACCCTGGGCACTCCATTGCTGGCTTCAGACCTGCTTTGGCTTCAGCAGTTGCCGGATGATCAACCCGCCTGGCTGCTTGTGACTCCCGAGGGTCAGGAATCGTCGCCTGATGCCATCTCTGCTCTCCTCGCTGATCTCCCCGATCGCTGGCGTGAGCGAATTCTGGTTCGGGATCCTTCGATGTCGCTTCGGGCTGCTTTAGGGCCTTTGCGCCGTTTGCTGAAACAGGCGGCTTCCGAGACGCGGCCGCGGCTTTTGGCTGATCTTCACCGGCGCTGGCAGCGCGACTTGGAGTCGCTCCGGCGTGAGCGCTTTCTGCAGATCCAGCAACGCACCCAATGGGTGGTTGCCGGTTCTGTGTTGGCATCCCCAGTCCCAAGCCTTGATCTTCTTGCCGTCGCGGTGGCCAACGGATTGATGATCAAGGAGATGGGAGAGATCTGGGGAACGTCGCTGCAGCCTGATGTGCTCAGGGAAGCGGCGGCGCAGCTGGCGCGTGTGGCGCTGGCCCAGGGCGTGGTGGAGTGGACCGGACAAACCTTGCTGGGTCTCGCCAAGTTGGATGGGGGGAGCTGGCTCATCGCTGGAGCGATGCAAGCCCTCAGTGCGGCCTATCTCACCCGCGTGGTGGGACGTTCCATGGCGGATTGGCTGGCGGTCAATGCGGGTGTGGATGAGCTGGATCTTGTGGCGTTGAAGCAGCAGGCCCCGTTGCTCGTGGCCCAGGCCGCTGAGCAGGAGCGGCTGAACTGGAACGGCTTCGTTCAGCAATCACGCGATTGGCTGCTTCATTCAACTTCATGAATGCTTCATGAAGTGCTTAATGAAGATTGCTTGAGACCTGATTCTGATTGTTTAAATCTTATGTAACTGAAGGTTCCGTCCATAGGCTTGGTCCACCTATCCCCTTTTTTTCCGGGGAGAGGTTCATTCGTCTTCTTTTCTTCTATGTCCACCGCAATTCGCAGCGGACGCCAGAGCAATTGGGAAGCCTTTTGTCAGTGGGTTACCGACACCAACAACCGCATTTACGTGGGTTGGTTCGGCGTACTGATGATTCCCTGCCTCTTGGCGGCCACCATCTGCTTCACCATTGCGTTTATCGCAGCACCCCCTGTCGATATCGATGGCATCCGTGAGCCTGTCGCTGGCTCCCTGATCTACGGCAACAACATCATCTCCGGTGCTGTTGTTCCTTCTTCAAACGCCATCGGCCTGCACTTCTACCCCATCTGGGAAGCTGCTTCCCTCGATGAGTGGCTGTACAACGGCGGCCCATATCAGTTGGTTTGCTTCCACTTCCTCATCGGCATTTCCGCCTACATGGGACGTCAGTGGGAACTCTCCTACCGCCTAGGCATGCGCCCCTGGATCTGCGTCGCTTACAGCGCTCCGCTGTCTGCCGCGATGGCCGTTTTCCTGGTCTACCCCTTCGGTCAGGGCTCCTTCTCTGACGGCATGCCCCTTGGTATCTCTGGCACCTTCAACTTCATGCTGGTGTTCCAGGCCGAGCACAACATCCTGATGCACCCCTTCCACATGTTGGGCGTCGCAGGTGTCTTCGGCGGCAGCTTGTTCTCCGCCATGCACGGCTCCCTGGTGACCTCCTCCCTGGTGCGTGAAACCACCGAGAGCGAGTCCCAGAACTACGGCTACAAGTTTGGCCAAGAGGAAGAGACCTACAACATCGTGGCTGCCCACGGTTACTTCGGTCGCCTGATCTTCCAATACGCCTCCTTCAACAACAGCCGTAGCCTTCACTTCTTCCTGGGTGCTTGGCCTGTTGTCGGCATCTGGTTCACGTCCATGGGCGTGTCAACCATGGCCTTCAACCTGAACGGTTTCAACTTCAACCAGTCCATCCTGGATAGTCAGGGCCGTGTCCTGAACACCTGGGCCGACATGATCAACCGTGCCGGCCTCGGCATGGAAGTGATGCACGAGCGCAACGCTCACAACTTCCCCCTCGACCTGGCTGCTGTTGAGTCCACTCCTGTGGCTCTGCAGGCTCCTGCCATCGGTTGATCTGGAATCAACCTGTTCCTTCTGGAACAGACCAAACGATTCAGATCAACTGAATCGGAAAGCCCCCTCTCACGAGGGGGCTTTTGTTTGTCACTGTGGGGGATTTGAAGCGAATTAGGCACCCTCTGGGCACCAGCCGATCTCCTTCTCCAGTCGCTGCATCCACTGGTGGCAGCGGTGATCAAGGTGTGCTCCCTGGGGGAGCAATTGTTGATGGCGTGCGCAGACCGGCTGAGTGACTCCTGCCTCGGCAAGGGTGTGCTGAAAGTGCTGGCAGGTAAGGCACACCATGAGGGATCGACTGGGCCGTAGTTGCTCAGCGCCCATCGGTGGCCAAGTCCCAGCAAGGGGTACGTTCAAGGACTCCATAGACATAAGTGTAGTAATTGTGTACTACTCCCTAGGTTTCTCGCTGTCAACGATTTGGCCATGGTGAGCCGGCGTTAGGGAGAATGTGGATATGAGTGAGTTCCGCGCCACGCTCCAGTTCGATCTGGATCTCGAGGCTGTTCGCCTGCTCCATCGCTCGGTGAGCTTTCATCTCGAGAAATGGCCTGGGGGGCCGGATCCAAGGGAGCAGGAGGCACTGCAGACGATGAAGACCTTGCTCACGGCTGCATTGCTGGAGTTCAGCCTCGATCAGGACGGCCAGCGCTAAAACCCGCCTCCTTCACTCGTCTTCATGGAAGCTGTGACAGAGATCCAGCGGCGACCTACAACTCCTTCAGTCGGTTGAGAGCGCCATGGAGCAACAGCAGGCTGGAACCTGGGATTCAGTTGAGGCATGCCTTGAGTGCATCACCACCTGCTCGGTGGATGATGGCGAGTGCGTGACCACTTGCGTTCGGACACATCTCGGTGACGAGGAAGAACTCTGGACCAGCAGTCTTTGTCTCTGAGCTGTCACTCTGAGTTGTCACCGTGGGTTGGTTGATCGCAATTGCAATCGTCTTATTGCTGTCTTTGCTGGGATGGCGCTGGAATCAGCTGGAGTGTGCAGCGGATAACGCCATCAGCGACCGATTGGTGAAGCGCATTCGTCGTCATTCACGACGACGGAAACACCATCACTGAGATCCGTGATCTCTGCAGATGTGCCCATCTTTCCAGCTCCAGATCCATGGAACCGTTGCTTTTGCTTTCCGGAGATCCTCTTGTGCTTGAAGTCGTATGGGGATGAATTCCGTTCTGTAATCAAATTCGCGATCACGCATGGACTGGTTCAGAACCAGACTGCCGTCGATGCTGGAAACTGAGCGGTGGTAGGTTCCGATCGGGATTTGGAGAGCACCCATCGCGCGGATCAAATGAATGATGTGATGGGGGTGGTCCCAGGCTGGATTGAGCAGCGTGAAGGTCCGAGCCCCTTCCAACACCAGGTTGTTGTCCACCTGATGACGGTGGACGTAGTACTGCTCTGAGCTGTCTTGATCGGGGGGGGACGTGGCGGCGCCATGGTGGGCGACCACGTCGGTGCCATTGCTCCCAGGGACCCCAGCATCAAAGAAGGTCACCGATGGAGTCTCTCGGAAGATATGAATCGGTATGAAGTGAAGTCTCACCGTTCCTCCTCTTGCTCTTCTTATCTCCGCTTTAAACCCGTCTTTGGATCGATGCGGATGATCAGCACCAGATCAAATCAATCGTCATGGATGGCTCAAGATTGCGTTTCACAGGGCAGTCATTCACAACACGTTTGAACAACTGAACCTGCTCCTCTGACAGCCCTATCGGCAGGGTGATGCTGACCCGAAGTGTCTCGATCCTGCGGGGCCCCGATTGGCTCATGATTTTTTCCACCGATGCTTCTGCATCAGTAACCGTCCAATTTCGGCGTTTGGCCGTGATTCCCATCACGGTCAAGATGCAGGTGCCAAGAGCGGTGGCCAACAAATCTGTTGGTGAAAAGCTTTCACCACGTCCGTCGTGATCAGGCGGTGCATCGGTGTGCAATGCCACGCCTGAGGGCCCATGTTCTGCTGAGCAGTGCAGTTCGCCGGTGTAGCGGCAGGAAATGCGCGTCATCAGGGCACTGCCTTTGCTCAGGCCACCGGCATGCGGCAACCCAGCTGAATCGTGCCTTCGTCGATGAGTCGGCCGAGTCGCTGCGCGACGGCTTCCTCGGTTCGCGTGAATTGATCTTGTCGGTCGGTCACCCACGCCATTTCACCGTTGGTGATCACGCCGGTGGACATGGCTTCCAGAAACAGTTCTCCGAGAGTCATGGCACTGATGCTGTTCAAATCACGTTGATGGGACTCAAAGGGGCGTGCATGACCTGCTTACCTTTCTTCATGGCCAAGAATGGTTTGAAGTGCTCGATTGATCTGTTCTTTGTGGTCTGAGCTGGCGGGATTGAGGCGAATCAAACTTGAGAATCCCTCTCTCTTATCGGGTCGATCACCACGGCTGGTCAGCGTTCGGTGCATCGCATGAATCACCTGTTCTGGCACCATTCGTTCACGGGACCGGTTCCAGACAAGGCAGCGGTCCAGCGGTGTCTGTAGCCACCAGCCGATCCACTTCAGGCGCCTCACCCCTAGATCTCTGTGCATCAACCGTTGGCGCCAGCTGAGTTGCGCATGGGTGGCATCCAAAAGCACGTTCTCGCCAGCAGCCAGGGCGCTGTCGATGGCTTCATGGAGGAGGGGTTCGAGTTCAGGCCAGGGACCTTGAACGTTTGCGTCCCCCCAAAGCTGTTTCCTCAGCGCGTCGTTGGAGATCACCCTTGCACCGAGCAATGGAGCGAGGATCGCGGCGAGGGTGGACTTTCCACTGCCGGGGGGACCGATCAACAGATGCCCCTGCTGTGCTGCTTCAGGCAACGAACCGTTTGTACAGCCATCGCACCAGCCCACCAATCACAGGAACAGGAGCGAATGTGGGACCGACGAAATCGAAATAATCACGATGATCCCCGATCTTTCCATCTGGATTGAAGCTGAGTCGGGTTGCGCCGGGATAGATGAATTCAATCCCTTTGATTTTTAGGCCCATGCGCCATTCAACGAACGCTGTTTCTGCGTTCACCGCCACCGTTTCTGTTTCCAGGAAAACGTCATCACAGCGCTGCATCAGACCTTCCTGGGCAAGGATGTAAGCGTCAATTCCCTGCCGTTCCTGGGTTGGATCGGTGAAGTGAACGTCGTCGGCGTAAACAGCCTTCCATTGTGCAGCTGTGGGGCCGGGTGTTCCGTAGGGCTTGGTGAACAGGGCACGGATCTGTTCTGCGTCCAGCGGCGGTTGAAGCATGGGTGGTGTTGTCATCAGAAGTCGGCGCCCACCTGAGCTGTGATGGTGTTGTTCACCTGTGGAGTGCTCATGCTTTGGTAAATCGATTGAACCCGCAATGTTGTGAACAACTTGCTGTTCACGGCGGGGTAGTAACGGACCTCAGCGGTAAGGGTGTTGCCTGGTTGAATCTCGTTCGCCCAGACCGTTGTGAATTGGTTTTGAAGTCCAAACTTCAGCGTTGGCAAGGGTTTCCAGCTGAGATCTGCGGTGAGCGTTGCGCCGCCGTAGGTGTTGCCGCAAAACGTGTCGCTGGGACAGGTGATGCCTCCTCCGCTCCACTGCACCGAAGGACCGATGGACACGGTGAAATCAGTTGTTTCTGACTTCATCAGTGGGAAAGCCACACCGATGTTTCCCAGAACGGTGTTCACCCCGGAATCATTGGTGCCGTTGTACTGGTAACTGCTCAAAGCAAACAAATCGAGGTTGGATCCGATTGGTTTGTCGTATCGGAGTTCCGCAGATCCCTTCTCTGTATCGATGGAGAGTGCCTCCCCCGAATCCTTCGACTTGCTTGCATTGAAACTGCCACTCAACGACAGCTTCTGCTGTTCATCTTTGTAGCGGGTTTTTCCGGTGAAGCTGATCGACATGGAGCTGTCGCCGTCCTTCTCATTGCCGATCAGACCCGCGGACACAGAGCTTGTCCAGAGGGGCTTGGTTTCGGCCGGTCGGAGTTGTTCTGCGGTGAGTTCCAACCGCCCCAACTGGGGGTGGTTGAGCACCGTCGTTCCATCCTCTGAGTTCCGCTCAATCAGTTCCCCGTGAAGACTGTCGCCGTTGCGCAGGGTCAACGTGACGGTTTCGGCCCAGCTCAGGCTGGGGAGCATGCCGAGGGACAGCAGTCCAGCGGTGGCGAGAAAACGGTGCATGGCGTCAGTTGAAAAAACCTTTGGACTGCAGCCAGAGGCCGACGGCGAGCAGTGGCCCGAAGCCGGCGATCAAAACTGTGATCTTCAGCCGCAGTGGTGACACCTGCGGGTCGTTCTGGCGAAGAGCCATGGCTTGGAACAAAGGTCGATGAACTTAGACGGTGCGCTACGTCAGTGCCTGTTCCCATGACGACCGACGTGATCTCCGCTTCAGAGCTCGTACTCCTCTTCAAATTGTTGGATCAGCCCCTTGTAAAGCGCGAGCAGGCCTTCTGTTTCTTCGCAGAATCCGTCGGTGGTGTACTTAGCGATGAGATTCACCACGGCGCTTCGGATCTGCGTGAAGGCGCCGAGGTACTCAGCCTGGATGTCTTCATTCCGGATGTCGTTGATCAGCGCGCCCACTAGCTCAATTTTTCGCTTGGCAGCGGCCATTTCCGCTTCCATGTCCTTGTTGAGCTTGCGGCGTTTCTTCGGCATCCCCTCAATCGGATCAATCACCGACATTACGGGAGCCGCCGGCCCTCCTTGTTCAACCAGCTTCCCTTAGCGTTGAGAGGATTAACCCCTGGGCTTGTGGATCGGACCTTTCGTGGCGTTGCTTATGTGTCCGTCTGGGTGGTGATTTGGGGAACTGTGGCGTCCCTGATGGACTGGATGCTGCTGACGGGTGAGGTCTATGAAACAGCCAGTGCTGGTCAGGCGGTGACGTTCATTGCCTACGGGGCTGCAACGGTGGTACTGGCAACGCGATTCTCTGGGCGTTTCCTTGAGGGCTCCGATTCAGAGACAGCGGATTAGAAGAGATCCCCCCATCAGCAGCGCCAAGATTTCGAAGGATCGTTTGACCAGACGACTACCTTTCACAAGTGAGTAGTGGGCGCCCAGAAAGCCTCCGATGAGTGACCCGAGAACCAGTGCTGGCAGCCAGTCCCAGCGGATCTCTCCGCTCAAACCCAGCACCAGCGCTCCCATCCCATTCCATCCCAACCCCACCAAAACCAGCGTGTGGGCTACGGCTCTCGCGTAGCTCAGTCCGAACCAGCGCACCAGCCAAAGGGTGACAAACAAACCTGTCCCGGAGGTCAGCGAACCGTTGAGGATTCCAATAATGAACAGTCCGCAGGCTCCGACTCCGACGGTGCTGGCAGTCAGGGGGCGGGGCTCGTCCATCGTTCCCAGATCTGGTTTCCGCGCCGAGTAAACCCCCAGCCCCAGCGTCAGCAGACCGAGGCTTGCGGTGGCCGCTTGATCTGGCAGGGCAAGAACCATGCTGGCGCCCAAGCAGACCCCCGGTAAACCGGCACCGAGCACCACTGCAGAGCGTTTGAGGTCAAGGCTGCTGGCTCGCCAGTGACGCCCCGTCGCTCCGAGTCCCAGAGCAACGCTGGCAACCTTATGAGTGGCCAGTGCCATGGCAAATGGAAGGCCAAGAAGGATGAGCGCTGGGAGTTGAACCAGTCCAGCGCCACCGCCCGCTAGTGCTGATAGGCCATTGGCTCCAATGGCAATACCCAAGAGGGCGATTTGGGTTAGCAGTTCGGAAACACTCATGCCTGCTTGGCTTGGCGCATCGCGATAGGCCTGTTCAATCTCGTGTCAGGAAGGCAATGGGCACCGAAAACGTGATGATGCGATGGGGCTCCCCAGGGAGAACGGCGACGCAGGCCACCTCTCGGTCAGCGTGGGCCTCACGAGACTGCACGACGAAGGCCGTGGCGTCTTCGATGCTCCACATTGGGGCATCACCGCTACGGCGTTCATCCCTGTAAGCCTGCCAAACCTCTGCGAAAGCCTCTCCCTCCTCTCCGTTCTTCATTTCGGTGAGAGCTTGTTCCAAGCCCACGTCTTCAAAACGCTCGAACAGCTGCACCATCAAAGGGTGAGCAATGGTGGATGAGGCCTTCAACGTCGAGTTGATCGTGCCGATTGCACTCACGATCAGTTTCGGTTTGGTGCGTCTTGCATCGATCACTCCGACAGGCAGGCTCAGATCCCAGCTTGGATGTCCGCTGACGGCACAGGCCAGATCAAACAGTCCCACGCTGCATTGCTTGATCAGGTTCTGAATGGTCTGCCGATCCATAGTTCTGTCGTTCGCGGCCCGATTCGCCGTTTGCACTCCAGTGTTGCCAGGATGGCCTTCGAATGGTGACGTTGAGGATGTCCCTGGTTCAGATTTACCTTGATGCTGTCACCCACCAGGTGATCACCACCGAAGAGCTTGCTTACGTTTCGGGCAATCAGGATGGCTTTGATCGCACTGAGTTGAAGCTCACAGCGCGACTCGAACATTTGATTGGTGTTGGCAATATCAGTATTGGAACGCGCTAGCTAGCCAAACAAAATCCGCTGCAGTCGATTAAGCAATTGCCGAATTGTTCTTTTTTCACGACTGAAAATCATTCGGTCATGTGACAACATCGCGCAGCTCACCCGATTTCAGCATCTGATAGGCGGGAAACGATGCGGAGTCAAGCCTTCAAGGGAGTGCCACAACACCCGACCATGTCTGGAGAACATCGGGTGCCCCCTGCGTAAGGGCCGATACGGCGCTAGCCGAACCAATCCCGATGCCGAGAACAACCCCTATGGCAAAGACAAGAACTCCTGTCAGAACACTGCGATCGGAAAACGGCATGCACTGGATGATCAGCCTCCCTGACTTTCCTTCGGGGAGCGTCAGATGGCTACCGCGATGTCACAGGACGTGATGGGTTCTTGGGAGGATCTGTTGTGTGCTTTCGACCACAAAGGTAGATCTACCGACTGATCGAAATGGGTCGTCTTCGCTAACAACCCAATGTCAGCCAGATGACGGACCAAGTCATGAAAACGATTGACGAGCACATTCAGAAGGATCAAGAGGAGTTCCTCAAGGCCCTGTCTGATCACAACGACGGCAAAGTGCGTCATCTCACGGAAGAGCTGCAGTGGTTGTTGGATCACAAAAAGGAATTCCCCGATGATCCCCATGACCCCTCTCCCCTGGAACTGTTCTGTGAGCAGAATCCCGATGAGCCTGAGTGCCTGGTCTATGACGACTGAGTCGCCCAGGCGAGCTGAGTAGAAGTACTCATCAGTGGCTCGTCCCTTGGCGCGGGCCCGCACTGCAACACACAACTTATTTAAGTTGTGTGTAGACGATTAGCTCTGCAGTGATTCGCGCCATTCTTTCCCGTCCCATTGCAGGCGACCTTGGTCTGCTTGTCCTCCGGGTGTTCACGGGGGCTCTGCTGATTCACCACGGCTACGAGAAGCTCGCCAATATCGAAAATTTTGCCGATGCATTCGTTCGTCCGTTGCATCTGCCCTTTCCGATCTTGCTCTCCTACGTCGCTGCGTTCTCGGAGGTGATCGGAAGCTGGTTGCTGATCACAGGATTGTTGACGCGGATGGGGGCATTGGCGGTTGCAGGAACCATCTCCGTCGCCATCTATCACGCCATCGTCACAGCTGGCTTCAACATCTATCTCCTCGAGCTCCTCGGGCTGTACTTCGCGGCAGCTGTTGCCGTGTTGGCCTGTGGCCCTGGTGTGTTCTCCATTGATGAGCTCATTGCTCGTCGTCTCGAGCCAGACATGGAGTTTTCTGCTGAGCTGAATGAAGGCTTCTCCAAGAGCGGTGTTCTTGAAGAAGCAGTTGCCGGACGCTGAACACCTCGTTTGATCGTTTGACTTAGCCCCGCCTTGCGGGGCTTTTTGTTGGCTGGCTACGGTTTGGGGTGAAGAGGCGTCAGAATCGAAAGAGTTGGTTCAACGCGATGAAAGAGGTCAGTCTGTTGGAGATGATTGGTCGTTCATTGGCCAAGGTTGCTGCCGGCGCTGGTGTCGCTGCAGTATTGATCTGGCTGACTTACGTGCTGCTGGACTTTGGACATATGCAGTCTGGCTTCACCCTGCCTCAATCCAGTTATTGAGCAAGGATGGAGTGGAATGATTTCGCGACACCCTTTCTGATCATCTCCTCTCTGCTGATTGCACTGCAGATCAGTTGGATTGGAGTCATGCTGAGACAAAGACGTCGCAGACGCTTAGGGGAACCACTCAGTTCCACGGCTTTTCGCCGTGAACTTGAGAGGATTTTTTACCAACTGAGTGAACACCCTGAAACATGAAACAGCTGCCTGGCCAACGGGGAATAAACATGCCTCGTTGGCTGAAAACCGGCCTTGCCGCAACGATCATTCTGGTGAGCACTATTTGGCTGCTTTCGCTACTTCCTTTTTTGTTGCTTGCGGCGTTAGTTCTGTCAATTTTGCTTATCCCAATTACCCGACGTCTCCGACGAGACATGGAAGAAGCTGGATTCAGTGTTGATGGATCGTTAAAGAGAGAACATCGACGTGATGTCAACATCACTCCTTGGCATCGCCAGCTCCGCAATGTCTGGAGAGACGTCAGCTCCGGAAAAGGTCTTTAGCCATCGAACGATAACGACCAAGAGAACTTCCTCCGCGTCTGGCACGTGTTGATAAACGTTGCCCTGGAAGAAGATGCAGTGGGGCATAATTCACGAGTGTCGGTTCTGAAAGCTCTTTCTGTTCAGCTGCCAACACTTCGGCAATGGCTTCAGCAGTGGTCGGTGTGGGTGTTGGGTTTTGCGAAACCGCTTCCACCTTGATTGGCTTGATTTCAACAGACGAGGTGTCACCTTGTCCGGTCAGTTTGGTTGAGCCGAGGGGCCAGAGAAAGACAAGACTCAGCAGAAGAGCGACTGCGGCAGTCAGCGTGCCAGTGAGTCCAAACGCCAGGCCCTGAAAATTCCAAAGCAGCCCTGAACCAGCCATGCCAAGGGTTCCGATGGTGGCGAGGATCAAGCCGAGGACTGAAGCCTGAGGTGCTCTGACTTTGAGCGGCTGGATGTCTTCGCTGGCTGCAACGGGTAGGTCTCGCGGTTCAGGTCTCAGCAATACAAAGCTGATCCCCAAAAACACCAACGATGTCACGGTGCTGCCGAGTCCCAAAGTGCGACCCTGAAAATTCCAAAGCAGACCTCCACCGGCCAGGCCTGAAACACCGAGTGTTGCCAGAGCAAGACCACTGAAGATGGGAAGACGGTTACGCATGACTCAGTTGCTCCGGTTCTGCATGGCGGCGTAGGCAATGGCTCCGCCGCTGATCACTGTCAAAACTCCAGTGCTCAACAGGAAGCCCATCAATATGGCGAATCCCAGAAAAGAGCCCAGAAGAGACATTTTGATTCGAAGCAGTTTTGACTTCATCAGCAACACCAACAGCAAGATGATGGTGGCCTTCAGGCCGGCAATTTTTGCTGCACTGATGGGACAAAATGGGTTGAACATCACCATCGGGTGGTTTTTGTTGGTCTAAAGCGTTGATTAAGTCTGGCGAAAACAGAGACGTACCGTGACATTCCGCCCATACGAGACGTGCGGTTCAAGCAGTACACAAGCCCTGGACGTTTCTGGTGAAACCGATTCCCTCGGCGGTGTCTGTTAAGGGCAATTGATGGCTCATAAAAAACGGGCCCTGGGGCCCGTTTTGTCGAATCGACGTTGCCGGATCAGCGGCGGCGGTTGCGGGAGCGTTGCTTCAGCTTGCGCTTGTACTTCTCAACGGGGGTTTCGTGGTGACGGATCCGACGCAGATCAGAAAAGATGCCGGCTTTGGCGACGGAGCGTTTGAAGCGACGCAACGCGGATTCAATACCTTCGTTCTCGCCGACTGTGACCTGACTCATCCGTTCCCCGAAAGAGAGCAATAAACATCGACTTTAACAGCCACCCCCCCCCCTGACTGGCGTGACAAGCCTTGGCGAGATCAGCTCGAAACTCGCTCAGCAATTCAGCAGTGGCTCAACGGTCTGATGCCCCGCTTGGGCTTTAAGACCTATGAACTGCTTTGCTGCCTGCATTCTTTTGCGTGACGCTTGTTGAAGAGATGGTGGCGCTTCCACGCTTCTGCTTTGGGATAGGTCCATCACCTTCAGCAGGTCTTCGTCTTGAGCATCACGCACTGCCCCCTGTGCATTGGCCTGGCTGTTCTATCGGCAGTTCGATTCCTTGCCCATTGCGTCATGGCGGTTCAACTCGAACGCAGCACAGCAGGAGAGTCCACCCATCCCGCCATGCTTCTGGGGACCGTGTTTGAGATTTGAAGGAAGGCTCCTTCAGGGATCTTTGGGATCGATCAGCTGGAGATAGGCCATGTCAGACCTTTGTAGAGCTTCGTCGTCATGGGGTGCCTCACCGCTGAAGAGGAGTTGAAGGATGCGACCACGATCCATGTCACGGTCGACCACCTCTTGCCACAAGCGTGAGGTGAGTTCAGGATCACGCCATTCGAGCTGGGCATCGATCAGGGCTCTGGTCATGGCGAAGTAGCTCTGCCGATCATTGCGGAGCCGGTCTTCGGAAATGCTCTGTTGAACCGGCGGCTTCAGCAGGCTGCGGATTCTTTCCGAGGCGGCTCTAAGCATCTTTGGCATCTTCGTCTTGCGACTCAGCTCAGTCTGATTCGGCCCTCACGGCTGACAACAGAGTGAAATGCCTATGACGGCAGAGAATTGAGTATTTGAACTCACCCCAGCGGAACGGTAACGCTGATGACTTTTTGTAAAGTAAATCCAGTTACGTTAGATCGAACTCTCTTAAGCCCGTGGAAATACTTGTGCTTGCAGCCGTATTTGTCCCTTTTTCTGCACTCGTTATGAATGCATTTTCCGGTGACTCTGAAGACGATTTCGACTTTCTTTAAATGGAATCCAAACTACTAGCATTATTGGCATTCGGTGCCGCGATCATGACCCTGTGGGCCTGGTTGATGGCGAACTTGCCGCAGATGGCGTCTGACCAGAACAAGCCAAGCACCCGCCGTTGATGCGATAAGGCGCCAAGTGTCCACGAAGGCACGTGGTTCCGCGAAAAAAGAGTTTTTTCCCTTGCTCTCGAGCATGAGCATCAGTGAGGGGCAGCTTCAGCCAGCGCTCGGGAACTTGTCCTGCCAATTTCGATCTGGCCTCAACAGCTGCTTGGCGGCGTTCTTTTTCCTCACGATCGTTTTTGCGATAAACCCCTTCAATCTGGAGTTCTCTCGCACAACGCTCGCAAGCGTTCACGGTGGGTTTGCGACGCGCTGTGTTGAGCGACAATTTGTCGCTGGGTACCTCTCGCTCCGCTCCACAGCTGCAGCGGCACCACCAGTAAACGTTCCCTGCTTTGGTTCGACGTTCGGAAGCGCGCACGACAGTGAGCTTGCCGTAAACCTCGCCAATGCGGTCGCGTGGGCTGGAAGGCATCGTTTAGGCGGATTGTTGGTCAGCTGAATTGTCTAAATCGGCAAACTTGGCTGCCATCGTTGGATTTCTGCGGGTCAACTTTTTAACGGTGACATCCTGCGCTTTGTCATTGGCGAGGCGAAGATTTCGATCAGCTCCCATCAGCGAATCCTTGGTTTTTTGGAGATGATCAATGGATTTATCGATTTCATCAATCGCGGTTTGGAAGCGTCTCGAGGCAAGGTCGTAGTTTCGTGAGAATGCCGTTTTGAAGGTTTCGAGATCGTTCTCGAAGTTAGTTACATCAATATTCTGAGATTTTACAAGAGCAAGCTCTGCTTTGTACTCAAGCGATTTCAGGGCAGCATTGCGCAGCAATGTGATAAATGGAATAAAAAACTGTGGCCGAATGATATAGGTTTTTGTATAGCGATGAGAAACATCAACGATTCCTGAATTATACAACTCATTTTCGGGCTCGAGGAGCGATACAAGAACTGCATACTCGCAGTTCTTTTCATTTCTATCTTTATCGAGCTCTTTTAGAAAGTCCTCGTTTTTCTTCTTGGTGGCTGTTGTGTCGGCTTCGTTTTTCATCTCAAACATAATTGATATGATTTCATTGTTGAGTTCGTCTTGGTCGCGGAAGATATAATCGCCTTTGCTACCACTGCGGGCATCGTTGTCTTTTTCGAAGTAGGCCTTCGGGAAAGCAGCAGCACGAATGCGGTTGAATTCGGTTTCGCAGTGCTGTTCAAGGGTTTCTCCCACCATTTTGGTGGAGAGTCGCGCTTTCATGTCGCGCAGTCGTTCTATGGCTTGATCTCGGTCACAGAGCTGGGTTTCATAGCGTTCCTTGAGCGATTGTGATTCCAGTTGATGCTTCAGCTCTGTTTCGTTTAAAGCGCTTTGGAGAGCATCTCGTTGCTTTTCAACCGTGCTCACCGCTTCATTCACTGCTAGCTGCTGTTGCATCGAACCGGCATTCAGCTGTGCCTGCAAATCACGAAGCTCACTATCTTTCTGAAGCGTCACAGCCTGCATCTCTTTGGCGAATCTGGTCTCTGCGAGGCGTTGCTGTGTCGCCTGTTGTTCACGCATTTGCTGTAGTTCGGCGGCGATGCGATCTCGCTGCTTCTCGGCTTTATTGACAGCATCTTTAATCGCTAATTCTTGATGCATCGCATTTTGCTTTAGTCGGGCTTCAAGCGTCTGCATTTCTGTGTCTTTTTTGGCAATGGCCAATTCGATGGCATTGCGCTTGTCCTGTTCCGCCAGTGCAAGTCGTTTATTTAGTTGTTGTTCAAAGTCTCTATCTCTGACCTGTTTCAGGATGTCGGCATAGCCGGCTTCATCCACCTTGAAGGCTGTGTTGCAGTTGGGGCAGATGATGTCGTGCATGTCTGACGTTTTGTGTTGTTCGATCGCGCCACGTCGTGGCATTTTATCGGGGTCTGGCTAATACGAGTTCAGATCATTGGTTCATGCCGTGTCTGATTGGTTTGACCCTCGCGCGCTTTTGGAAACTGTGCTAGTCGCAGGCATTGTGGTGATAGCTGCTGTCGGATTCGTGGCGGGGATTAAGGAGTTGATCTTGGATGTGCGCAATATGCGTCGAGCCAAGGTGTGAGGATCCTTCAGCGCTCTAGGGCCGACCGCAGCTCCGAAATCCTTGCGGTATTCACACCAAGGTCAGAGTCACCAATCCGAGACTCGGAGCGTGCCTGAATCTGGCTCTTGTCCTCGTCTGCGAATACTTCTAGGTCGTCAATGAAGCCGAAGAATGCGCTGCTTGCCTCCGCATGGAAGTAAGCCTCCCTCTCGTTGACGACAACCATTCGGGGCCTCTGCCGAACCAGCGTGTTCAGCTTGTTGAAATCTGCGGTTGGATCGGAGCTCGCCCAGACTTCCCTTGCGCAGTGAGCGGTCGTCTTGCAAGCACGGAGCTCACCGTTGCTGACTCCCAAATCGGCAGGAACGGGGCCGATGAGATGGAACAACATCAGGATTGGAGCCAGTAGGCCGGCAAGAAAGGTCACTGGTCTCTGCGGGAACGACCGCTCCAGTTGAGCATCCAAAGCCAGACCCCGAACAGGGTTCCTACCGGCATTGCAATCACCACAAGCTGGCTGATCACGAGTTGACGAGCTTCAGGATCCACGTTTGTGCTGGTTGGAGGTCCGACAGAGCTGATGGGCACCAGCTTCGCCATCATGGTGATGATGCGATGGAGACGATGTCGAATCCAAGCTGGATTGTGCTGGCCTGGTTGGTTGTGGCGTTTGCTTCTGCCGTCAAGTTTTGGTCGATAACGCGTCCCTACCGCAAGAAAGCTGCCCCTTTCAATCAACAAACTGTTGATGAAGCCCGTCAGCGCTTGGAACGACGCTGGCGCAAAGACAGCAGGGTGTAGCGGCTAACGCTCAGCAATCACCCATGCTGTTGCTGCTCTCTGTCGCACATAAAGATCGGCAAGTTCTCTGGCAAGGGTTTTCAACGTTTCCAGGTCATTGGTGTCATCGATGGATCGCTTGATCGATTCAGCTTCGAATTGCTGAGTCAGACTTAGGTTCACAGCTCACCCAAGAAGTGCGACAACTTTAATCAAACGTTATTTGCGTTGTGAGCTGGCTGCCGCCCGTGAGCGTGCGATCTCCTTCTGCCATGCCAAGAGCAGGTCTTTGCTCATCTCCTGAAGCTCTTTGACATCTGTGATCGTGCTGATGTCTCGAGTCCGCTGTTCCAAGTCGAACTGTTGGCCAAGTGTCAGAGCAATGGGCTCCATGGTGACGTCGGCAAGTTGGGCTCAAAGTATCGCTCTGCTCCTGCGTCGTCGTAACAACAGGTACGTTTCAGGTCGGATGTGTTCTGCTGCATACATGGTTTTGATGACAGAGCATTGCCTGTTGTCGCTTTTTGGTCTGTCTCGTCTGGTTATTTCTCAGGATGGGATTGATTGATGGTTTTCATGCACTTTTCCTGGTCGCAACATCTTGAGCTCGCTCGATCCGTTGAGGCTGCTGGCGATCAGGAGCGAGGTGCTGCTCTCGCACTGATGGGGGTGGGGCTGGCGCTTCTGCTGCGTGATCTTGAACAAGACTTACTCAACGTGCCGAGTTCTTTGGCTCCTGGGCATCAACTCTGAAACACCTCGGTGGGTAAACGTTGACATCCAAAACAATGTCATCATCAATTCACTACGTTTTAGGGAAGCTCGTAGTGAAGCAATGGAAGGATCCGGACAAAATCTCGAACGACGTTATCGGCTTGAAATCTGGGGAGAGACAGATGGCTGGATGCAATCAAGATGCAGCGATTTAGTCGAACTTGATCGAGAGAGGGATGCAGCCTCGATTTACCTTGAGTTTCGCTTGAAAGGTGTCGCCTGAGTATCAGTTCGGTGACTCGGCGACAGGAAGAGACATCGCGACCAAAAGTGCGATCCCGATTTCAGTAATAGCCATCAAAAGCTCAGTCGCGATCCCCATGATTAGTTGCGGTTCTCGTCGATAGGGGGGAGGTCGCTGGGTTGCATCAAGGCGAACACGACAGCTGCGGTGAGCACAACACCAATGCCAACCATGGCGATGATCGCCGTCGTGTAGTCGCCCATGGCTTGACCTGCTACTGCACCCACGTTACACGCATGTAACGCTCTGTAAAGCGTTTCTCAGTTTTTGGTTCACGGCTTTGGCCGCTTAGCTGCACAGCTTGGAACAATCCTCCTGACTGAGGCGTTCGTTTCCGCGGCGATGGATCTCGTGGGCGTAATCGGTCCAAGCGCCTTGCCCCCAGTACCGAAAACAGCTGGTTTCCAGCAGCAGTACATGGAGTAGCGACTCTTGATAGGCCTGCGTGCAGGTGATCGAGGAGTCTCTGTCGACTGTTTGATCAAACAGCGCATGAAACTGAGCACTCAGTTGATTCATGGGGCCCAGCACATTGGCGTAACCCTCCACCCAGCTGAGGTTGTTGGTCCAAGACGCACCCTCCATGTTGAAGCCGGCATCGGCGGCACTCAGCCTGTTGATCGCGCTCTGAATACCGTCTGCAGTGGCGTTGTCCCCGGCCTCTCTCCAGAGGCGGTGTTGCTGAACAGCCTGAATGGTCGGGAAGTGGCTGGGATTCACCCCGCTCCGCTCAAGGGCTTCGATGTATTCACTGCCGTTGATGGCAACGGTGCCATTGGGGTTGTCACGGATTTGGCGATTGGCCTGACGGAACGCCTCAGGGAATTCATTCATCATCACGCCCCCGTTTTCTCCATCGGCAATCTGGCTGACGAGCGATGGCACATCGACCTCGCCGAGCTGTTGGCGGTCGCAGCCCAGCGCCTCGTAATAAGGCTGCATTTGCCCCACCAGCTTGGTGTCTGAGCCCTGGGTCTTGATGAGCGCCGTGATGCAGGTTTCCTCGCCTTTGCTGTTCCTGGCAACAAGCCGATTGGGAACAAAGCACTGGTCGCGCTGCAGTGGGCTGCCGTCGATGCGCTCGACGCTGTGCTCCTGGACCAAGAGCCACTGATATCCGGCATCTTTCAGGGCTTTGACAAATTCGAACAAGGTGTCGGGATGGTTCGGTAGTGCCATCTCCGGTGGGGAAAATCCCTTGACGCGTTCCAATGCTGCTCTGCCGAAACAGGCCTCGAACTGCTGTTGCCAGGCGCTGATCTGCAGTTTCAGGTCTGGGATCGGTGTTGATGGGGCAACGGCATGACTCCAAAACGTTCCAAGCCATTCCACGTGCTCCTGCATCAGGGGATCACAGGCCAAGTAATGAAGTGCGTCGCCGATATCGCGACGCCCCATCTGTTCGATTCCCCACAGCAGATTGCCGGAATAGTCGAGCATGATTCTTGGGGCGCAGCCCTCGTTGATCAGTTCTGGCAGGAGCTCGGCAAGACGGCGGTAGCAATGCGCGAAGGGTTCAGCGTTGTGGTTATCACCTTCGTTGGGGTGATCCAGCATGTACTGAAGATGGGAAATCAATGTGTTGCCCGCTCCCGCTGGCACCGTCGGTTGGTGCATGTGCAGAGCACAGGCAAATCCCGAACGAAGTTGCTCAAACTTGATCGGGCTGGTTGACCAGGCCTGACGTGGCTTCAGCATCAAGGCCGCAACGTCCTGTTCGCGGCCGCTGATCGGTGGGCAGATTGTCATTGAATTTGCTCGTTATTGCCAGCCGGCACGCGGTGTTTGGCGCAGCATGCCTTCCCAATGATCTCTCCATGTGTTCTGATCGCCAATGCCTGCCAGCAGTTCCACTTCGGCCGGCGCCCGATCCAGTCGCTGTCTCCAGCAGGAGATGTCTTCCGCTTGATCAAGCCAAATGCTTATGACATCTTGCCGAATCGAATCAACATCCCAGTTTTGTTGATCGGCAATGTGTTGTGACCAATGCATCAACTCGTCGAGGCTGAGTGGCCTAAAGCCCATCAATTTCAGACCTGTGATCTGCTCGAGTTCAAAACGTCGCAGAACATCTCCCAGACCAAAGATATGAAGAAGGATCATGGCACTGATCACTTTGTTAGTGAACTTACGAGCTTTCTTTTGAGGCACGCTGTTCAGATTGATGATCTTTCCTTTTGGAAATGTTTGAGGTTGATCGCTAGTCATGCTTGGCACTGGCTGTTGGAGAGTGCCAAGCTTTGTCTAGCTTTCTTGCCGCAATGCCCCTCATCAACGTGCGCACATCGCTGCCGGCGCTGAAGGATGGATCGGCTTTGCTGCAGGAGCTTTCCTACGAGTTGGCCAACCAGACGGGCAAGCCGGAGGCCTACGTGATGACGCTCCTGGAGACAGGCGTGCCGATGACCTTCGCCGGCAGCCACGAGCCCTGTGCCTACGTGGAGGTGAAATCGATCGGTGCCCTTCGTCCACCAGCGATGACAGCTGCGTTCTGTGAACTGATCCAGGCACGCACAGGAATCCCTTCCAACCGGGTGTACATCGGTTTTGAAGATGTGCAGGCGAGCTGTTGGGGGTGGAATGGCAACACCTTTGGGTGATGCCCCTTCATACTGAGGCCGAAATCGTGCTCTGGTGGTGACCAGCTCTGTTCCCGGCGCTCCGGGCAACCCACGTCAGACCTCGTTGATCGCATCCTTGCGTGAGCGCTTCCGGTTGGCAGAACAGAACCGTGATGCCAAGGCCAAGCGGGCTCTCTTCCGCGAAGCGGTTTATCTCGGTATCCAGCCGCAGGTGTTTACAGAGATCCATTGAGCAGCTCAAGGTTGCTGCTGTTCAAAACACTGTGGGGCTGGACGGCGTCCCTGGAACAGGCATGTTCATCGGCGGAAAGCGATCGGTTTGATGGCTTAGAAGTCAATCTCGACCACCCCTGTCTCGAGGCCCTTAATCCAGAAGCGATCCGACGCTGCGTCTCGGATGCAAAACAGCATCTGATTCTTGAAATTGTTACCGGGGGGGATTACACCCCCGATCTCAATGGCTCTCCATCACAGCATCTTGATCAAATTCAGCGCGGCTTGGAGCGGGCCATGGGGCTGGCCCCTCTCAAGATCACTCTGATCACCGGCAGCGACAGCTGGGATGAGGTCGAGCAGCATCGCTTTCTTGACAGCGTTCTGGATCAGATCGATTCCTGTTCCATTCCGGTGACGCTCGAGACGCATCGCAGTCGTTCTCTGTTCGACCCCTGGCGCATGCCGGCCTGGCTGGCCCGCCATCCACGCCTTCGGCTCACAGCGGATCTGAGTCACTGGTGTGCGGTATCGGAACGGATGATGTCGCCTGAGCTGCCCCCCATTCAAGCGATGGCCGCTCGGGTTGATCACATCCATGCCCGCATCGGCCATGCTCAGGGGCCCTCAGTCAGCCACCCTTTCGCACCGGAATGGGCCGAGGCCCTCGAGAGTCATCGCCGCTGTTGGCAGTTGTTCCTTGATAGGAGCGCAAGGCCCGAACAGCCGATCACGATGACGCCAGAGTTCGGCCCCGATGGCTATATGCCGCTTCATCCATTCACAGCTGAACCTCTTGCGGATGTTCAGCTCCTCAATGCAGAGATGGCCTCCTGGCTGCGATCCACAATGCTGATTCCTGCTGATCCCAACCGTTCTCGGTAGAGACCCTGCCAGTGCAGGATCCTTCGTTCCAGCCGATGCGGTGGCCCTGGCTTGAAATCGTCTTGATATCCCTGCTGTGCTGATTCAACCAAAGCCTTGTCTTCTTCCAGAAAGGTGAGCATTTCCCTCAGCCAAGCGTCGGCTGAGGCTGAATCCATGGCGTCGCTGGTTGCGAACAAGCGCAATTGCATCGTGCAGCGATCGGCTCGATCGGGCATAAATTCCAGAAACGCCAACCGTCCGTCTGGCCAGACCAGAAGATGGCTCCATGGCGGCAGCCCGAAGGTAAGGAAGCGTCCACCGTCTGGGTGAGGAGTTTCCAGAAGGTTGTTGTGGCGGCTGAAGCGATGGCGATAATCCCGCACTGGCCCTTGTTCGCGGTGCAGCGTTGTCGGATGGGCAATGGCGACGTGGTAGTCGTCAAGTGTGTTGTCGTTGGCGATCTTCCAATTGCAGGCCAGGTTGCTTCGGCTCTGCCGCAACAGATCGGATGCAGAGTTCCAGGCGCCTCCGGCTTCGGTATGAATCAGCTGCAGCTGCTCCTCGAGCGTTAGGGCCTGGTCGCTCAAAGCGATCCAGATCAGTGGGCCATCAATGCGGCAGGCAAGCTCTTGCAACCCCCATTCCTGCCGGTCAAAGTTCTGCTCAAATTCTGCTTCTCGTGCCGCCGCCAGCAGTTCCCCGCGCAGGTTGTAGGTCCAGCCGTGATAAGGGCAGATTAGGCGCCGACAGGGCTGCCCTGTTTCGGCCCCTGGCCGGAATGCAACACCGCGATGGGGACATCGGTTGCGAAAAGCACGGGGCTGTTCACCTTTAGGCCAAGTGAGCAGAAGTGGCTGATCCAGGATGGTGACTTCCAGTACCTCTCCTGGATGGAGGTAGCCGATACCTGCAACTGGATGCCAGTAATAGTTGGCGTAGGTGTGGCTGTCCCATTGGTGCATCGCGACGCCGCGGTACAGCGATGCTGGAAGGAACGGCTGATTCAACACGGTTTCACTCAGGACAGTGCCGGCTCCAGCTCTCGCATCGTGGCGGAGAGGGTCCGACGCATTGAGAGGAAGTCGCTGCTTAGGCGCAGCTGATCAAGATCGGTTTTATCGAGATCAACATCGAGGGAGCGGATGATTCGCCCTGGATTGGGGGCAAGAACATGAACGCGCTGGGCCAACACCAAAGCTTCTTCCACGTCGTGGGTAATCAGCAGAACTGTCAAACCTGTTCGTTGCCAGAGCTTGAGAAGGAAGTCCTGCATCGATTCACGGATCTGTAAATCCAGAGCACCGAAGGGTTCGTCCAGCAGCAGGATGCTGGGGTTGGTGGCGAGGGCCCGCGCGATGGCTACCCGCTGCTGCATTCCCCCCGACAGTTCGCGCGGCAATTTTGTGGCGGCGTCACTGAGCCCAACCACTTCGAGGAAATAGGCGGTTCGCTCCTTGATCTCTGCTGCTTTCATCCGCTGGAGTCGCATCCCGAAGGCAACGTTCTCAGCGGCGTTCAGCCAGGGATAGAGGCTGTATTTCTGAAACACCATGCCCCTGTCTGGCCCAGGGCCGGATACGGGTGTGCCATCGACAGCGATGTTGCCGCTACTCGGGTGATCCAGACCAGCGATCAGCCGCAGAATCGTGCTCTTCCCAGACCCAGAGCTGCCCACCAGGGCCATGAAGTCTCCGGATTGCATGGAGAACGACAAGTGATCAAGGATCAATTTCTCCCCGAAACGCTTGCTGAGGTTGTTAACGATCAGTTCCATGGCTCACACCGCCCATTTGCAGCTGAGACGCAGCAACAGCCGGAATCCCATGTCGATGGCGAAGCCGATCAAGCCAAGGACGATCAACTCGGCGAAAATCTGATCGGTACGGAAAAAGCGCTGAGCGAGCTGTATGCGT
This sequence comes from Synechococcus sp. MU1611, assembly GCF_020514255.1. NCBI lineage: Bacteria > Bacillati > Cyanobacteriota > Cyanophyceae > Synechococcales > Synechococcaceae > Synechococcus > Synechococcus sp. MU1611. Next base: position 17,097 of record NZ_VTLC01000007.1, on the reverse strand, counting down.
TTGCCGAGGCCCACTTCCGCGGCCACTAGCTCAGCCACCACAACGAGGTTCCAGGAGGTTGCGATGTTGATTCGCAATGTGTCGATGATGCTGGGCAGGCTGTAGCGGGCAACAACTTGCACCAGCACCTGCCGACTGCGACCACCCAGGGTGAGGGTGGTTTCAATGAGTTCCTTCGGAACGAACTTCACCGCATCCATCACCATCAGGATGTTGAAGTAAATGGTGCCGAGAAAAATCAGAGCGATTTTCGGCTCCTCGCCGATGCCCAGGTAGATGATCAGCAGAGGGATGAAGGCCGCTGCAGGCATGTAACGCAGCATGGCGATCAGCGGCTCGCAGATGGCGCAGATCGCCGGGTACACCCCCATGCAGATGCCGATCGGTACCGCCAGAAGTGTGGCCAAAAGAAATCCTCCGAACACACGGCCGGTGCTGGCGACGATGTCTTGAAAAAGGATTCCGCTCTCGGCCATGGAGGCCAGGGAGCGGAACACTGCCTGCGGTGAGGGCAGGAACTTTTCATCCACCAGGCCAAGGGAGGCGATGGCGGTCCAGAGCAGGAGGGGCACCAGCAGTGATGCCACCTGCAGACCGCCACGCACTGCCTTGGATGGCATGGCACCAAGGGTGAGGAGGGAGAGAAGACCAGTGCTTCTCCCCTTGCTGGCAGCGGCGGCCGTGGCAGTCATCAGGAGGCGGCGACCTTCTTGATGAAGCTGTCGTCAAACAGCTTGCTCATGTCTGGTTTCTCAGGGATGAAGCCCACTGAAACCATGAAGTCGGCCATCGAGTCAGCGGCGAATGGCATGAACTTCATACCCTCACCATCGCTGAAGGCCTCGAGGTTCTCCTCGATGGAGAAGAAGCGGGTGCCGTCCTTGTACTGCTCGTATTCCTCGGTGGGAATGCCGGCACGCTTGGCCATGATCGCCTCGGATTTTTCGGGGTTCTTCTCCATGAACTCGCGAACGTCCCACCAGGTCTTCACGATCTTCTGCACATCATCGGGACGGTCCTTGATCAGATCACCGCTGACGGTGAGCAGATCAGGAATTGCACCGGGGTATTCCTTAGAGCTGGCGATCACCTGAGCGCCTTCACGCTGCATCGCGGTGCCGGTGTAAGGAGGGAAGGCCCCAACGGCATCCACCTGACCGGCCGCGAAGGCAGTGGCTGCCTGATCGGTGGGCATGCCTTTGATCACCACGTCGTCGCGGCTAAGGCCAGCATCCTTGAGGGCAAGGCTGAGGAGGTAGTCGTCCACGACGCCTTCCTCAACAGCAACGGTCTTACCTTTGAGATCGGCGATGGATGTGATGGAGGCGTCGGCGATGATCTGGTCATTGCCAGCAGAATTGTCATTCACCAGAACCACCACTTCACCGCCGTTCTCACCCGGTAGGAAGGAAATGGTGTCGTTCAAGGTTTGGGAGTTGCCGTCGATCTTGCCTGCGGCGAAGGTTTCCATCGATTGCACATAGCCGTCGAACCACTTCATCTCCACATTCACGCCGTTCTTTTCGAACAGCTTTTCCTCTACGGCAATGGCCCACGGCCACCATCCGGCCCAGTTGCTGTATCCCAAAACGATCGGTGTGCCGCCCACCGTCGGGGTAGAGGGTTTGGAGCAGGCGACGGCCAGCATGATTGCAAGGCCGGCGAAGAGAAGGTTGCGTAGTTGTTTGGTCATGGCATGGGCGTGAGGAACAAGACGTTGGATTGATGTGCTCAGGCGGTGGCCAGAGCAGGGGCTGTTGCGGTCCGGCTGGCGAGGGCTTGCCGCACCCAGATGTGCCAGGCATCCAGGCCTTCGCCTGTGAGGGCGGAGACCTCAATCACCGTGGCGTTGGGGTTGATGCTGTGGATGTTGCGGCGGATTGCCGCAACATCCACAGGCAGGTGGGGCAGAAGATCCACCTTGGTGATCAGCACCACATCCGCGTTGCGGAACATCAGGGGGTACTTGAGCGGCTTGTCGTCGCCCTCGGTAACGCTCAGCAACGCCACTTTGTTGTGTTCCCCAACGTCAAATTCCGCCGGGCAGACCAGGTTGCCCACGTTCTCCACGAGCAGCAAATCCAGCGCGGAAGGATCCAGCCGCTGTTGCAGCAACTTCAGGCCACCACTCACCATTGCCGCATCAAGGTGGCAGGCTCTGCCTGTGGTGATGGGGACGACCGGGATGCCAACGGCTTCCAAGCGGTCGGCATCCAGTTGGGTGGTCATGTCGCCTTCCAGCACGGCCATGCTGAGTTCGCGAGCCAAAGCTGGAAGGGAACGCTCGAGCAAGGCGGTTTTGCCGGCGCCCGGGCTGCTCATCAGGTTGAGGCAAAGCAGATCCCAGCTCTGGAAATGCTCGTTGTTGTGTTCGGCCTGATGGGTGTTGGCTGCAAGCAGGTTGAGGCCGAGGGTGTCCTCAAGAGGCATATGCATGGCAAAAAAGGGGGTATTGGTTTCAGCGCTGACGCTGGATTGGAACGGACTCAAGGGCAGCAGCGGCATCGCTGCGGTAATCGATGCTGCGGATGCGTAATTCCCTACCGCTGACGATCTCCTCTAGCGGGTGATCGCAGCAGGGAGAGCGGTAGGCGTTTTCGGGCACGGGGTCGTAGGTGTCATTGCAGATCAAGCAGCGGCCCACAAAGGGGATTTCCGTGATCGTGAGCCGGGATCCATCCAGCCAGGTTCCTTGCACTGCAGCGTTGTAGGTGGTCACCAGCTGATCGGGTTCAACGCAGGTGAATCGCCCAACATCGAGGTGAACGGTTTCGACCATCGCAGAGGTGTCCTCGCGACGGTTTCGCCATTCATTCAGGGAGATCAGCAGGCACTTGGTCATGTCGACTTCATGCATGGCCTATCTCCACTTCTGATCAACGTTCATGTTGCAGGTATCGCTGATCCAATCCGGCTTCTCTTTGCGGGGCAACTGACCGCTCACCACAAGGTGAGCCATGGTGTCGCAAATCACACGGGTAGCCATCAGGGAGGTCATGTCACTGATGTCGTAAGGCGGTGATACCTCAACAATTTCCAGACCGCAGACGGGAACGTTTCGCACGATCAGCTCGAGCAGCTTGAGGGCTTCCCGCGGCATCAGTCCACCCGGCTCGGGCCAGCCAGTTCCCGGCACGAAGCCGGCATCGATGCAGTCAATGTCGAAGGAGATGTAAACGCAGTCCGTGCCATCAGTGGCTCGCTCAATGGCGTACTGGGCTGCGGCTTCCAGCCCCATTTCGGTGATGTCGGTCACCGTGAGCACATTGGTGCTCCGCTCCCTACAGACCTTGACTCCTTCCCGAGGCACTTGCCAGCCACCAATGCCCAGCTGCACCAGATTTTCTGCCGGCGCATTGGCCATGTTTGTGGCATGGAACCACGGGCAGGTGTGCATCCGCTCGTCCAGGTCGATCTCCTGGGTGTCGACGTGGCGATCGAAATGGATGATCCCCACTTTTTTGTCGCCGAGATGACGGCAGACCCCACGCACCGTGGGGAAACCGATCGAGTGGTCGCCACCGAGGATGATCGGGAAGGCGCCGCTTGAAAACACGTGGGCGATGCCTTTGGAGATCTGGTCGAAGCTCTTTTCGTTGTTCGCCGGGATCGTGAAGATGTCACCCACATCGCAGAGGGTGATTTGTTCGCGCAGGTCCACCCCCATTTCGTAGTTGTAAGGGGTGTAAAGCGCTGAAATTCGTCGAATGCCTTGAGGGCCGAAGCGCGTTCCGGGCCGGTAGGTGGTGCCGCAGTCGTGGGGAACGCCAACGATGGCGACGTCGTAGTTGCCCACTTGGTTCACGTCTTCCAAGTAGGGCGCCTTCATAAAGGTGTTGATGCCGGCGAAATGCGGCAGCTCACCTCTGGAGAAGGTGGAGATGTTGCGGTCAACAATGCTTTCGGCTGCTTCGAGCCCGAAGCGTTTGGCCTGGTCAACTTCTTGCTGCCAGCCGGTGAGTGGAAGTTTGCGTTCTTTTTCGAGTGCCTGGATGCCTTCGCTGGGATGCGAACGCTGGAAGGCCCCCGAGGGGTCCGATGGGGATGGCATCAAACAAGGGAGTGTGCGTTAGGGCGGTCTCCCGGGCTTTTATCCCTCCGTGCAACCGGCAAAGCCGGTGGAAACCTCTTGGACCAGGCATCCCTGTGTGGAGATCGGAACCCTAGGTTTCATCCGCAATTTCACTGTCTGCGGCTTTGATGCTCTTCGGAGTGTGAACCGCTACAAATGATTGGTGTGGCTGGTTGTGCAGAACGATTCGGTTGAGTAACAACAGCTGCTAACAGCAGGTAACAACCCGAATCGGTGCATCAATCACCTTCCTTAGCGTTGTTCAACAAGAATGATTGCTGTGAGTGAATCTTTCGGAGGTCTGCCCAACAAAGAGTTGAGTTCTGGTGTGTCGCAATGGTGGCGTGAACGGGTTCAACACCTGATTGATTGCGGGCGGGCTGAAGACGCCCGGTGTCTGTATTTGGAGTTCGGCGAAGACAGCGCAGGAAGCCTGAACCTCTGAAGACCACGCATGAAAAAGGAGGGTTCCCTAAGCCCTCCCGGAGTCGACGCATTACCCCTCACCGGGGTGCACTTAGTGTTACGTACTGAACAAAGTGGCGCTGTAAGTGTTGATACCTATTCTTGATTGCGTGGATCAACCTAAGGATTGTTCTTGGCGCCGCAGGGTCTCATAGGCCTGCCAAAGGCCTTCTACTTCTGAGCACACCTCCTGACGATTGCAGACGCGATAACGGCCCTGGCCGATGGCATCAATTGTTGTGCCCTTGGAGGTGGCGCAGATGCGACTGATGTTCGCCATGGAAATCCTTCGTTGGATCAAGGATCTACAGCCACGCGGGTTCCCCTTGCACGCTTGTTTTGCACTTCTAAATCTCTTTGGTGAAAGAAAAGAGCCATGGCTATTAGGAGTGCCGTGATGCCTCCGTTGTGATTGATCTGCACATCAGCGTCGAGCCAAAAAAGAAACCGGGCCATGCCCGGTTTCTTTGATGTTTGTGAGTTGCGTACAGATCGCTCAGGCTTTTGAGGGTTTGGTGGTGAGTGCAGCAGACATGGCTGTGGCCAGGAGCATGCATCCGGCGACGGCGAGGAAGCCCATGGTTCGGGAAAGAATTTCCCAGCCATCATTTCCACAGATGGCGTCAGCTTTTGTTGCTGTTGTCACGGAATCCGGAAGATCCATCCTTGTGGCCGTCCTCGGTCGTTTTTAGAGGCATGTCCTGGCGGTCTAGGCATGAGGAGCACAGCAATTTCCCCTTGTTGCGCCAGTAGGCCTCCATCGATCGTTCGATGCGCATCGAGCATCCCTCACAGCGAAATAACGGCATCGACGATTTCTCGACGCCGCCCTTCTAACGCAATGGCCCTGCCGAACCGGTGTTCTCTGTGACGATGGGTGTGCTTCCGCCGCCCCAGCGTTGTGATGCAGCCAGTGCGTGTGTTGCTGCTGATCCTGATTTCGCCTGTTGCCTTTGGGGCAACGGCGTTCCAGCCCTTAGACCGTGTGGACGGTTGGTTGATCGAGCGCCGTTTGGATGACATGCAGGAGCCGATCTGCCGTGCATCTATGCCAGGGCATGGCACCTGGTTCTCGGCAAGGGTCCGGTTGGATCCAGATGATTTGGTTGTTGTGCCTGCCGGACTGCAACGACCTAATGAAGCTGCGCTGATCGCTGTTCGTGAGGCCCTCCAGCGCTGTCGCGACAGTCTTCTTTATCTCTGAGCCGATAAAGCTTTGTGGCTGGTGGTGCTGCCGCGGTGAAATCAGGCTATGAAAACAGTGTCGGCCTTTGTAAAAAAAACGTCGACTCCTCACACCACCTGAGCCTCCGTTAACCGCGGGGGCTTTTTCTTGCCCCAATCCCGAACTACACCTTTTGATTCTGTGCTCAGCAAAAGTTTTGCGGTTGTGATGTTTTTAACGACATTTGTCTGATGTATTGCATCGAGAGGCTTGATTCAGGGGGGCAATGGATTCAGGAGATCTGCTTCAAAACGGAGTTCAAAGCCTTTGTGAATGCCCGTACCAAATCACGTGCCACCTTGAAGACCTATCGCGTGGTTCATGCCACCTGGAATCAGGTGGTCACCGTTGTGCAGGGATCGGCTGAATCCTTTTGAATGGCTTTGATTTGGTGTCTTCAGTGCCGCTGTGATCCCGAAGACATCAGGTCACTTCTTGGGATGGGGGATGTCCTGAGCCATAACCAGTGGCCTCGAGGACTTTGGCCATGATTCTCACGCGCTATCTCAGTAGCGAAGGTTGGGTGGAGGAGTGTTCCCATGCTCACGCTTTTGAGGCCTACATCGACGCACGACGTCGCTGTGTTCTTCGAGGCTGCCCGTATTTGCTCGTCAATGCGGAGACCGGCGGCACAGTTTCGGTCCTAACGGTGAAGCAGTGTTTGCATCAGTACGGCGTTGATGGTGATCTATCCGATTAATCGAATCGTTTGATCTCTTCGGTGGATCGATGGAAGAGCCGGCAGGATGGCGGTGGCTGAAATTTCCCCATGTCGACGTTCCTGGTCACCGGCGCGAACCGTGGGATCGGGTTGGAATACTGCCGTCAGCTCAAGGCCCGGGGCGAGGAGGTGGTGGCGGTCTGCCGTCAAAGCAGTGATGAATTGGAGCATCTAGGGGTGCGTGTTGAAGCGGGCCTTGAACTGAGTGACAGCCAATGCATCGATGATCTGGTGCACCGCTTGACGGGCTTGCCGCTTGATGGCGTCATCCTCAATGCCGGAATCCTGCAGTCGATGCGGTTGGCCGATCTGGATCCCACGGGAATCCTTCGGCAGTTTGAGGTGAATGCCCTTGCTCCTCTGCTGCTCGCCCGGGCTTTGCTGAATCAGATGCCCCGTGGTGCCAAGTTGGTGTTGATGACCAGCCGTATGGGCTCCATCGATGACAACACATCTGGAGGTTCCTATGGCTATCGGATGTCGAAGGTGGCCCTCAATATGGCCGGAAAATCATTGGCGATCGATCTGGAGCCACTCGGCATCGCCGTTGCAATTTTGCATCCTGGATTGGTGCGTACTCGGATGATCCAGTTCAATCCAAGCGGTATTCACCCGGAGCAGGCGGTGGAGGGTCTGTTGGCACGGATTGATGCCTTGACCATGGCCAACAGCGGCAGCTTCTGGCATGCCAATGGTGAGCTGTTGCCGTGGTGAGACGGGAGAAACGCTTTGGGTTTTGATCCGCGTCACTGGTCTGGCGGACGTTCTGAACAACGGGTTACCAGCAATGTTGAGGCGTTGCTGGCGGAGAACGATGCCCTTCGACGTGAGGTCTTGCGGCTCAACCGTGAGTTGGACCGACTGCAGCGGCAGCAACGCCAACGCTTCCGAACCGAAACGACTTCCCACCGCTCTTGGAGCGAGCCATCGGCCCAAGCTCCGCCGCGCATCAGCAGCCACCAGGTGCAGGCTTGGGGGCAGTCCCTTGCACAGCAGCCGGGATGGAGTGTCCTGCGTCAGCGCGGCTTGGAGTCTTTGATTGATCAGCTCAACCGCAGCAGTTTTCCCTCTCATCTGACCCTTGAACAGCGACTCGATCGTCTGGTGCCTGGTTTAGGCACTGATCTTCGGGTAGCGGTTGGATCCAAGGCGAGCAAACAAACAACGGCAGTCTTGGCGGCGTTTGCGATGTTCGGCGTTCGGGCCAGCGAGTGGCTCGATGAGGATCCACGACGGGTGGTTGAACAGCTGCGTCAGCACCAGGAACAATTCAGCTCTAAGCGGCAGGGACGTCGCACGCGAAGTGATCAAAGGCGAACAGATCGTGTGGACTTTGGACATCCCCGTGATCCACGGATTGCAGCTTTAGATGTCCTCGGGTTGGACGCCAACGCGTCACTCACCGAGATCAAGCAGGCTCACCGAAAATTGGTGAAACAGCACCATCCCGACCTTGGCGGTTCGGCAGAGGCTTTTCGCCGTGTTAATGAAGCGTATCAACGCTTGGTGAACTAACTCAGCTCCACCAGGCCTTTTGGATGTTTGTTAGTGGTGTGTCTGCATACTTGAAATAGTCAAGGTCGATGAGCGGGTCGACATTGCAGGCTTTGCCTCTGTTGATTGCCTGAGCGATACGCTCAATTCCATCGTCGGCTGAGAGCGCTCTCCCAAATTTGTCGGCGCCGTAGAAGCTATGCAGCAACCCAGTTTCCAAGATGCTGATTGCTCCAATAAATCCAAGGGTTGCTCCCTCTGAGCGGCTTGAGGAAGCCATGAATGCTGTGACTTCCAATTCTCCGATGGGGGTGGTGTCATACCCAGCAATCAGATGGATCCAGTCGTGATGCGCGAGTGCTGCGTTACCGGCACCGAGTTCACCGGGAAGTTTGAATCCTCTTGATTGGTAAAACTCCCAGAGACTGCGTCCAAGGCTGCCCTGGGAACAGTTTTTGAGGTTGTCCCAGCGTGCAAACTCATCAGGATCAGCCGTGACACATACGCCATAGGCATGATCACCGTATTTTTTCAAGAGATCCTGAAAGACAGGATCGCTTTGATCATCGCCTTCTCCGATCCAGTTGCAGCGGTAAAAATCTGTTGTTGCCTGGGTGATGGCGTTGTGTGCCAATTCCCTGGCGAGGTTCAGGATCTCGCTGTTGATGTTCAGTGCGTTGGCCCAATGATCAATGTCCCTACTCAACGTCTCCGGGATCGGATTGCAAAGCATTTCGAAGGCGATCAGCAGTTCCAACAGCTCTTGGCGCTCCGATGCTTGCGTCAACGTCTCTGCCAACGTTTCAACCTCAATTCCGGGATGGCCGGAGAAGTCAATCTCAGCGTCAAGCAGCTTCAGGAAAAGGGTGTGGGCAAGGTCCTGTTGAAAAGACGTGTACCAGTGGCCTTCAACTCTGTGGACTTGCACCAGTGCTGATGCAAGGAGATTGGCTTGTTCGTGCGAATTATGAATTAGGAACATCGTTCCAGCACGCCTTGAAGAAACCAATGCTTAGCGATGGATCGCGACTTCTGAGCGGTCTTGTCCGATGATTGAGATCAAGTTGGGGTGATTGCATGCCAGTGGAATTTGGGGTCGTCTGCATCGGTGCAGGCATCGCTATCGGTATCTCCTTGGGTGTGGCGGTTTGGTTTGAACGTTGGAAAGCCAAGCAGCCTGATCCCACGACGAAACAGCCATAAAAAAAGCCCCGCCTAAGCGGGACTTGATCGAGCGTTTTGTGCTGTTGTCAGCGAGCGACTTTCTGACCGCGATAAACGAGAACAGAACGCTGGTTGCTGGAAGCAGCTGCGTTGTTCTTGGTGTACTTCTGGCCGCGATAGGTCAGGGTCATGATGGGTTCCTCGAAGCAAGCTCAGGTCCCCGTTCCATGGCCTGAATCGAACTGCGCCTCGCCTAAGGCGGGGTGAACGTAGTTGCGTAGCTGTTGCTACACAACCTTTATAGAGGCGATATCAACCCACGTGTCGTTCGCGCTGTTACACAGCTGCAATTTTGTTTAGCCCAGGCCTGAATAACCCCGCTTGGATGCATTCCAGCGGTTTTCATTCAATTGCTTCCGCGCCCGTTTGGCGGTGTATGCACCGGGCGAGGTTTGAGTTGCGGCGTTTTTTGAGCCGCCTTGGTGATGGTCTGCAACAGAGTGGGGTAGGCAGTGGTTTGCGTCATCTCAGCGTTTCAGGAATTGATTTCATCTTGTCGCTGCTTGGAGTGACGGAATGATGGATCGGCTACCGATCTGGCGGTTCAAGCTCTGACGGTTTGTTCTGGACTCAAAGCTTCCATTAACTTGTTGTCATGGTGAACAGTTCGCACGCAATCAAGTGTTCTTTGATGCTTACTTAGTGTGAAGCTGCTAGCGCCTTAAGCCTCCGTTCGTACCGTGTAAGCACACTGTTTTAGATGTCATGAAAAGCTCTCAGAGCAAAGATGATTGGGTGAAGGCACAGCAACACAAGCTTCATAAGCCCATTGATGTGGACACATTGATGTGGGTGCGAAACCGCTTAATGCGCTTGGAAGTGGAGGCGCGTTGGGCCGACCGCATTTGTGTGTTTGAGGAGTTCTTTCCTAACGACGCGATCATTCCGCGCATTTGAACGAATTCTGTTGTTGACTTTTTTGGGCCAAAAGGGAGGTGTGGCAAAAACCTGCAGCAGTCATCATCTGGCCTCTGTATGGGCTCAACAGGGCATGTCGGTGTGTGTTGTTGACGCGGATCGCAACCGCTCCGCAACCGCCTCTTCGCCCGAGGAATTCTCCCGTTTGAGGTGGTTCCAGCCGAGGCTGCAGCGAAAGCCACGCGCCATGCCTACGTGATCATCACGGAGGGTCAAGCCAGAAGCCATGAAGATGAACTCAACAATCTCTCAGCAGGTGCCGTCGAATTCACGGTTGAACTCTCCTCAATGCTGCGGCAGATGGGCACCATGCATACCGCGTTGTTGGTGAAGGTGGATCGTCGTCAACAACAGTTTGCTCAGGATGCGAGCCAACTCTTGGATGGTTTTGGGTCGATGTGATGCAGGCAGCAATCCGCCTGTTGACTGCGTTTGAAAAAGCAGAGGTGGCGGGTCGGCCTATGGCCAGGCGACTGTTCAGATCCGTGAACGCTTGTATGGCGATCACCCACGGCGTCGGTTGCCGATCGAACAGACAGGCCAATCGGTTGCCGCAATCATTACTCCAGTTGAATGTTTGGTGATGGGCCGTAGTTCCTGGGTGAAAAATCCGACCCGTTGTTCAGCTGCTTCAACCTGGCAGTCCAATGATTTATCTGCCTCTTCAGCGCAACCTGCGGTGAAGTCCTCCCGATCTGCTGCCGTGCTCAACGCGAGCTCCTCTGGTGAAAACGCATGATCGAAACCGTTGTGATGCTTGCGATCGGCTTGTCCATGGCCGGCGTTGTTCTAGGAACTCTCACCACTGACCAGTCGGTTTAAGTTCAGACGTCGTCGCTGCTTTTGATGCCAGGTCTTTTCGCCTTCATGCTCGGGCAGCTGGAGATCAGCAATCTCACCGCTGTCTTTCTGGCTTTGGTGGCGTTGGTGTTTGTGGGTAGCTTCGCTGTGGTGTCGTTGCAGACCGGCGAGCTGATCAAACCTCCTAAAAATGATTGAGTCGCTCTTGGTCAACGGTCAGCAGGTCGTGCTGAAGGTGCCAAGCGACCGTGTGGTTGCTGAGCGGGTGGTGCGTCACATTCAACGGCGTATTCATGAGGACGACTGGAGGCCCTACACCTGCAAAGCCGATGCACTGCGGGCATGGGTCCGCTTGGGAGGCATCCGAGTGCAGGTTCTGCACGCCTTGAAATTGGTCTGATGACGAGCTGAATTTCAGAACGATCCCAGCAACTGAGTCATCGCTGCCGCTGCACCGATCCCCCCGAAGAACAACACCAAGGGAAGAAGAACAGGCCAGCGTGCGCTTGTGTCGGGATTCATCGGATGGTTTTGAACATGCGAGACAACGCTATTGAGCCGTTCTGCTCAGTGACGATGGCGACCGTTGCCGGCCTCAGAGCTCCATGATGCGGAGACGGTTCATTCGATCTCTGAAGGTTCGATGCCTGAGCAATCCATGGTCACCCAGGCTGAGTCCTCCCATGTCGTGGTGATCGGTGCTGGCTGGGCGGGCTGGGGTGCTGCGAAAGCCCTCTGTGAAGCAGGCATGCGGGTCACCCTGATCGATGGGATGGCGGATCCAACAGGTCGTACGCCAACGCGCACCGCAACTGGCAAACCTTTTGAAGCCGGTACCCGTGGTTTCTGGAGGGATTACCCCAACATCAATGCGCTGACCCATGAGCTCGAGCTCGAGCATGTGTTTACCGACTTCACGACCAGTGCCTTCTGGTCTCCCGATGGTTTGGAGGCCACCGCACCGGTGTTTGGTGATGGGTGGCAGCTCCCCAGTCCCTTGGGGCAGGCCATGGCCACGGTTAAGAACTTCAAGCGCCTTCCAGTTGCCGATCGATTGAGTATCGCCGGGCTTCTGGTGGCGATGCTTGATCTCAATCGCAGTGAGGCAACATTCCGGCGTTATGACGCCATCGATGCGCTGACGCTGTTCCGCCAACTGAAGATCAGTGAGCGGATGATCAATGAGTTTTTGCGTCCGATTCTTCTGGTGGGGCTGTTCAAGCCACCCGAAGACTTATCCGCTGCCGTCACCATGGAGCTGCTCTATTACTACGCCTTGGCGCATCAGGACTCCTTCGATGTGCGCTGGATTCGTTCTGGGACCATCGCAGAGCGGTTGATCGCTCCATTGGCGGAACGCTTGCTGGACCGTTGTCAGCTCAGAGTTCAGGGCGGCACGCTGGCAACTTGTCTCAATCTCGATCACCAGGCAGCCGCGATCCAGTCTGTGGAGGTCCGTTCGCCCGCAACGGGACGAACAAGTGTGATCAACGATGTCGATGCGGTTGTTCTGGCGGTGGGTTCCAAGGGCATGAATGCTCTGATGGAGCAGTCGCCGTTCTGTGCGGGAGCCCTACCGGAGCTGGTGGCTGCCGGCACATTGGGCGCGATTGATGTGGTGTCGGTGCGGTTGTGGCTGGATCGCTATGTCGCAGTCGACGATCCCGCCAATGTCTTCTCGCGCTTTGCGCCATTGCAGGGTTCGGGTGCCACCTTCTTCATGCTCGACCAGCTGCAGAAAGGGGATGAAACGGATCTCTGGGGTGGTCGTACTCCTCAGGGGTCCGTCGTTGCCAGCGACTTCTACAACGCCACAGCGATTGCGGCGCTGAATGATCAAGAGATCGTCGACACCCTGATGAAAGAGCTTCTGCCGCAGGCGGTGCCGGGTTTTCGGTTGGCGCGGGCTCTGGAGTTTGAGGTGCGGCGTTACCCGGGTTCGGTGTCGTTGTTCTCACCTGGCAGTTTCAGCCAACGTCCGCCGCTGCAAACATCGTTGCCATCCGTGGTCTGCGCTGGCGACTGGGTGCGGATGGGAGAACGGGAGCACGGTGCCAAGGGACTGTGCCAGGAACGCGCCTATGTCTGCGGCCTTGAGGCAGCCAATGCCTTGATGCGGAGTGGTGTGCTCAAAGGAATGGATCGCGCGACGAGTCGAGAGCATGAAGTGCTTCCGATTCGTCCCGAAGAGCCCCAAGTGCTGCTGGGGCGGGCGATGAACAAACTCGTGATGGATCCGTTGGAGGCTTTCGGCATCCGGTTGCCTTGGATGCCCTGAGCTCAGAAATTCAGCTGACCGGAGAGCCAAAGTTCCTGCCAAGACCCTTGGGCTGCAGCACTTAACGCCATGAAGATGGTCACGCTGATGCCGCCCAGGGTTAGACCCACCCCCATCATGATCAGGGCGGTTAGCCCTTCTGCCTGGGTGAGTGGTTGCTTGTCGAGAAAGCGACGCTTGGCCATGGCTGCGGATCCGATGCTCCCGTTCTGCATCGGCCTTCGGGGTCTTGGCAACTGGCCTTATCACTCATTTATGCAGAGTTGATGCAACATCCGATGGTTGGGGTCTGAGCGAGGAATCGCAGCGAGGCTTCGCTTTCAGATCTGCGCTTGACGTCGCCCCAGAGGGTTTCATCATGCAGCTATGACAGGTTTGATCTGTGGCATGACAGCCCTGTGGCTCCACTCTTGGTGGTGTTGCAGAACAACCAATTCGCCGGCGGTCAAACGAAGCTGGCCCTATCCGCGTTCTTGGAAAAACAGCTCTGATCTCTACGCAAGGCCCTGTCGTCGACATCGCCATCTCAGAGCGCGCACCCAATTGACTGCCCGCAGTCGCCGCTTCGCCGCTGCACCCTGAAGCGCGTGAAAGCCTCCGTTTTTTGCTTGGCTCCGCTTTGGTTTAAGTGAGCGATGAGAACCTCAGTTCAAAGACCTTGCTGGGCTCGTGTAAAGCATGGATTTTCACAGGCAACATTGCGGGTCGTTGTTGTTTCCATCGTGTCCAAGGTCGTTGGGATTGAGGAGCGACCTCGGCTTGGCGTGAGATCTGCACTGATGTCGCCTCTTTGATCTGGGCTTGCTGCTCCAGTTCGGCACTGAGGAAGAGTCCTGCAAGGGAAACCATCAGGATTGTCAGGATTGCTGCGAAGAGATACATGGTCGACCGAGCAATGGCTTGTTCCTGTTCCTTGCTCAGGTCGCTCATGGTCTCGGCCAAGATCTGACAGAGGTGTATCAGTCCAAACTCTTGGCTGCGATTACAGAGAATGTCGTTTTGTGTGCCGACCTGAAGTCGACGTCGTTCGTCGCAGACGCGTTTAGGCAATTTCACCCTTAGTCACAGCCTTGGTAGCTTTCGTTACTGAAAGTCGTTAAGATTCTTAATCCGGCGCTTACAGCTTGAACGGCAGCCAATCGATCGAGGTCATCAGAGAGAAGCGTCGTCAGCAGCTGATGGGTCTGTCGTTTGTGGCTGCAGCGGTTGGTGTGCTGACGCTTTTGACGATGCGTCTTGGCTCCTGTTGTTCCTGGTTCGGCACGCACTGACCGCTATTGGCCTCGATTAGAGGGCTTCTGCTCGTCCCCTAGATCTGGTGTTTTTTGAGGGTAGACCCGCCTCTGAGGGCTAATGGCACTAGATGTGGTGTCTCCCGTCTTGCTTGTTGATGCAGGGCCGGTATCTTTCGGAAGTTCCCCATCACCTGGCTCCAGTCCGTTCGGCTGGGGCTTTTTTGTTGTCCAGCACAGAAAGCTGTAACCATGCAAACCAATCTCCAATTTTCTTAAGTGACAAGGGTCGGGTTTGCCGGTGCCTACCAGGCTGGGTTCCTTAGCTTGTTGCCCCCTAGACGGCTCTTGATGTCCCCCGCAGAGCTATCGAGCATCAAATGGGAGCAGGATGGGGAGATGTCTGCCCAAGACACGTGGATGCTTGTGAAAAAGCTCACCAAGGTGGAGGAGCAAGACAAGGCATCCAGCCTGTTGCATTTGTCGTCGAAACACAGCCACTCCAAGCGATCCAACCGTCGCTGATTTGAATCTTGCTAATCAGCGCTGGGGTTTCTGGCCGCTGCTGCCACTTGGCTATCAGTTGCAGGAAAAGGTCTGAGGGGCTTGTCCCTGAGTTGTCCCTGGAATTTTGTGCAACTGGGTATGTTTATGAGCAACTCGCGGAAATGCGGAGGCTCGATTTAGTTCGACTCCTATGCGATTAGGGGGCTGCCGTGACGAACGATCGAGGTCACTTCGTTAGTGGTCGCGTCAACCACCATGTAGGTACACATCAGCGCCTTCGACTTTGTGCGGGCACACAGGTAAGCCTTGAATTCTGTTTGGAAGTAGAGCTCCTTGACCCAACGGTCGGGAGCTTCTTGCTTGATGACGTTGTACACGGCTATTGCCTGGACCCTTGCTCTAGCAATGCCTTTGATGCATCAGTCCAATCCAAGGAATTTCTGCTGTTTACGCACCAACACTTATCCAACGAGTCGGTCATCCTCAGCCAGGATCGCTCTCCCTTTTGAAATCCCCCGCACATCGCCTGAAGGTCAGGGCTTTCGTAAACCACTCGATAGAGCTTGAAAGTATCCAGCGATTTAGCTCGGGCGTTTGTGAACGCTTTGAACTCAGATTCGAAGCACTGCTCCTTAAACCATATGTCGGGACCATCGCTTCGTTCAACGCAGAACATCTTCTGAACCTCTGAGGCACACAGTTTGGTGAAGGCAGATCTGCTTGCTTGCTATCTCCAAATGAGGTTCGGGATTATGTCTTCAGCTGGCGACTAGTGAAAAATGGTTCCAGTCAACTTCTGTTGTCCAGCTCGTCGATGGCACATGATGCTCATGGGCCGAACATTCGTGTGAACACCCTTACGAAATCATTGTTCAGCTGTAAGACCGCAGTCATCCTTGCGGGGATGAAGCTGGCGACATTGCTGTCGTACTTGGCCTGACCCTTGCAGGGCTTCTTCCCCAGTGGTTTCCGCACAGGGGTAAGCCTGCATCAGGCGCCCAGCTAATTTCCTTCTGCCATGTAGGAGATATGGAAGTCTCTGGCGCTGGGGCTGTTCAAACAAAACGTGATAGACCTTTAGCCGTCGACCTCCTTAGATCTCGGATCGTTCTCTTTGTATCTCGGCAGGTCGGTGGGCTGTGCCAGCACGTAGACGACCGCTGCAGAGATCACTACGGTGACCACGATGAGAGCAGTGATGGCTGCGGAATAGTCAGTCACGCTTCGACCTCTGCCTTCTCATCAGCTTTGTTATGAGCTTCTTAGGAAGTTGCTTCAACTGATTTGTCGCGAGGGCAGCCATTAGCGTTGGAGACATTGGCAAAAGCAGCAATAACCATGATCGCGATGATCATGGCGCCTCCAAAAAAGGCCACATTTGGATGACGATTCACGTGGGGCTGACCTGTGAGTTTGCGGACCCTACTGGTTATCCAGTATTTGATGCTCAAGCCTCAGGCAGAAACACACCTTCATCGGAGAAGCGAACAGCCCAAAGCTGTTCGTTAGTCACTTCACCGTTCTCATCGAGAAGTTCTGGATGTGTGGTTTTGAGACCTGTTCGGTCATTCGACGCGCTGGCTTGAGAGGCAGACGTCGGGCGCATCATCCGAAAAGCTTGCAGAAGCAGACACGTCAAGACAGCTGCGTAAGCGAGTGGGAAAAGACCTGCGAACACTGTTTTCTCGTCAAGATGTAATGAAACGTTAACCGCTGCCATCGCTGGCTGCGGCCCCTCATTCATCCAGCTTCGGCCTCTGTTTCCTCTTATGCCTCGGCACGAAGGAAGCTCTTTTGTTGAGGTGATTCAAGTCAATTACCAGGGGATGCATTCCTCTTCTGCTCATTGTTGAGTCCTCCGATGCAGATCTCGCTTTGTGGTCTTTCGGCCCCTCCTCGTGAAACGAATCTTTCACTCATATGAGAAGCCTGATACCTCTGCATGGGGATAGTCAGGTGATGAAGTAAGGATGGCCTCTTGTTGTTGAGGTCGGAACCTTGGGTCTGTAGACCCAACAAAAAGCCCCCTCGATAGAGGGGGCTTTCCGATTCAGTTGATCTGAATCGTTTGATCTGTTCCAGAAGGAACAGGTTGATTCCAGATCAACCGATGGCAGGAGCCTGCAGAGCCACAGGAGTGGACTCAGCAGCAGCCAGGTC
>NZ_VTLC01000006.1:0-135518 GCF_020514255.1 Synechococcus sp. MU1611 | reverse complement strand
GGATCATCAGCACACCGAACCAACCGACATACAGACGGTTGTTGGTGGAGGTGACCCACTCACAGAAGGCCTGCCAGCTGGAAGCGCCGGAGCGCTGCTGGAGGGTGGTGGTCATGAGAACGGAAAGAAATGTTCCCGAAGGAACGGTTTAAGGAAGGGCAGGAGAGCCCTGCCTGATGGCAAGTGTAACGGAAGTTTGCGCTGTGTATCGCAAGCTTTATGAAGCTCTTGTGAAGAGGGCGTCAGCGCCTTTGGGTGTCGCGCTTGTTAGCGTCCCGAAAGCTCCATGGCAGCTGACTTGGCACCACAGCAAGAACGGGTGTTACTGGTGCGGCTGCCCTGCAATCCGATCTTTCCGATCGGGCCGATCTATCTCGCCGACCATCTGCACAAGTGCTTCCCGGAGATGCCTCAGCGCATCCTGGATCTTGCGGCATTACCAGTGCTCGACGTGCATCGTGTGCTGGACGCGACCGTTGACCAATTTCAGCCCACGCTTCTGGTGTTCTCCTGGAGAGACATCCAGATCTATGCACCGGTCGACGGGCGAGGGGGCAACCCTCTCCAGAATTCGTTTGAAGTCTTTTATGCCCGCAACCCACTGAAGCGACTCCATGGCGCCTTGGGCGGGCTTCAGTTGATGCGGAGTCATTACGGCGAGCTGAGCAGAAACCAGCGTTTGGTGCGTCAGGGCTTGAAGCGCGCACGCCGTCACCAGCCAAGCGCGCGGGCCGTTCTTGGAGGTGGAGCCGTCAGTGTGTTCTATGAACAGCTCGGCAAGTCGCTTCCCAAGGGCACGATTGTGTCCGTCGGCGAGGGGGAGCCGCTTCTAGAAAAGTTGATACAGGGTAAGTCTCTCGAGCAAGAGCGCTGCTTCGTTGTTGGTGAACCGCCCCGGTCAGGCTTGATCCATGAGCAACCGGAGAGTCGTCCCAAGACAGCCTGCAATTACGACTACATCGCCTCGGTTTGGCCCCAGCTCGACTGGTATCTCGAAGGCGGTGACTTCTACGTCGGTGTTCAGACCAAGCGTGGCTGCCCTCATAACTGCTGCTACTGCGTCTACACAGTGGTGGAAGGCAAGCAGGTGCGCCTCAATCCTGTTGCCGAGGTCGTGAAAGAGATGCGCCAGCTCTACGACCGCGGGGTGCGTGGTTTCTGGTTCACCGATGCTCAGTTCATTCCCGCTCGGCGCTATATCGAAGACGCCAAGGAGCTTTTACGCGCGATTAAAGCTGAAGGTCTTACCGGAATTCGCTGGGCGGCCTACATCAGAGCCGACAATCTCGATCCAGAGCTTGCTCAGCTCATGGTGGAGACGGGCATGAGCTATTTCGAGATCGGAATAACTTCAGGCTCCCAAGAGCTCGTGCGAAAGATGCGCATGGGATACAACCTGCGGACGGTGTTGGAAAGTTGCCGCATGCTTGCGGAAGCTGGCTTTCGCGATCACGTCTCGGTCAACTACTCCTTCAACGTGATCGATGAGCGGCCGGAGACCATTCGACAGACCGTGGCTTATCACCGGGAGCTTGAAACAATTTTCGGTGTTGATCGGGTTGAGCCTGCGATCTTCTTCATCGGTTTGCAACCGCATACCCATCTCGAGCAGTACGGTTTCGATCAGGGCTTAATCAAGCCGGGTTACAACCCGATGAGCATGATGCCGTGGACCGCGCGCAAGCTTCTCTGGAACCCGGAGCCGATGGGAAGCACCTTCGGCCGGGTGTGTCTCGAGGCCTTTGATCGCAATCCTGCCGATTTCGGTCGCACGGTGATGTCGCTCCTCGAAAGGGATTACGGAGTGGCTCCACTTCAGGAAGCGTTGCGTGCTCCTGTTTCTGGCCGTGCTGCTTTGGCAACGGCTGTTCGTTGATTTCAGCCCCAAATCGTTGTGATTTCTCACGATAAAAAATGTATTTTTATCCACATTCCTAAGTGTGGTGGAACCTCTGTCGAGGATGTGATCTGGCCGAAAGATCAAGGTCGTACTGAGCAAGATCTTTGGATGGGGTTTGTGACCCGGTTTGAAAATAAGTATCAGACCGGTGGCCTTCAGCATCTTTTGGCCTGGCAGGTTCGTCAGGAAGTTGGAAGTGATGCCTTTGATTCGTACTATAAATTTACTTTTGTGAGGAATCCTTGGGATCGCATTGTTTCTCAGTTTGCCTTTATGCAGAGAAGGCCGGATTTAATGGAGTATTTGGGTATGAAATCAGATACGGAATTTAAGTCTTATCTTGAGTTGATTCGCCTGAAAGAGCATGTGCAGTGGACTCCTCAGGTTCGGTTTTTTCTTGATCAAGATGGATCAGTTCTTGTGGATCGAATTGGGCGTTTGGAGTCCTTTGGCGAAGATTGCGCGCAAGTTTTTGCTGCTCTAGGATTGAAGGCAGGTCTGTTGGCAGGCCACGCCAATCGATCCAAAAGGCAATCGTTCCAGCATTATTACTCGGATCGAGAAGCGATTGAAATGGTTGCCGATATTTTTGCGGAAGATATAGAGTTTTTGGGTTATAAGTTTGTTGATCCTTCTGCGTAATTAGTCTTCGTCTCCTGTTTTCCAGGGGTATGACCACGGTATTTGAGCGCCCAGGCCGGTTCTCGCAACATGTTGTTGGAGGCGATGCTTTGCGATGATCTCGTCGCTGCTTTCGAAGTTGTCGTTAAGCTTATTTAGCTTGGTTCTAAGCAATTGTTCTAGATCGTCTTTTATTCCCTTCGCTGTTTTGTTTTTGATCAAGTTGTTCATCTGAAATGGATCATCGAAATTGTCGAATAAAAGCCATGCACCGCTTGCGTTGCGAACATAGGTGTGGCGGCTTGTTCGCACGCCACGATAGGCCTGTACTCCGTACAGTTGAAGTGGCCCTGCTTGTACTGGTGCACTAAGGAGTCCCGCGTCTGAGCTGTTACCAGGTTTTTGCCCTCGGATGATCATGCTCCAGTCTTGGCCTTGTAAATGATCCTCCTGTTTGAGGTTCGCTAATCCAAGCAGTGTTGGCATCAGGTCAGGTGCGTCAATAGGTGCATTGCATTGCTGCCCGGCACGATGTTTGTTGGTTGGGTCTCTGATGATGAGCGGGACGCGCACAGATTCTTCAAATGGGAACAGCTTTCTGGTTAAGCCATGGCTGAAAATCATGTCGCCATGATCTGATGTAAAGACCACAATGGTCTTGTCTTCAAGATTGCTTTTTTTGAGGCTACGCAGGATGATTTTTAAGCAGTCGTCGAGGGCTGAGATATGGGAGTAGTACCCATGTAATTGATTTCTCGCTTTTTTGTGATGCTCGCTCGGAACATTTTTAGGGATATTGATGTTTGATTTGTCGTATAAGTCTTGATATTCCTGGGGGGCTGAATGATACGGATCATGGGGTGGTCCCCATGAGACGGTGAGGAAAAAGGGTTGCGCATTCTGTGCGAATTTTTTGATCAGTTTTGCGGCGCAACGGCTTTGGGCTATGGCGTCATAGCCCTTCCAGAATTTTTGTTTGGTATCGTCATTCAAGAAGAATGGGGATTGGTTGTAGTTGTGGTTGCATTCATTCCCTTGCCAATGGTCAAAGCCTGCACGATATTGTCTGGGGATTGGTGAGTTCCTTCGGTCAAATCCTCCGGTGGGCGATCCATGGACATGCCACTTTCCAATGTATGCCGTGTGATAACCATTTCGCTTGAATGCGGTAGCGATGGAATTATGTGTGGGTGTCAGAGTTGCATCATTGACCAATACCCCGTGCTGGAGTGGATAGAGGCCGGTTAGTAATGAACCTCGGTAAGGAGAGCATTGTGAACATCCGGATATTGCGTTTGGAAAGTTGATTCCTTGGCTTTTTAGGTAATCAAGAGTGGGTGTATGACATTGATTGATATCCGTCGTTCCTCGCAACTGGTCGGCAAAAATAATAATGACGTTGTGAGGGCGTCGATTCGTCAGCCTTTGCTTTATTGACTGCAATCGTTGCTTGAGCATTGTTTTAGTCGTGGACTGAGTGTGTTGACTGCCGCAAGCGAGTTGACTGAGTGTGTTGGCGTAGGTAGGCGACTATTGCAGTCAAGCTAAGGATCCCAACAACCCCCCCCAAAGGATTGGCATTAGATCCCCCTGGACCCACCAGCCAAATCGGTGCACTTGGATTGATTGTCATTAGGTTCTGATGAACAAGGAACCAGATCCCGACAAGCCCCCCATGCATTCCGATGCTTCCCCATAAAGAGCCCCGATTGCGGTACCGGAGTAGAGCCAAGACCAGCCCTAATAGAAATAGCCCTGTTAATAAACCCAGCATCGGCAAAATGCCGAGGTTGAAACGTGTGTGCACCAGGCTGAATAGCGCTGCTTGCCCGAGCATGCCGCCCGTAGCGCCAATGATCAGCGTGAGCTCTTCCCAAAGCCAGGCACGAAAGATCAGTTCTTCTGCCAGTCCGACGCCGAGGGCAAGTAATAGGCAATTGAACAGCGCATTGATATCCAGGCTCCCTTGCCATGTCCCACCTCCTGTGAAAACAAGCAAGCTCACAATCACGGTGACGAGCGCAAGGGACATCAAAAGGCCGATGCTCAGTGAAGTCACGTGAGGAATGCGATTCCTCGGATTACGACCCACTAGCCCTAGCCGTCTCCAAGGGTGATTTTCAGACCATCGCAGGGCGGCCCATCGGGGCATCACCAGCAGAAACAGCACAAAACTCAGAACGGTCCCTGTGAGCGAGACCTGATGTGCTGGCAGCCCAAGCAGCGTGAGAGGGACAGCTGTAATCCACCCCAACGCGTAGAGCAGCGGAATGAACAGAAGTGTGGGCAGCCAGACCGGCTGAAGCAGGAGAAACCTGTCCAGCAGTTGCTTCATCTCACTAACTCTCGGGCTCGATGGAGCTTGTCAGCCCTTTGCCCTTCAGTGTTTCGCAATAGAACTCAGCTGGCTCGATGTCACACACGATCACCAAGCCAACACCTGTGTTGTGGGCTTCCAGCATCACGGCCATGCAGTCCTGCTCGCTGAGTTGGGGCACAACCTGTTGAAGGGTGGACACCACATATTCCATGGAGTTCACCGGGTCGTTGTGCAGAAGCACCTTGTAGCGAGGTGAGCGCTTGCGAACCCGTTCCGGAGCTTTGTCCAGAACAGCCGCACCTCCTGGGTTTTGGCTGGGAGCATCCACGGCCATGACCATTGATCCGAGATTTTTGAAATCTAAGGGGAATGCGAATGAGGGGCGGCTCATAGAGCCTTGATGCGAGCCATGGCCTCGTCCACATTGGCGCGACTGTTGAAAGCGGATAGGCGGAAATAACCCTCTCCGGCGGCGCCGAAACCGCTCCCGGGCGTGCCGACCACATTGGCTTTGTTGAGGAGATGGTCGAAGAATCCCCAGGAGTCCATGCCTTCAGGGGTCTTGATCCAGACATAGGGAGCGTGTTCGCCGCCATAAACAGTGAGGCCTGCCTCACTGAGTTCGCGGCGAATGATCGCGGCGTTCTCCATGTAGAAGCTCACGAGGGCCTTCACCTCGGCCTGACCGGCTTCGGAGTAAACAGCTTCAGCTCCGCGCTGAATGATGTAGCTCACACCGTTGAATTTGGTGCTCTGGCGCCGGTTCCATAGCCCCCAGAGTTCAACGTCCTCACCGCTGGCTGCCTTGCCTTTCAGCCCTTTCGGCACCACGGTGAAAGCACAGCGTGTGCCAGTGAAGCCAGCGTTTTTGGAGAAGGAGCGGAATTCGATGGCGCAGTCCCGGGCGCCGTCGATCTCAAAAATGGAGTGGGGGAGGGCTGGGTCCTGGATGAAGGCCTCATAGGCCGCATCGAACAGGATTAGGGCGCCATTGGAACGGGCGTAGTCCACCCAGGCTTGGAGTTGCTCCCGGGTGGCGACTGCACCAGTGGGGTTGTTGGGGAAGCAGAGATAAATCAGATCGACAGGTTCACTGGGAATCTGCGCTGCAAAGCCGTTGTCCGCACTGATCGGGAGGTAGCTCAGGCCCGCATAGCGACCGATCGCACCGGCTTCACCGGTGCGGCCGGCCATCACATTGCTGTCGACATACACCGGGTAAACGGGGTCGGTGACAGCCACCTTGTTGCCCTCGCCAAGGATGTCGAGGATGTTGCTGCTGTCGCATTTGGAGCCGTCGGAGACAAAAATCTCCTCTGCACTGATGTCGCAGCCTCGGGATTGGAAGTCGTTCTTGGCGATGGCCTCCCGCAGCCAGCCGTAGCCCTGTTCGGGGCCGTAGCCGTGAAAGCCTTCGGCTGTGCCCATTGCATCGATAGCTGTCTTCATCGCCTCACGGCAGGCGAGTGGCAAGGGCTCCGTAACATCACCGATGCCCAGGCGAATCAGCGCTGCATCGGGGTGGTCGGTGCTGAACGCCTTCACGCGCCGACCGATCTCAGGGAACAGGTAGCCCGCCTTGAGCTTGAGGTAATTGCCGTTGACCTGAACCACGGAACCGGAAGCTATGTCTGCGGGGCATCTTGCCGTGTCGGCAGCTCCATACGATGACTTCAGGAGTAAGGACATCCGTCGTGGTCGTCTCAACCCCGGATCACCCGGTTGATTTCCATGCCCTGGTGGACAGCGGCATCAATAAACCCGCCCGGTACATGGGGCATGAGTTAGGGGTCGAACCAAGGGATTGGCAAGCCGCATCGGTGCGCTGGGCGCTCACTTACCCCGAGATATACGAGGTCGGCTCCAGCAATCTCGGCCACATCATCCTCTATTCGATCCTCAATGCCGTGCCTGGGCAATTGTGCGATCGCGCTTATCTCCCGGCCGCCGATCTGGCCGGCCGCTTGCGGGAGCGGAGTCAGGCGCTGTTTGCGGTGGAAAGCCGTCGGCCCTTGCCCACCTTCGACATTCTGGGCTTCAGCCTGAGTTACGAACTCGGCGCCACCAACATCCTCGAGATGCTGGACCTTGCCCAGGTGCCGATTCGAGCCGCCGATCGTGGCGACTTGCCGCTGAGTGATCCTGCAGCTCCTCCGCTGATCTTCGCGGGCGGTCCGACAGCCACCAGCAATCCAGAGCCCTACGCCCCTTTCTTCGATTTCGTTGCACTGGGGGACGGGGAGGAACTGCTGCCCGAGATCGGTCTAGTGGTGGCTCAGGCCAAAGCCGATGGATTGACCCGATCGCAACTGCTCCGCGATCTGGCCCAGGTTCCCGGCGTTTATGTGCCCTCTCTCTACGAGCTGGGCGCGGACGGAGTCACCCTCCAGCCGCTCCATCCTGATGTTCCTGAGAGGGTTCTCCGGCGTGTGGCGACGCCGATGCCCCACTACGCCATGGGCCTTGTCCCCCATGTGGAAACGGTGCATGACCGTCTCACGGTGGAGATTCGACGTGGTTGCACCAGGGGATGTCGCTTTTGTCAGCCAGGGATGCTGACGCGTCCAGCCCGGGATGTTGAACCAGAGGCGGTGATCGAAGCTGTTGAAACCGGGATGAAACAAACCGGCTACAGCGATTTTTCCTTGTTGTCACTTAGTTGCAGCGACTACCTAGCGCTGCCGGCGGTAGGGGTGGAGTTGCGGAACCGCCTCGCGGATCAGAACGTCACGCTTCAGCTGCCCAGTCAGCGGGTGGATCGCTTTGATGAAGACATCGCGCACATTTTGGGCGGTACGCGAAAAGCGGGCCTGACCTTCGCTCCAGAGGCCGGTACGCAGCGACTCCGCGACATCGTCAATAAGGGCCTGACCGATGACGACCTGCTGCATGGCATCCGCACCGCCATGCAGAACGGCTACCGCAAGGTGAAGCTGTATTTCATGATCGGCCTTCCTGGGGAGACGGATCCCGATGTCCTCGGCATTGCAGAGACCTGCGTGATGCTGCAGCAGCGCTGTCGTGACCTGGGTCGGCTGAACCTCAATATCACGATCAGCAATTTCACGCCCAAGCCCCACACGCCATTTCAGTGGCACAGCGTCTCAACTGCTGAGTTTGAGCGGCGGCAGACCCTGCTAAGGGAGGTCTTCAGGCGTTTGCGCGGCGTGAAGGTGAACTTCACCGATGTGCGGCTGTCCGCCATGGAGGATTTTGTTGGTCGCAGTGATCGGCGCCTGGCACCGGTGATCGAGGCGGCCTGGAGGGCCGGTGCCGGAATGGATGCGTGGTTTGAGTCGCTGGATCGTGCCTATGCCGCCTGGACCGGAGCTATTGCGGACGCTGGTTTGGAAGGGCGTTATCGGGAGATGGAGGTCGGGGGCTGGAGTGCCGTGGCCGCGCTGGATCGGGAGGACCTAGAAGCCTTCTGTGCCCAGCCGCTCCCCTGGGACCACATCGATACAGGCATCGATAAGGCCTGGCTGACAGATGATCTGCAACGGGCTCTTGCCGCGGCGGTTGTGCCGGACTGCTCCTTTGACGGATGCAGCAGCTGTGGTGTGTGTGGCCCGGATTTGGGGCACAACGTGGTTGTCCCTGCTCCCGAGGTGCCGATCCAAGTGCCCACGCAGGCGCCTCCAAGCGAACGGGTGTGTCGCATCCGGGTGCGATTCGCCAAAACGGGATCGATGGCGCTGCTCAGTCATCTCGATCTGATGCGAATGCTGGAGAGAGCCCTGCGCCGCAGTGCTCTCCCGATCAGCTTCACCGGAGGGTTTCATCCCCTGCCTCGCGTTCAAATCGCTCTGGCCCTTCCCCTCGGCGCCGAGGCCCAGAGCGAGTGGATGGATCTGGAATTCACCGAGGTACAGGACCCAAATCACTTCTGCAGCACGCTCCAGCCCTTGTTGCCGGATGGGATTCAGCTGTTAGCGGCAGCAGAGGTTCCCGTTCGTGGGAAAAGCCTCTCTCAAGAACTGACGGGCGCTGTTTGGTGTTTTGATCTCGTTCAGGACGAGCAGACGCAGATCCCTGTGGACTGGAGTGCGGCTGTCGATCAACTGCTGCAGGCCAAGACCTTGGTATGGCACGACACTGATAAGAAGGGGCGCCCCAGAGAGCGAGATTGCCGCCCAGCTTTGAAAGCGCTTCAAGTGACGAATCAGAACTCCAGTGGGGCCGCTCGCCTGCGGTTGGAAGCAGCGGTGGATGACATGGGCCGAAGCTTGCGCCCTGCTCAGATTCAGCACTGGCTTGCCGAGATAGTCGGGCAGCCCTTGCAAGTGCAACACTTGACCCGTGAAGCTCTGATCCTTAGTGCTCAGTGCTAGTTTGAATACAGAGCAAGTGTTTTGTCCGTCGGGACCACTCTTGTTCCGGTCTTGTCTGATCCCACACGGATATCGAGGTCCATATCACGGCTTGCGTGGCGGTCTATTTCGGAACCCCCAAGCTTGATTCATAGGAGTGCAAGCTCCGCATCCTTTTGGTCACATTGACCAGCTCAGATCTTTCCATCAACCCGTGAGTGCGGACCGGCAGGTTCCACAACGGATATGGCCCTGAATTGGGCTCAACCAGTCCTCCTATGCCCCAGCAAATTGTCATCGCGGAGCAGCTGCGCATCGCAGCAGTGCTAACCGATGAACGTGTTGACGAATTGATCGTCGCGCAGGGTCGTTATCAGATCGGAGATGTCTATCTCGGAACGGTTGAAAATGTTTTGCCCGGCATTGATGCCGCTTTCGTCAATATCGGTGAAAGTGAGAAAAATGGTTTCATCCACGTCACCGATCTCGGGCCGCTGCGTCTGAAGAAAGGTTCTGCTGGGATCACTGAACTTCTCGAGCCTCGTCAAAAGGTTCTGGTTCAGGTGATGAAAGAACCGACCGGTACCAAGGGCCCACGGCTGACTGGAAACCTTGCTCTGCCTGGGCGCTATCTGGTGCTCCAGCCCCATGGTCAGGGGGTGAACATTTCCCGACGCATCAGTTCCGATGCAGAGAGGAACAGACTCCGTGCCCTCGGTGTTCTGATCAAGCCGCCCGGGGCTGGCCTGCTGATTCGAACGGAAGCCGACGGCATCAGTGAAGATCTCCTGATTGAAGATCTGGAGTCGTTGTTGCGCCAGTGGGAGGCAATTCAGCAAGCAGCTGAGACAGCAGCCCCCCCTGTTCTTCTCAATCGCGATGAAGATTTCATCCACCGGATTCTGCGGGATCACATGGGGCCGGATTTGGCCCGGGTTGTGGTGGACGATGCCGCTGCCGTGGGCCGTGTCAGCAGCTTCCTTGGTGCTGATGCCAACAATGTTCTTGTAGAAGCCCACGGTGAACCCAGCGAGTTGCTGGAGCATTACAAGGTCAATGCCGCCATCCGCGATGCGCTCAAGCCTCGGGTTGACCTGCCTTCCGGTGGATACGTGATCATCGAGCCCACCGAAGCGCTCACGGTGATTGACGTGAACTCCGGATCGTTCACGCGCTCGGCCAATGCTCGAGAAACCGTTCTGTGGACCAACTGCGAGGCTGCGATTGAGATCGCTCGTCAGCTCAAGCTTCGCAACATCGGCGGGGTGATCATCATCGATTTCATCGATATGGATTCCCGTCGTGATCAGCTCCAGTTGCTGGAGCATTTCACGACAGCCGTTCGTGACGATTCAGCTCGACCGCAGATAGCACAGCTCAGTGAACTTGGCCTGGTGGAGCTCACACGCAAGCGTCAAGGGCAGAACATTTACGAACTCTTCGGACGGGCCTGCCCCAGCTGTGGGGGCCTGGGCCACGTGGCTGTGCTCCCAGGCAAAGATCTTCTCCAGCCCCTGGCGACCGCCACGGGATTGGTTCGTTCCGCTGCTTCTGCCCGCGCTGAAGTGGTTTCTCCCGGAGAGAACGGCGGGAATGGCCGGAGGCGGCGTGGTGGCCGAGGGCGCGGCACTCAGGATGCTGTCCTTCCGGTCGATACCTCCGATACGACCGCTCCTGAGGTGTCGACGCAAGAGGCGCATGAGCCTGCGATAGCCCGTCGTCAGGACCCTGAATTGGTTGCCGTCCCCATGACCGACGAACAGCAGCAGTTGTTTGGCTGGCTTGGTTTGAATCCTGCCCTGTTGCTGGAAGAGCCTCCTGAATCCGACAATGTTGTTGTGAGGGTTGTTAGCCCTGGCGAGGATGAGCAGGAGGTGCTGGAGGCTGCTCGGCAGCAACTGGCGGCAACTGCAGGACGGCGTCGTCGTCGCGGCGGGCGTGGTGGCCGTTCAGGCGCACGTAATGGCGTCAGTCAGCCCGCCGTGACCCCTGCCACGGAAACTCCAGTTGTCGTGACGTCTTCCGTCCCGGATGAGACTGCACCCCTGATGGTGGAGATCACCCCCTTGGAGGCCGTGACTAATCTGACGATCAGCGAACCAGAGCCAACGATCGTTACGGAACCGGTTGAGTCGGAGCCTGCTCCGGTGGCGGAACCGGCTGAGTCAGAGGAGCCCCGCCGTCGTCGTCGCCGCTCCTCTGCTGTCGCCACGGTCTGAACCGGATGACTCCGCAGGAGTCTCTCCCCATCGGGAGGGATGTGGCTGGAGTGGATGAAGTTGGTCGTGGTTGCTTGTTCGGACCTGTTTTTGCGGCTGCTGTCGTGCTGGATGGCGCAGCTGCAGAACGCCTGTTGAAGGCGGGACTGACCGACAGCAAGAAACTCTCCGCCAAACGTCGGGCTGCCTTGGTTCCCTTGATTCATTCGCTGTGTGTTGCCTCCGGCATGGGCCAGGCTTCAGCGCGAGAAATTGACGCCAGTGGTATTCGCGTTGCCACTGAACGCGCCATGTTGCGTGCTCTTCAGCGACTGCCGCAATCCCCTGGCTTGGTGCTTGTGGATGGCAACCTTCCCCTCAGGCTCTGGCTGGGCCCGCAGCGCACTGTTGTTTCCGGCGACAGCCGCTCACCTGCCATCGCTGCTGCCAGCGTTCTGGCCAAGGAGGCCCGAGATGCACTCATTCGGCGTTTGTCCGATCGCTTCCCCGGGTATGGACTCGAGCGCCATGCGGGCTATGGCACGGCACAGCATCGTCAGAGCTTGATGGTTTCAGGCCCCACGCCCTTGCATCGGCAGACGTTCCTGAAGCGGCTGCTGGGATGAGAGTTGCGCCTCTGTTGCACCGCACCAGCTCCGATAGTCGTCAATGAGCTGCTGGCCGACACGGGTTTTGATGCCAATGAGGATGCCGCTCAGGATGGATTCCCCTGTTGACTCCAACACTCGTTTTGGAATCAACTTCAGCAGGGAGGGTTGACTCACGCTGACCGACAGATGCGCGTTCCCCTGAAGCCCCTCGGGTGTGCAGGCGAGTCGTGCTTCCAGATTCAGCGCAAAGTCATCAACGATCCCTAGGCCTTCCAGTTCGCAATCCAGGGCGCGCATCACCAGAGTGTCCCCTTCCCTATGGATCTGAAGCGACACCACGGGCTTCACATGGAGCTGAAAGACCTTCAGGCTGGTCACGACGTAGCGGTAAAGACCCGGCTGTAAGGGGGTGAGCTGGCGTGCGTCTAGTAGGGCTCCGAGAACCCGTTCCTCCTCAAGCAAATAGGTGGGCAGCCGCTCTGCTCCGGTTCTGACAGGCAGATCAAGCTTTTGACTGGCTTCGAAGGCCAGGGGCATGGACTTCACCTGACGCGGCATGATCTTATCGAGTCCATGCAGTGCGGCTTCGATGCCTACACGTCTCGCATTCCTTGGTCCAGCTGGGACCTATGGCGAGCAGGCCGCCCGGGTGTTGATCGACCAGGACGCCCTAAATGATGTCCAGTTGATGCCGTGCACCGGTCTTCGATCGGTTGTGGAACAGCTGGCCCAGGGGCAGTGTGATGCAGCCGTTGTTCCGATTGAGAACTCAGTTGAAGGGGGAGTGACAGCGACCCTCGATGCTCTCTGGTCGCATCCTGAGCTTTGTATTCAAAGGGCGTTGGTGCTCCCGATTCAGCATGCTCTGCTGGGGAGTGGTCCACTCAGCAGAGTCACGGAAGTGCTCTCTCATCCGCAGGCCCTTGCCCAGTGCAGTGGCTGGTTGGCACAGCATTTGCCTGATGCCCTGCAGCTCCCTACCTCGTCTACCGCTGAGGCTGCTCGCATGGTGGCCGGCAGTCCCTTTCGTGCTGCGATTGCATCCAAGACGGCTGCAAGCGAACACGGGTTGGATGAGTTGGCTTTTCCCGTGAATGATGTGGCGGGAAATCGCACCCGTTTTCTCTTGTTGCGCCGTGGTGAACGCAGTGAACATGGAGATGTGGCCAGTCTTGCGTTCTCGCTGCATCGCAATGCACCTGGGGCCCTGCTGGAGGCGCTGGCTTGTTTGGCTCAGCGGGGGTTGAACATGAGCCGAATTGAATCTCGTCCGTCCAAACGGGAGTTGGGGGAATACGTGTTTTTTGTGGATGTGGACCTTCCTTCAGCGCCTTCAAATGCGCTGGCTGAACTCATCGCTCAATTGCAGCCTCTCTGTGAGCATCTCGCCCATTTCGGCGCCTACCCCAGCAGCGACCTCAGTGGCTGTTGAAAATCAGTGGCTGTTGAAAATCAGTGGTTGTTGACGATCAGTCTCGACGGATCCGAAAAACGCCAAATTGCATCAGGCCGGTGGCGAAGGCCCAGTGCATGAGCAACAACGTCGGGGTTTCTCTCAGGCCTTGAAGCACTGCTTTGGGTCCCAGGCTGAGCACAGACCAGGGACGTCGGATGCCCTCGACGATGGAGTCAATCCATGAGGGCAGCGTGGCCTGGGTCCAGTCATCGGTAACGATCTGACCACGATGGTGAGCGCTGTTGTCGAGGTTTTGGCGGAACCCCTTGATGCTGGCGAATTCGGGATGGGCCCACTGGTTGAGCAACTGACGCATCACCCAGCGTTCGGGTCGCGTCATGCCGCCGTCGGATGGGTCGCGGCGGTTCCAGTCGGCCACAGCAAGCAGACCCTCCGGCCGCATCACCCGCAGCAGTTCATCGGCATAACACTGTTTGTCCGGCATGTGCGGGCCTGCCTCCACACTCCAGACCGCATCAAAGCTCTGATCGGGCAGTTGAAGATCCAAGGCGTCCATCACCTGGAAGCGGCAGGTCAGGCCTGATGGGGTGAGTTGCGTGGCCCGCTTCACCTGGGCTGGGCTGATGCTGATGCCGAGAACGTCCAACCCGTAATCCCGCGCCAGGATTCGGGCACTGCCACCGATGCCGCATCCCACATCCAGCACCCGGCTGCCGGCGGGAAGTTGGTCCAGACCGCTCCATCGCACAAGCTCGTGAACGAAGGCTTCCTTGGCTTCGCGGAAGTCGCAGGAGCCGGGCGGGGTCCCGTAATGGCCGAGATGGACATGTTCCCCCCAGAGTTGCTCCAACAAACGGTCTTCCGTCCAGGCGTCGTAGGCGGAGGCAACACTCTCCGACGATTCGTAGCGCCGGTCGCGACGAAGCCATAGGGCAAGCCCGGTTGCTCCAGCCGCTCCGGCCACCACAAGTAAAGATCCCAACATCACTTCAGATCCATCAGTACGGTGCGGGCCGCCAACTGGCGTCGGGTGTGGTCCAACATTTCAAACTGCTGACTCAAACGCTCTTGGGTGTCGGTCAGTTCCAGAAGACTCTGTTGCTCTGATGCGGCCTGGTCGAGATGGGCACTGATCCAGAACGACAGCTCCCGCGGTAGATCAGGGAGATCATCAGGGAGTTCCACCTCTCGGTTCTGCAGCTTGCTTGTCAGCTGAACGACGTCGTTCAAGGCTTCGCTGACCTTGTCCCGCAAGCTGTTGAGTGCCTCGGCATCGGCCACGGGCTCATCTTCCAACCAGCTCACCATGGCTGTTCTGTAGGGCGTTTCACGGGTGATGTTCAACAGGCGGAACCGCTGTTGGCCCAGCGAAACGATGTAGCTGCGACCGTCTTCAGTGGTTTGGTGCTGGAGCACCTCTGCGCAGCACCCGATTTCGGCCATCTCGCCGTTCTCAGGATTGATGCGAACGATGCCGAATCGTTTGTCGGTCTCCAGAACCGTCTGGAGAAGCATCCGATAACGCGATTCAAAAATGTGCAGCGGCAGGAGCTGCTGAGGGAACAACACGACGTCCGGCAGGGGGAACAGGGGAAGCTCCCTCACGGAAAAATCGGACACGAACGCCGTGTTGTAGGCAACTGAATCCTAGGAAAGTGAAGTCCTGATCGACTGGATCAGAGCTTCACTTCGATGTCCACACCACTGGGGAGATCAAGCTTCATCAGCGCATCGATGGTTTTGGCTGAAGGGCTGTAGATGTCGATAATCCGACGGTGCGTGCGGGTCTCGAAGTGCTCGCGGGAGTCCTTGTCCACGTGGGGGGAGCGCAGAACGCAGTAGATCTTGCGTTTCGTGGGCAGGGGGATCGGACCGATGGCAGTTGCAGCGGTGTTATCGGCCGTTTCAATGATTTTCTCGCAAGACAGATCCAGCATGCGGCGGTCAAACGCCTTAAGGCGGATGCGGATCTTCTGCTGAGCGATGGCAGTGGACATAGGAGAGAGGCGAAAGAGCTCCGAAGACGAAGCAGGACTTCAGTTGTCGAGGTTCTTAGAAATGTAGGAGATGGGGGGCGGAGCCCCTCCATCTCCTGCTTTGTGGTTCAGCTCGCGCTGATCACTCGATGATCTTGGAGACCACGCCAGCACCGATGGTGCGGCCGCCTTCGCGGATAGCGAAACGCATGCCGGTTTCCATCGCAACAGGACAGATCAGCTCACCGGTCATCTGGATGTTGTCACCAGGCATCACCATTTCGACATTGCTGCCGTCTTCAGCGGTGAAGGCGGTGATCTGGCCGGTCACGTCAGTTGTACGGATGTAGAACTGCGGGCGGTAGCCAGCGAAGAAAGGAGTGTGGCGGCCGCCTTCTTCTTTCTTCAGCACATACACCTGACCTTCGAATTTGGTGTGAGGGGTGATGGAGCCAGGCTTCACCAGCACCATGCCGCGTTCGATGTCTTCCTTCTGGATGCCACGCAGCAGCAGACCAACGTTGTCGCCAGCCATGCCCTCGTCGAGCAGCTTGCGGAACATTTCCACACCGGTGACGGTTGTCTTCCGAGGCTCGCGAATACCGACGATTTCGATTTCTTCGCCGACTTTGACGATGCCGCGCTCAATACGGCCGGTGGCCACGGTGCCACGACCGGTGATGGAGAAGACGTCTTCCACAGCCATCAGGAAGGGCTTGTCCACTTCCCGCTCAGGCTCAGGAATGCTGGCGTCAACAGCCGCCATCAGTTCCTCGATCTTGGCTTCCCAGGCAGCCTCGCCTTCGATGGCCTTCAGGCCAGACACCTGAACGACAGGGATGTCATCGCCGGGGAAGTCGTAGCTGGAGAGCAGTTCACGGATCTCCATTTCCACCAGTTCGATGATCTCTTCGTCATCGACCATGTCGCACTTGTTCAGTGCAACAACCAGAGCGGGAACGCCCACCTGCTTGGCCAAAAGGATGTGCTCCTTGGTCTGGGCCATGGGGCCGTCGGTAGCAGCACACACCAGGATGGCGCCGTCCATCTGAGCGGCACCGGTGATCATGTTCTTCACATAGTCCGCGTGGCCAGGGCAGTCCACGTGAGCGTAGTGACGTGACTCTGTTTCGTACTCAACGTGAGCGGTGTTGATGGTGATGCCGCGCTCACGCTCTTCGGGGGCGCCGTCGATGTCGGCATAGTTCTGAACTTCAGCCTGACCCTTCTTGGCGAGCACGTTGGTGATCGCGGCGGTGAGGGTGGTCTTGCCGTGGTCAACGTGGCCGATGGTGCCGATGTTGACGTGGGGCTTGTTCCTTTCGAACTTCTCGCGTGCCATGGGTGTTTAAAGAATCGAGGGTTGGGTTTGGAGGAGTTTAGAGATCAGGAATTGCCCTGATTCTTGGAGATGATGGCCTCGGCCACATTGCGAGGAACTTCGGCGTAATTGTCGAATTCCATCGAGAAAATGCCCCGGCCCTGGGTCATGGAGCGGAGCTCGGTGGCGTAACCGAACATCTCGGCAAGGGGCACCTTGGCCGAGATTTTGGACGTGCCGTCATCGACGGACTGGCCTTCAACCTGACCTCGACGGGAGGACAGGTCGCCGATGATCGAACCGAGGAAATCCTCGGGGACTTCGACCTCGACCTTCATCATCGGTTCAAGCAGCACAGGATTGCACTTCTTGACGCCGTCCTTGAAGGCCATGGATCCGGCGATCTTGAACGCCATCTCCGAAGAGTCGACGTCGTGATATGAGCCATGCACCATCGTGCATTTCACATCGATCAGCGGATATCCGGCGATCACACCGGATTCGCAGGTCTCTTTCATGCCCTGCTCGGCGGGCTTGATGTATTCCTTCGGAACGACACCGCCCACGATCTTGTTGACGAATTCGAAGCCGGAGCCGGGCTCACCCGGTTCCATTTCGATCACGACGTGGCCGTATTGACCCTTACCACCGGTCTGACGAGAGAACTTGCCTTCGCCACCTGCGGAACCACGGATGGTTTCGCGATAGGACACCTGAGGTGCGCCGATGTTGGCTTCCACCTTGAATTCGCGCAGCATGCGGTCCACCAAGATTTCCAGGTGGAGCTCGCCCATGCCGGCGATCACGGTCTGACCGGTTTCAGAGTCAGTATTGACGCGGAACGTGGGGTCTTCCTCTGCCAAAGACACAAGTGCCTTGGAGAGTTTTTCCATGTCTCCCTTGGTCTTGGGCTCCACGGCCACTGAGATCACCGGTTCGGGGATGAACAGGGTCTCAAGAACGATGGGATCGTCCTGGGTGCAGAGGGTGTCACCTGTGGTGGTGTTCTTCAGACCCAGCACCGCGCCGAGGTCTCCGGCTCGCAGGGCATCGACTTCTTCGCGGTCATCCGCCTTCAGCACCACAAGACGAGAGATGCGCTCCTTCTCTCCCTTGGTGGAGTTGAGCACATAACTGCCTTTCTCCAGCACGCCGGAGTACATCCGGACGAAGGTGAGTTTGCCGTAAGGATCGGCCATCACCTTGAAGGCGAGGGCACTGAAAGGAGCGCTGTCGTCGGAAGGACGCACGGCTTCGCTGCCGTCGGGAAGCACACCCTGGATGGGGGGGACATCGACAGGAGCTGGCAGGTAGTCGATCACGGCGTCGAGCACCAGCTGCACGCCTTTGTTCTTGAAGGCAGAGCCGCAGAGCATGGGTACAAGACCGTGCTTCAGCACGCCTTCGCGAATGCCTTGCTTGAGCTCATCAACGCTGAGTTCGCCGCTCTCGAGGAACTTCTCGATCAGAGACTCGTCGGTTTCGGCGACGGTTTCCATCAAGGTGTTTCGCCATTCGGCCACCTCGTCGGCCATAGCAGCCGGCACCTCGGCCTCTTCGATATCGGTGCCGAGATCGTTCTTATAGATGTACGCCTTGTTGGCAACGAGATCGATGATGCCGCTCAGTTCACCTTCAGCCCCGATCGGAAGCTGGATCGGGACAGCATTGGCCTTGAGGCGATCCTTGATCTGGCCGTGAACCTTGAGGAAGTCCGCACCGGTGCGGTCCATCTTGTTGACGAACACCATCCGGGGGACGGAGTAGCGATCCGCCTGACGCCAAACGGTCTCGGATTGGGGCTGAACACCACCAACGGCGCAGAAGACGGCGATCACACCATCCAGCACACGCATGGAACGCTCCACCTCAATGGTGAAGTCCACGTGGCCAGGCGTGTCAATGATGTTGATCCGATGGTCCTGCCAAGACGTCGAAATGGCAGCTGCCGTGATCGTGATGCCACGTTCCCGCTCCTGGGCCATCCAGTCGGTGACTGCAGCGCCGTCATGCACTTCGCCGATTTTGTGCACCACACCGGAATAGAACAGGATCCGTTCGGTAGTGGTGGTTTTTCCGGCATCGATGTGAGCAGCGATACCAATATTTCTGACGCGTTCCAGGGGGAAGTCGCGGGCCACAGGAAATTCTCCGGGGGTGGGGCGTGAAAAGGCGGGGAGACTCTACAGGTCAGCCATGAACATCTGTGTTGACGGGCTGGCCTGAAAGGCTCAGTAGCGGTAGTGGGCGAAGGCTTTGTTGGCTTCGGCCATTTTGTGGGTCTCTTCGCGCTTGCGAACGGCGCTGCCAGCCTCATTGGCAGCATCCATCAATTCGCCAGCCAACTTCTGGGCCATGCTCCGACCATTGCGGGCACGGGAAAAGCTCACAAGCCAGCGCAGGGCCATGGCCGTTCCGCGCTCCTGGCGCACTTCCATGGGCACCTGATAGGTGGCGCCACCAACCCGGCGAGCGCGCACTTCCACCAATGGAGTGGCGTTCTTGACGGCAGTTTCGAACAGTTCGAGCGGATCTCCGCCGGTGCGCTCATTGATCAGCCCGAACGCGTCGGACAGGATCCGTTGCGCTGTGGACTTCTTGCCGTGCTGCATCAGGCGCACCACCATCATCGTGGCGAGGCGGCTGTTGAACTGCGGATCGGGAAGAATCGGGCGCTTTTCAGCGGCGTTGCGGCGGGACATTAGGGATCAGAACGTTGTGGGAATGAGGAAGAAACCGGTGATCACTCCTTGGGAGCCTTGGCGCCGTACTTGGAGCGGGACTGACGCCGGTCTTTCACGCCAGCTGTATCCAGGGTTCCGCGAATGATGTGATAGCGGACGCCAGGGAGGTCCTTGACACGACCACCACGGATCAAAACGACCGAGTGCTCCTGCAGGTTGTGACCGACGCCACCGATATAAGCCGTGACTTCAAAGCCGGAAGTAAGGCGCACACGAGCCACCTTGCGCAAAGCCGAATTGGGCTTTTTCGGCGTTGAGGTGTAGACGCGGGTGCAAACACCGCGACGTTCCGGACACGATTTCAGGGCCGGGGACTTTGTCTTGGCCTTGAGGCGTGAGCGCTCAGTGCGGATCAGCTGTTGGATGGTTGGCATCGATGGTCGGTGAGCGGTCGGACTCCCGACCTGATTCGACAATCGACCACGATACTGGGTGACGGTCCCCTTTCAGACGCGGCTGAAGGCACTGCCACAGGCACAGGGTTCAACACCGTCGCTGCTGCGGATCAGAAATCCGCCACCACTGAGGTCGCCGCGGTAGTCCAGACAAAGACCCTCGAGCAATTTGAGCTGCTCTGCAGGGGCGTGCAGCGTCACTCCATCGGCCCTTGCAATGGCAATACCGGCCAAATGTCCTGCTCGAATGCGCAGCACATGCTGTGCGCATTCCCCTGGAGTGACGTCGAGATGCATTTGCCCGGGTGTTCCTGCCACGGCAGCCTGACGCCCTAGCTCGGCAGCAGCGGCAGCGGTCAGCCGCAAATTGGCAGCCATGCTCAGTTTCTTGGGTTCCCCACTGTTGCAGGTCTCAGAGGGGGATAAGCCCCAGTCCGTTATGAACTCTCGGGGTGCTGCCACGACCGTTCATCACGGTTTGACCTGCCACGACGAGGGTTGTCGAACTGCCGCCATCCATATTCAACGCATCACGTAGGCCCAGTTGTTGGGCTGCCAGTGCTGTTTCCACAAGCGTGGGATCACTGCCAGAGGCACCACGCAGGGTCATTAGCCATTGACCGCTCTGCCCTTGGGCCACCACGGTCCGCGGTGCGGCCAAGCTCATGAAGCCGGGACTAAAGCCTTCTTGGCGTCCATTCAGAACCACCCGCCCGTTCTGCATCAGGAGTGGACCGCCGCCCAGCACATTCGGCTGTTGGGCGAGGGATGAGCTAGCCCGTGATCTCACCAGGATCCGATCGCCAGGTCGCGCTGGTAGTGGGGTGCGCCCGCGAGCCACCACCAACTCAGCGTCCTGTGGGATGGAAATCCCGCGCTGCAGGTTGGTTTGCTCGAACGTTGCCTCGACGCGGCCACCGCGAATCAAGAGTGCTTCCTCTTCACCGCTCAAGGCCCGGTAGCGGGGGCCCCAGGCCGGTGTGTAAAGGCTCAGTCCCTTTTGGACGTAGCCGCTGTTGATCGCTTTGATGCCCCAGTGCTGACCGTTGTTCACCTGCAACGTTTGGTCCAGGCGAAGTCGGCCGAACTGCAGATCTCCTGACGATCCCCAAGCGATGACGCCGCGGTTCAAAATCGGTCCCGATAGCCAGACCCCCTCGCGCCGCAGGGCTCCAAGGGGGAGTTGATTGATCCGGTTGAAAAACCCTCCGTTCACGGCGACCAGCGCCCCTGCGGGTTGGGAGAGCTGCGGAAGAAACTGCAGGCCCTGTTGCTGTTCGGTCTTGGCCAGGGGCTGCAGGGTGATCCCGAGGCCGCTCAGGTCACCGCCAGCACGAAACACCTGGATGGGTTTCACCCCCACCTTGATCGTGCGTTTCTCCAGCACAAAGCCCCGCCTGAGCAACGCGGCAACAGTTGGATTGCTTAGGGGCAGGCGTGCGCTTGGGGGTTGGCGGCGGCCGCCGACCAGCACACCGTCCAGCACCAATCGCCAGGGAGACGACAGGCTCAAGCTCCGTAGCTTTGTGGCTTGTCCCTGCAGCACAAGGCCGCCGTCACGACGCTGCTGAGGAGCGAGCCCCCACGCTTTGAGCTGACGTTTCTGTGACGGCGAGACCTTGAGCTCCAGCAACAGGTCACCGTTCAGCTGCTGCACCAAGGCGGGTCCGTTCAGATCAAGCACCAAACGATCGGCTGTTGAACCCTTGCCGCGGCGCAGGTTGTTCACGGTTGGGGTGGGCAGCCGAAGCGTCAGGCTGCTTCCGTTCACTTGGGTGGTAACACCGATCTCGGTTAGCCAGTCGCTCACTTCGAGACCGACTTCATCCCCGAGTGAACGGGTCTCTAACGAAGCCAGGGGGACGGTTCGACCGAACCATTCCAGTGCCTCTCCGTCGATGCGAGCAACGCGCCTGAAACCCAGCCGGGATTCCAAGAGCTCCAAGGGCAGCCAGAGTTCCTCTGTTGCTGTGTCGCTGCCCCTCCAAAGCCAAACCGCTTTGCTGCGCTCTCGGCCGATGAGGACTTCATCGCCACTTTGCTTCGGCACAAAGCGCAGCTCTGGAGGTGGCGCGGGCGGTGGCGCGGAAAGTGGGGCAAAGGCCAGCATGAAATGCCTTGGCGGAGAGGCGCCTGCCTAGGATCGTCCCTCGAGATGGTTTCTGCAGAGCTCGAAGCTGCAGGCCCATGCGACCGTCCGGTTGAGTTCCCTATGACTGAAGCCATCCGTTCCGCTGTCTGGCCTTACTGCGACAGCCCTGCGCCCGAGGTTGTTGCGGGTGAGAAGGATGCTTGTGGAGTTGGCTTTTTGGCCCAGCTCCAGGGACAGGCCAGCCATTGGGTGTTGGAGCAGGCCCTGCGTGGTTTGGGATGCATGGAGCACAGAGGCGGTTGTGGGGGAGATGGAGACTCCGGCGATGGCGCAGGGGTGTTGTGTCAAATCCCCTGGACGTACCTAAAAGCCGTCTGGCCTGAGGCGGGTGCAGCGCGGGGCCTCGGGATGATGTTCATGCCGACCGATGCCACCCGTCGTGCCGAGGTCCGAGGCCTCTGTGATGACGAGGCCAAGGCGCTCGGCTTGCAACCGCTTGGTTGGCGAATTGTTCCTGTGGACTCTGCGGTGCTTGGCCCCCTGGCCCGCGCCACCGCTCCCGTTATTGAGCAGTGGGTGCTCAACGGCGATGCTGACGACGCAGGGTTTGATGGGCAGCTTCTCCGCTTACGGCGGCGGATTGGCGCCCGTGTGCGGGCTGCCCTTGGCGCCGAGGTGGCCCAGGAGGTTTATGTCGCTTCCCTGAGCAGCCGGACGGTTGTCTACAAGGGCATGGTCCGGTCCGAGGTTCTGGCGCAGTACTACGCCGATCTGCAGGATCCACGTTTTGCGGTGAGTTTTGCGGTCTATCACCGTCGCTTCAGCACGAACACCTTGCCCCGTTGGCCTCTGGCGCAGCCGATGCGGCTTTTGGGTCATAACGGTGAGATCAACACGCTGCTGGGAAATCTCAACTGGGCCAAGGCGTCAGAAGCCAGCCTCGAGAACGTTTGGGGAGAGGCTG
The DNA here is from genome assembly GCF_020514255.1 of Synechococcus sp. MU1611. Classification (NCBI taxonomy): domain Bacteria; kingdom Bacillati; phylum Cyanobacteriota; class Cyanophyceae; order Synechococcales; family Synechococcaceae; genus Synechococcus; species Synechococcus sp. MU1611. The sequence goes on along the minus strand of NZ_VTLC01000006.1, from coordinate 112,649 downwards.
CAGACGACCTGATCCCAGTGGTAAACCCTGCGTTCAGTGATTCCGCCAACCTTGACGCCACCCTGGAGCTGATGGTGCGCAGTGGGCGGTCGATCACCGACAGCCTGATCACGCTCGTTCCGGAAGCCTTCCGCAATCAGCCCGACCTCGACAGCCGTCCCGATGTGACGGCGATGTATGAATTCAACGCGGGAATTCAGGAGCCATGGGATGGCCCAGCCCTGCTGGTCTTTGCTGACGGCAAGCGGGTGGGTGCCACGCTCGACCGCAATGGGTTGCGCCCGGCGCGTTGGTGCACCACCGAAGACGGCTTCGTGATCATGGGGTCTGAGACCGGCGTGGTCGACCTCAGCGGCAAGACGATTGTTCAGAAAGGACGTCTTGGCCCCGGCCAGATGGTTGCCGTTGATCTGGAACGCGGTGAGTTGCTCGACAACTGGTCGGTTAAGGAAGACGCGGCATGTCGATTTCCCTATGCCGATTGGTTGCAGCAGCATCGTCGCGGTGTGGAACCCCAGCCTTGGACTCAAAACCGACAGGTGGGTGAACTCGACCTGCTGCGGTTGCAGACCGCCATGGGCTTCACCGCTGAAGACTTCGATTTGATCATTGAAGACATGGCGGCCCTCGGCAAGGAGCCGACTTACTGCATGGGGGATGACATTCCCCTGGCGGTGCTTTCCGATAAGCCGCACCTGCTCTACGACTATTTCAAGCAGCGCTTCGCCCAGGTCACGAACCCACCGATTGATCCCTTGAGGGAAAAGCTGGTGATGAGCCTGGAGATGCATCTGGGTGAACGCCGGCCGGCCCTGAAGCCCCAGCCGGAAGCGGCTTCAGTGATCCACCTCGAGACTCCTGTTCTGAATGAGGCGGAACTAGCGGCCATCAGTCAGCAAGGTTTGCCCGTCCAGACCGTGTCCACCCAGGTGGCAGTGGAGTCCTGCGCGGGAGGCCTTCAGAAGGCCATTGATGCGCTTTGCAGCCTTGCGGAACAGGCGGTGCGCGACGGTGCACAGGTGCTGGTGCTCTCCGATCGGGTTAGCAGCACGGGGGCGGCGGCACAGCTGACGCCCACAACGGTGGCAATGCCGGCCTTGCTGGCCGTGGGTGCTGTTCACCACCATCTGTTGCGCCAGAAGTTGCGTCTGCAGTGCTCTCTTGTGGTCGATACCGCCCAGTGCTGGAGCACCCATCACATGGCGTGTCTGATCGGCTACGGCGCCAGTGCCGTCTGCCCGTGGCTCACCTGGGAGACAACGCGCCACTGGCTGGAGCATCCCAAGACCAAGAAGCGGATCGAACAGGGCAAGTTGCCAGCCCTGGATGCCGATCAGGCGCAGGCCAATGTGCGTTTGTCGCTGGAGAACGGTCTCCGGAAGATCCTCTCCAAAATTGGAATCTCATTGCTGGCCAGCTATCACGGCGCCCAGATCTTTGAAGCGATTGGACTAGGTGCGGATGTGGTGGAGACCGCCTTCACCGGGACAACGAGCCGTGTTGCAGGCATGACGCTCTCCGAGTTGGCGAATGAAACGCTCTCGATGCATGCCAAGGCCTTCCCCGAGCTCAACCGCAGCAAGCTTGAGTTCATGGGCTTTGTTCAGTACCGCAGTGGTGCTGAATACCACCGCAATAACCCCGAGCTTTCCAAGGCGCTGCACAAGGCAGTGGCCCAGGGCCCTGGTTATGACCACTTCTCCACTTACCAGGCGCTCTTGGAGAACCGCCCGGTGATGGCCCTGCGGGACCTGTTGGAGTTCAAGCTGGCGCCCACCCCGGTGCCACTCGACCAGGTGGAGAGTGTGGAGAGCATCTGCACCCGCTTCTGTACGGGGGGGATGAGCCTCGGTGCGCTGTCCCGGGAAGCCCATGAAGTGCTGGCCGTGGCGATGAATCGCATCGGTGGCAAGAGCAACAGCGGTGAAGGTGGTGAAGACCCCGCACGTTTCCAGATCCTCAAGGATGTGGATGGGGAAGGACGGTCCGCCGCATTCCCCAGCATCGGCGGGCTTCGCAATGGCGACACCGCTTGTTCGGCGATCAAGCAGGTGGCTTCAGGGCGTTTCGGTGTGACGGCTGAATACCTGCGCAGTGGCAAACAACTGGAGATCAAGGTGGCCCAGGGGGCCAAGCCCGGTGAAGGGGGCCAACTGCCTGGGCCGAAGGTCGATAAGTACATCGCCTGGCTGCGCAACAGCAAGCCAGGAGTGGCCTTGATTTCGCCGCCGCCGCATCACGACATCTATTCCATTGAGGACCTGGCGCAGTTGATTCATGACCTGCACCAGGTGCATCCTGCTGCTCCTGTGAGCGTGAAGCTGGTGGCCGAGATCGGCATTGGCACCATCGCTGCGGGCGTGGCGAAGGCCAACGCGGATGTGATCCAGATCTCGGGTCACGACGGGGGCACGGGAGCATCTCCCCTGAGTTCGATTAAGCACGCCGGCAGTCCATGGGAACTGGGCCTGACCGAGGTGCATCGCTCTCTGGTGGAAAACGGTCTGCGCGATCGGGTCCTGCTGCGTGCTGATGGAGGTCTGAAAACCGGCTGGGACGTCATGATCGCTGCCCTGCTCGGCGCGGAAGAGTACGGGTTCGGGTCGATCGCCATGATCGCTGAGGGCTGCGTCATGGCTCGTGTCTGCCACACCAACAATTGCCCTGTCGGGGTTGCCACGCAGAAGGAGAACCTGCGCAAGCGCTTCAACGGTGTACCTGAGCACGTCGTCAACTTTTTCTGGTATGTCGCCGAGGAAGTGCGGCAGCTGATGAGTCTGCTCGGCGTTACCCGCCTGGAAGAGCTGATTGGCCGTACGGATCTGCTCAAGGCTCGTTCCGTCGATCTGGCCAAGACAAACTGTGTGGATCTATCTGGCCTGATCGCTCCGATCAGTGGCGCTGCGGATCGGTCCTGGCTTCGTCACAGTGATCAGGCTCACGGCAATGGTCTGATTCTTGAGGATCAGCTGCTCGCCGATGTTGACCTCATGGCAGCGCTGGAGAACCACGGTGCCGTCAGCCGCAGCATCGAGATCATCAATACCGATCGCAGTGTCTGTGCACGTCTGGCTGGTGAAATTGCCCAGCGTCATGGCAACTGCGGATTCAATGGACAGCTCGATCTGACGTTCCGTGGTGCCGCGGGCCAGAGCTTTGGGGCTTTCCTGGTGCAGGGCATGCAGGTTCGTCTTGAGGGTGAGGCCAACGACTACGTCGGCAAGGGCATGAACAGTGGTCGCATCACCCTGGTGCCTTCTGACGGTTCTGCCTCTCCAGGGGATCAGGTGATCCTCGGCAACACCTGTCTCTATGGGGCCACCGGTGGTGAGCTGTTTGCTCATGGCCGGGCTGGCGAGCGCTTCGGCGTTCGCAACAGTGGAGCCCGCACCGTGGTGGAAGGCGCTGGTGACCACTGCTGTGAGTACATGACCGGTGGTGTGGTGGTTGTCCTCGGAAGCACCGGCCGCAATATCGGTGCTGGCATGACCGGTGGTGTGGCCTTCTTGCTGGATGAGGAGGGCCGTGTCGCGCCTCGGGTTAACCCGGAGATTGTTGAGGTCTGCACCATCACCACCCATGAGCAGGAGACGCTGCTGAAGGGCCTGCTGCAACAGCATGTGGATCTAACGGGCAGCGAAAAGGCTGCCGATCTCTTGGCCAACTGGTCTGAGGCGAAGCATCGCTTCAAGGTGTTGGTCCCACCAAGCGAGCGGGAACCCATGGGATTGGCCGTTAAGCAGGCTGTGGCCGCCTAGCGCCGTCGTCTCTCGTGGCCTGGTTCGTCAAGACCGAAACCTTCACGGCCGTCGCCGCCGCTCTGCCCGTCGAGCAGCGGCGGCCCACCTTGGAGGCTCACCGCCACTGGGTTGTGCAGGAAGCCGCTGCAGGACGACGTCTTCAGAGCGGTTACCTGGTTGATGACAACCGGCGGCCTGGTGGCGGGGGATTGCTGATGTTTGAAGCTTCGTCCTACGCCGAAGCTCGGGCGTGGGTGCAGAACGACCCGATGATTCGAGCCGGTCTGGTGGACTGGCAGTTGCACGAATGGATCCCCGTCAGCGGGGATGGCTGGTCATAAGCCGCTGCACCTCACCGGCGTGGTAGCTGCTGCGGGTGAGTGGTGTGCTGACGACCTGGAGGAAGCCCAGTTCCTCTTCGCCGACTCTTCTGTAGGTGTCGAACTGAGCAGGAGTCACAAAGCGGTCGACGGCCAGATGTTTCGGACCGGGAGAAAGGTATTGGCCGATGGTGACGATGTCGACCTTGTGCTGGCGCAAATCCCGGAGCGTCTCGATCACCTCTTCATCGTTTTCTCCTAGTCCCACCATCAGGCCTGACTTGCTGTAAGCCTTGGGCCATTGGTCACGCACCCGTTGCAGCAGTTCCAGAGAGCGTTCATAGATGCCTTGGGGCCGAGCCAGGCGGTACATCCGCGGCACCGTTTCGATGTTGTGGTTCAGCACATGGGGTGCAGCTCCCATCACGCTTGCCAAAGCGTCCCAGTTGCCACAGAAGTCAGGAATCAGCAGCTCGATTGTTGTGAGCGGTGAGCGCTTTTTGACCTGTTCAATGCAGGCCACGAACTGGGAGGCGCCGCCATCAGCGAGATCATCACGGTTCACGGAGGTGATCACCACATGTTTCAGGCCCAGACGGGCTACTGCTTCGCCAAGTCGTTGCGGCTCGGTGGGATCCAGCGCGCGCACGCTTTTGTCGAAGTCGATGTCGCAGTAGGGGCATGCGCGGGTGCAGCCAGGCCCCATGATCAGAAACGTGGCTGTGCCGCCTGCGAAGCATTCCCCGATGTTGGGGCAGCTCGCTTCCTGGCAGACCGTGTTCAGGTTCAAGTCCAGCAGCAGGTCGGCCACGGCGCCAATCCGTTCGCGCTGCGGAGCCTTAACGCGCAACCACTCCGGCTTAAGCACGGCGAAGTCTCTTCAATCCATGACCTTAGACCTTGCGCCGATGGCGCTACTGGCCTCTCGGAAACACCAATCTCCTAAGATTGACATGCCGGGATGTGGCGCAGTTTGGTAGCGCACTTCGTTCGGGACGAAGGGGCCGCAGGTTCGAATCCTGTCATCCCGATTGATGCATTCCCTTTGCCCAAAAGGATCCTGTCCGGTGGGTGAGGCAAGGTCCCTGGCGCATGCTTAGTTGAAGATCAGGATCGGCGAATAAGACCGACCGGCCCAGAGTGACCACCAACGGGTTGCACGGGCCTCAGCGATCCGACGTGCCTCCACGGCCATTCGGTACTGATGTTCCCGTTGCTCCCGCAGTTTTCGTTCCCGGGTTTCTCTTTTTTGGTCGTAGTTGGCGGCTCCTTCACGCTCCATTTGTTCTCTGGCAACAGCTTTAAAGGATTTGAGTTGCCTGAGCTGATTCACTCTTGCGCTGTAGACAGCCTCGATTTCATTCACGCCTTCAATGCCGCGGTTTTTGCTGAGGAAGGCATTGATCCTCGCGATCGTCAGGTCAGCAATCCGATCCGCTTCTTCGAACATCAGGTTGTCGTAGAGCTGTTCGGCCCGGTCCAGTTCCCTGCTGAAGAACTCCATCTGGCCGGCAGAATCCTTGGGAGGGAGCTGGGCAACCAGCGCTGAGCTGGATTGCTCAACCGCCAAAGCAGGGTGAGCTGAACAAAGAAGCAACCCTGCAATCAGTACGGGAAGACGCATGGTCAGTGGCCCTGTTCAGAAATCCAGCACATCTTTTGTCGCTTCCCGCCGCCGCTGCTCCTTCGCGTCGTATTCAGCGATGCAGCTGTTCTTCAGATACAGAACACAGTTCAAATATTCGCTGATTTCGATCATCGCAGCCCGCACAGCTTTGGAGGCGGGTACTTTCTTGCTCGAGGACTGGTTGTCACTGAAGCCGACCCCATACAAGCCTCCAGAAGTTGACTTTGATTCCGATTTGGAGGTCGCTTTGCCTTCAATCGTTCGGACGTAAGCGATTTCACCGGTGGTGGTGTCCACGACGCGCACATCCACAGCGACATAGGCCGAGCTGGAGGATGACGACTTGCGCTGGCCGAAGCCCATGATGTTGAAGCCACCGCCACCACTTTTGGTTTCGGTGTTCTCGCGGTAATCGCTGACACTGCCCAGGATGTAGTACTTCGCACCGGTCATGATTCCCTTCTTGGGAGCCGTGGCTTGTCGGGTGATGCCCAGCTCAGCTAGTTCCTGCTCGCCGAGCACTTTTTTCAGCCCTTGGCGTTCGACAACAGTGAAATGCCCGGTGCTTTTCAGCTCATTGGCGAGCATTCCTGTGAGTTTGCTGGAGACCGCAGGGCTCCACCACCAGGCTCCTGTGGCCGTGTTGGTGATCTCCTTCACCGCAACGGTGACAGGGCCTGACGACATTCCTGAAATCTGAGCCAAGCCGGGTTGCACTGTTGCTCCCGAAACCATCAAGGCTGTGGCGGCGATCCAGGAGAGTTTCATAAACCTCAGGGAGTGACTTTCTTACGAGAAAGCTAGTCACAACCTGCAGAAAAAACATTCATAGGTTCAATCCACTGGGTGGTGGGGCTGTCTTATTTCTGAAAGCTTGGTTTATTGGGGCAGCAGCTAAGGCAACGTGGTTCGCACCCTGAAAGACCAATGGTTCGCTTTGGCAGTTGGGGCCACCGCGCTAACCGCACTGTTTTGGCTTGAGTTGATCGCGTCGTAGCAAAGATTCAGTTAAATATGCAAAGAGGACACACCTCAGGCCGTCACGTCTGAACCCTGACCCTTGATGCCCGCATTGCACTGTTCCTGTGGCAGCTGGTTTTTAGAGCTGTGTTCTCTTTTCATCCCCCCAATTCAGTCAATTGACTCCTAGGCACCCAACAGGCCGCTTTTCTTAATCAGGACGTAATCAGGCCTTGAATTTCAATCCGTAGAACAACCTTGCTGAGTTCAAAAAGCAGCTTTGCAAGACCTTCTCGTGAGATCTCCCTTTTGGTCATGGCTGTTTGCAGCGGGGGTCGTATGGGGACCAGGTTTCGTGGCACTCCACTTACAACAGAACGGCATGATGCCGATGCCCACCGATCAAGCTTCGTCTGTGCAGCGATCCGCCGATTGATGTCTCCAGACTCTTTGCCTTGCCACGCACGGACGTGGGCATGAATCCCCTGCCGGAGAAACCGGGCTGTGACGTTTGGCTGGCTGCGCTGTTCACTACCCCTGTGGTGACGTGATTTGACTTGCAGACAAGATTTCGGATGTGTGGGAATCTTCGTCGGCTTCAACCATTTCAATGACTTTTTTGATGCACTGGTCGTTCAAGACCGGCTACCACGAAATTGCTGCCAAGAAGTTCCTGGCGACGGGTGCGCCCTTTCCCGAGTGCAAGTCATGGAAGCGTTTTCATGCGCCTGGCTCCGTAGAGGGGTGGATTCTGGTGGAGTCTGACAACGCTGATGCTTGTTATGAGCACGCTGCGGAGTGGGCAGAGTGCCTCGATTGGGACGTCACCCCCGTGCTGGCAGACGAGCAGGCGGGCCCCCTGATCGCCAAGGCATACAGCTGATCATCAGCGTGGAAGGCTGCCCCTCGCTCATGCGGGGGGCTCCACAAGCCCAAGTCGCACAAAAACCGGCCCCCTCGGACCGGTTGACGCATTCAAAGTGCACTGAGGCTTGGCCTGAGCTCATTCCATTGGCTCCTTAGTTGTGGCTTCAGTGTTCAGATGGATTTATGAGCTGGCTCTGCATGGCGCATTGATGGACAGCCAAATGCAAGTTGAGAGCCAATGCTCAATCAATTGCCCTCAATGCCTGCCTCCGGGTTAATGCCGACATCGTCGATATAGGCTTGCTTCTCCACCTGGCACAACAGCTGCATCAAGTTCTGATGATCGAGAGCTGACAGCTATCCGGCGATCTCCTGCGTCAGGCAAGTTCTGCGTTGGCAGCGGCCCGTGTGTTCCTTGAATACCTCGAACATTGCAGCCTCCTCTGGGCTGATGATTCGATTCTTATGACGGCTTGATGGTGGGGTTCTAGAGCCTCAAGACCCACTCTCATCCTGTTGTTGTGTGGATCGCCCCTGGTCAAATGAGGTGTGAGAGAGGCGGTAGGTCGTGACACCACCCACCAAATCAAGCAACCACGCCCGAAGAGGTCTCCCTCTCACCTCAGAACCATAGGTCTGCATTGCAATTCAGGCGGCTCTTGGGTGGCGATCTGACTGGAAGCGGGCTTGAGCGCAGGCCTAGGCTCAGCGTGCGTCTGATGCGTCTTGCTTGCTAGGCCTCCGTCTGCTGCTCCCCATTGCGTTGCTGGTTGCCTGGGGCGCTCCTGCCCATGCGGTTTCGCTTTCAGCTCGGACGGATCGTTTGATCGATAGGCTTCAGCAGCTTGTTGTTGTTATTGATCGCCTTGATCGTTGTGGCCCCGGAGCCGAACGAGCTGCTTACAACATGGGCGTGAACCGACTGTGTTTGTCGCAGGGGCTGCGCGATGAGCCAGGGCTTCAGTTGGATGTATTGACCCATGAGGCCATCCATGTGGTTCAGGACTGTCTGGCTGGTTTGGGCACGCCGTCCTCGTCCACCATCAGCTTGATGTTGCAGTCGCAGGGTGGTTTCAGCCGTGTTCAGGTCGACAAGTTTTTTGCCCACCATCTCGACTCGTCCACGGCCGACCATGTGCTGCGGGTGACTCAGTCGCTGGGGCCGCTGCAGCGCCGCCGTGAAGTCGAGGCCTATGCCCTTCAAGGCCACACCGGCATGGTCGAATCCTTGTTGGCCAGGCATTGCTGAAGTCGGTCGATGGCTGACACTTCGGCCTGCAATGTTGACCTGATCACCCTGGCTAATCTTGTTTCATTCGTCGGGTTAATCGGGTGAAGCGACAGTGGATGGCGATGCTTTTAGTGGCTCCGATGCTGTTGCTGGAGGCGCCGTCGCTCGCGCAATCGTTGTTTGATCGACCCCCAACGCGGGTCAGGATTCATAACCCTGAAGCCACAGAAGGATTACGCAATCGCACCACAATCACTGTTGTAGTTCCTGAGGATGCAGGCAATGCTTTGAGATCGATTGTTTTACGTCAGTTGCCCAACATTGATCAGTGGGACTGGGGGCGCTTAGAACCTCGGGTTTATTTTGGCGACTACTCACTTCGCGGGAAAGGAGTAACCGGTTTGGCCTCTGCTGTTGTCTCAGATTCCGAAGGGGTTTTGAACATCCAACTCACTCCGGCGGTTCAGCCGGGGCAGACTGTGAATGTTGTCTTCCGTGGCTTTAATCCCGACTCCAGTATTTATCAATGGTCCACGGAACTCCTGGCAGATGGTGAGGATCCCGTCCGTTATGTAGGCCCCACCTTGCGTTCGAATGTTTACGAGCAGGACCAATTTCGCTAGTTGGCACCGCCTAAAGCATGTTGGGGTAAGCGTTGAAAAGACCCCAGATCACAAGTGCGGTGATCGAGGCAAAGATCACGGCAGTCCATGCCGCCAGATCGGCACTGTTGCTGGATCCCTGCAGAATCTGAAGAAGGCGTGCCATCAGGACGAATTCAAGCCCTTCGGTTCTGGCTCAGTTGGTTGGCAAATTCCAGCCTTGTTTGCGACTCCTCATACGCCCAAGAGTTCACTCAGGTTCAAGTCGTTACGTCTCAGCAGCGCGAATGTTGTTCCTGCGTTACCGCGGCAGATCCGCAGCTTTTGATCCAGCACGGTGATGTCGAGCCAGGCCGGAGTGCTCTGCTGAACCTGTCGCATCAGGCTCAACTGTTGCCGGTTAGGCAGGAATGGCCCCATCCAGCCTCCCCGGCGAAACCGCACCTCGACCCTCTTGTTGTCGGCGATTTGCAGCTCGGCTTGCAGATTGATGCCGCCGAGTGCGCCGAAGGGGGCGCGAAGCCGCAGCAGATTGCAGCCGCGCCCCTGCTCTGGATCCAGCGCCTGCAGGTTCTCCAGCCCGGCGGCCTGTTTCAGCCATGGTTGTTTGGAACTGCTCCAGCGCAATTCCCAGACCCCCCGCAGCAAGCTCGCTGAGGTTGTGAGGTCGGCGGGATCCTCCTGTTCCACCCGGTTGATCAGCCTCTGGAGGTCTGGATCGCTGGGTCTCTTCTGCAGCAGGTGCACCAGTTGGTCGCGGTGATGCCCCACGGGATGGCTTTTACTGCTGCAGCTGTTCTAGTGGTATTCACCGGGGTGCTGAATCTTGTTGACGCTGACGCCCGACGCGCTCTTGCCGGAGAACCGCAGCAGTTCATCGCCAGAGACTTCGTAGCCCAGCTTTTGGGCGATAAGGGCGGCAGCATCGGCACTCACGGCCTGCAGCACCTGCTCCTTAAGGGATGGATCCCTGGAGATGTGAGCAAAAAATTGCCGGAGTTGATCCGTACTCATGCGGCTAGGGCTTTCGCGCTGATTCTGACCGGTCTGGTCTTGACGCTGGTCTGTTGACTGGTGCGGAGACGAGTTTTGGTGGGATGACTCAACTGGCGGTGTCAGGCGCCTCTGGAAAAACCGGATGGCGGGTTGTAGACGAGGCGCTCAAGCGGGGTCGATCTGTCAGAGCCATTGTTCGGCCCGCTTCCGTGCTGCCCCCTGCCCTTGCCCAAGCCGAGCAGGAGGGGCGCCTTGATGTGCGTCGGCTGGAGCTGGACACGGCGGAAGCACTGCTTCATGCGCTGCAGGGCTGTACGGAGTTGGTGATCGCCACCGGTGCTCGCCCTTCGATCAACCTGGCGGGCCCCTTGCGGGTGGATGCCTGGGGGGTGCAGGACCAGCTGCAGGCCTGCTGCTCCCTGGGGTTGCAGCGTGTTGTGCTGGTGAGTTCCCTCTGTGCCGGCCGTTGGCTGCATCCCCTCAACCTGTTTGGCTTGATCCTGATTTGGAAGCGGGTTGGTGAGCGCTGCTTGGAACGGAGCGGTCTGGATTGGACCGTGATCCGGCCTGGAGGCCTCAGCGAAGACGACAGTCGCGCCATCACGGAGGGCGTGCTGGTGACGGAGGCGGATCAACAGCAGAGCAACAGTATTCCTCGGCGCCTCGTGGCCCAGGTGTGCCTAGACGCTTTGGAGCAGCCGCGTGCCTGTGGTCGCATCCTCGAAATCACCAGCTCGCCTGCCCAGCCTCAGCAGAATCTGGGCGAGTGGTTGGATCAGCTCGGTTGATCCAGGGCGGGAGTTACTCCCAGGTCCAGGTGCTGCTGGGCCGGCCTGTGCTGGCCAGGAACTGTTCGCTGTCGGGGCGAATCAAGGCAATCGTCTGCTGTTTGAGCTCGTCGTTCCAGCTGGGGGCAGCAACCTCGCGTCGTCCTTTGGACCCCGCCAGATTCATCAACGGCAGGTCGCCCTTTTCCAGCAGACTGGAGCAATCCGGGGTTGCGCCAATGAAGCTCAGGATGCGTCGCAGGCTGGTTTGCGGGTGCGCGCTGAGTTCTTCGGTGGTGACGCTCAGCATCGACTGCTGCGGAAACCAGCGTCGGTAGCGCTGCCATTGCTGGTGATAGAGCGAGGCCTCCACAACGCGTTGCCTCAGGCGAGGCGAGCGGAGGAGTTGATCAAATGACGGGCAGTCCTTGATGCGTCCGCGCCAGTGCCGCCAGTGGGATTCAATCCTTCGCAGGGGATGGCGCACCAGGTAGATCAGCGGAATGGGGCCGAGGTGGTGGTGGATTAGCTCCGGTGTTCTGGCGTAGGAGCCATAGGACGAGGTGTACATCGTGCTGGCTTCACCCCGCAGGGGCCGCCGAGGATCCGCCGCAAACTGATTCGCGTACCACTCCCAGCCCCGCAGATAGTTCCGGCCGAAGAATTTCGGCTCCATCGACTTACTGATCTGAATCTGGGGATGGCGTCGCAGCGCCGTGGCCAGACTTGTTGTGGCCGATTTGGCTGCTCCAATAATGATGAACGAGGGCAATTGAGAGCGGTAGACCGCCGCTATGTGGTCGTGCCATCCCTGCAGGCTGCGATTGATCTGATGCCTGCAAAGCCAGGACTCCAGCCAACCTCTTCGATCAGCGCCCGAAGCCATGGGTCCGGAGCCAGTTCGACAGCTTCAATCCCGTACTGCGCAAGGGATTGATCGTCGGCAGGGGGGAATTTTTGATCAATTGATCCACAGACACATCATTATAAAAAAGACGCACATCATCCCCATAAATTTGCATTGTTTTTTCGATTAGAGCATCGCTGTTGAAGTAACTCTGCAGGCCGCCGCGATCACTCCGTCGCACATTTTTCTGAGGTAAAGATTCCATCACATCGATCCCATTCCGGGCCAGGATGTCGCGCAGTTCAGACCAGTGTTCGTTGATCTGTTCAACGCGTCCCACAAACTTCGGCACGATCTGATTGCCGATGCAAAGCAATTGGTTCTGGGGCAAAACGTGAACGTCATAGTGCTTGAACGGTGTCTCGATTAAGACATCGAGAAAAGCGTCAAACGACATGCCATGGGTGATTCCCATGTTCTGCATCGGCAGAGGTGGCTCCTCGATTTCGATCACTTTGTTGTTGTAAGCCGCGATCAGTCGGTCGAACGGGTTGCGCACGAAGCTGAAGCTGAAATGGCTGCGCCGGTACTTGCGCGCACGGCGCAGGGTGATCAGCTCCGTTTCCTTATTGGTTTCGTGCTGCCAGAACTTGTCAGAGGTCGTTTTGGTGCCTTTTGGAGGCCTTTCGCTGAGCAAGCGGCATAGTGCCGCTTTGATCGAGGAATTTGCCGCCTTTGGAACCCGCCCATAGAGAAGGTTGTGGCGTTTCATCCGGATGAAGTGATGCGGTTGTGCCATGGATTAACGGACTTTGGCGAAATTTTTTTCGAGGAATTTGCGAAATAGCTTCCATTCGCTGCGGCTGAACAGCGGTCGCGCCTGGATGGCCAGTTCAACCCCCCGTTCGTTCAGCCCTGGATTGGTGTTTCTGTTCAGGTTGACGTTGTCCGTGTTCGCTCCCAGCTGCTGTCTGAGCCGGTCGGCTTGCTCGGGCAGGGCCAGCTTCAGCACATTCCACAAAAAGGTCCTGGGCTCATGAGGATCGCTGGCTTGTTCATAGTTGATGCTCACGAAATTAAGGTCGCGTTTACCACCCAGCTTTGAGAGGGTCTGCTCCAGGTGGTTGGGGTCGGTGTAAGAGAAATCGGCTGTTCGTCGGAACGTGTCGAAGTGACTTGCTTCGGGATTGAGTCGCCCTTCCTTGAGCAGCTGGGTATGGCATGAGCGGATGAACGCTTCATGGGTTCTGCTGGCGAACAGGATGCTCCACGAGATAGAACGCTCTTCAAGACTGTCTTCCAACCCGACCATTAAGCGTTTGGTGCGCGACTTGGCATAGCGATACAAGCCCGTCCTGTGTTCCTTATTGCGAGGTTTTCTGCGTGGTGGCTCCGCAAGGCCGCTGCGCAATGTGCCGAAAATGGCCTCGAAAGACAGAACAATGGTGTGGATCGATTCCGGATGCTCCCCTGCCAGCTCGAGCAGAGTGGTTCTGGTCTGTGAGGTCAGTCTTGTGGACGTTTTTCGATCTCTACGTCCCCATTGCAGGTGACGCCATAACTCGGAGCAACGCTTTTTGAAGGTCTTGGGTCCGAGATACAGCACCCCATGCTCCAGTAGCAGCTCTCGGTTGGTCTGCAGGTTTCGCTGGATGTAGGTGCTGCCGGTTTTGTGCAGCCCGCAATGCAGAACAATCCGGCTCGGTTTGAGCTGAATCACGCGACCTGCCGTTGTGGGCTGGACTCAAGACAGCCTTCAAGGCGTTCGAGGGCAAGCCAGGCGCCTTCGCCGTTGTTTTTGTGGCCCTGCCAGATTTCGGGAATGAAGCTTGCCTTGGGGGCGAACTGGTCCATCAGGGCAAACAACTGGACCCAGTCGATTTCACCGTCGTGGATCTGTAGGCCTTCACCATCGACACCTTTCGCATCGGCCAGGTGCATGTGCGCCGTGAAGGGAAGGATCGCCTTGAGGAAGGTGCTGAAGGAGGCATTGAGGTGGGTGCAGGCGAGCTTGGAGTGGGACACATCCAGGCAGACGCGCATGCCCGTTTCGTTGCAGAACTCCTGGATGAAGTCGGTGTCGACAAACAGGTTGTGATAGCGCTGCCCACCGAAGTGCCAGGGGAAGGGGGGCATGGTCTGGGGAATGATCTCTAATTCGCCAGCTGTGTTGATCTGCTGAAGGCTGTCAATCAGGCGTTGCCTCAGCGGTTGCAACTCAGTGCGCTCGAGATGGTGGTGCTCTGAGAAGCCACCGACGTTGGTCACCAGAAGGACGGGATCGGGGCAGTCGAAGCGACTACGCAGGTCACGGGAAATGTCGACCACGCGCTGGAGTTCCTCAATCGAGTGACGCCGATAGTCGTAATCAGCGCTGCAGAGGTCGAGGGTGTGATCGCCTGCAAAGAGTTCAGGGGCGTGCACCACCAGGCCGAGCTGTTGTTGTGTCGGCAGCACCTGATCAAGGTTGACCTCGAGGTCCTTGTAGCTGAGGTGGATTTCAACGAGGTCGAGATTGCTGGTGGCGGAAAAACTCTCAATGTCGTGATACCTGACCGGAACACCGAAGTGATGTTGGAAGCGGTAGGCGCGCGGGGCGGCGGCCGGGGTCTCGAGGTCTGAGGGGAAGAAGAAGTCCCCGGAGGTTTTGCTCACCGGCAACGTCTTCCCAATCAGATCCTCCAGACGGTTCGGCTGCAGCCCTTGCCCCGGGCTTTGGATGCCGACCATCGCTTCGGTGATCTCCATACCGGCGGGGATGTCGCAGGTGGCGACCAGGCTCTTGGCGAGTACCTCGCGGTTCATCATTTCGCCCTGGCTGATGCTGCGTTCGCCGCTGCTGCCCATCGATTCCTCCACCCGGCGGATGCCGTGGATCATCTGGGCGAATTCATCGGGCAGCAGGCTCACCTTGTGATCGTTGCCTTCCATGGATCGATCGAGGGTGATGTGTTTCTCAATCACCACGGCGCCAAGGGCGGCGGCGGCAATGGGCACTTCGATGCCCCGCTCATGGCCGGAATAGCCCACGGGAGCCTCGGCCAGGTCACGCAAACGCTCGAGATAGCGGAGGTTGACGTCCTTGAACGGGGTCGGATAGGTGGAATTGCAGTGGAGCAGCACATAGCCAGCCCCCTCATTTTGGAGATGACGGATGCCGGAGCGGATCTCCACCTCGGAGGCCATGCCGGTGGAGCAGATCAGGGGCTTGCCTGTGGCCGCAAGGCTGGAGAGCAGGGCGTGGTTGGTGAAATCTGCCGACGCCACCTTGAAGCCTTCCATCCCCCAGCGGTTGAGCTTGTCGAGGCTGGTTTCATCCCATGGGGTGCAGAGGGGTACCAGCCCCTTGCTGGCGGCGTGATCAAAGCAGCGGAACAGCTCATCGTCGCTGAGCTGAAAGCGCTCAAGCAGATCCAGGGTGTATTGGGTGCCCAGATCTGAAGCCATGTCGTTGCTGTCGCCCGCATTGCGGTACAGCCGACTCATGTCCCGCATCTGGAACTTGGCGCAGTCCGCTCCCGCTGCGTGGGCTGCATCAATGAGTTGGAGAGCGATGTCGAGATCGCCGTTGTGGTTGTTGCCGATTTCGGCGATCAGGAAGCAAGGGGCGTCATCGCCGATGCGATGGGAGCCAATTTGGAGCCCATCGGTGGCACGTCGGGCCACCGCGACAATGCGGCCATGGCTGTCCAGCAGGGGCAGCGCGATGATGCGTGAGTTGAGTAATGCGCTCAGATCACCTGCGCTGGTGCCCTCGGCAGCCGAGCGGCAGTTGGCGTTCATGGCGGCGGTGACCGGCCGGTTCAGGTCGATCTCTCCGCAACCGGCAATCCAGCGGCGGAAGTCGCCATCAGTGAGGACACCCTGGAGGATGCCGCTTTCCGAGACAACAAAGATCAGGCGTGACTGGTTGGCCGTGATCTTGCTCAGCGCCGACAGGATGCTGTCTTCCGCGAAGACAACAAACTGGGTGAAATTTCGCTCAATCAGGATGCCTCTCACCGTTCTGTCGGCCACCTGGGTTGAGTCAGTCGTCGAACTTACTTCAGATCTCTGTAAGAGATCACTAGTGCGATCTGCCGGAGCAGTGGGTTGGGCTGGCGGACAGCCCAATATCGACGGGCGACGCCGCGGTGGAGCGGGCGCATCAGGGCCGCCTGGCACAGCAGTTCCTGAGCACTGCTCCAGTCGCCAGTGGCGATGGCGGCTTCCGCTCCCAACCGCAGTTGGTTGAAGCTGGACTGGGCATTGCCCGGGTAGCCGCTCGTGCTGGGGAGGGATTGCGGTGGCTGGCCTTTCTGCTCCTGCAGGGCCTGGAGCAGGGCGGAGGGGCTGAATTGCTGCCCGTAGCCCATCCACTCCAGCCAGCGCGGATCCGGGGATGGCCCTTCGGCATCAAGGGCATCCAGGTTGGGGATGGCTTCCAGGGAGCGCCACACCCCGCTGCCCGCATAAACGTGGCCTCCGTAGTCCGGTTGCAGGCCCAGATCGCTAATGGCAATCGTCCGGCAGCCGAAGTCGAGGGCGTCGAAAAAAGCTGTCGAGGAAAGGGTGGCCAGCAGCCTGGCTTGCTTCAGCAACACCGGCAGCGGGCGATAGTCCAGCCGCAGATTGGCGGGAGGCACCCCCAGGGTCTGCTGCAGGGTCGTGCTGATGTGGGTTTCGACGTCATGAAAGGTGGCGTCTCCCGGCGCGATTCGGGGTTTGATCAGCACCTCCCAGTTGGGCGAACGGATGGCCAGATCGCTGAGCAGACGCACCAGCCGGGCCCGTTCGGGGGGTGATGCGGGCATGATCACTTGCTCGGCAAACACCAGGCGCCGCGGACGCTGGGCGACAGGAACCAGGTCTGAGCTGGGGGCGTTGCGCCGCAGACCGGTGAGCACGGTGCGCTGATGTGTAAATGGGGTCCCCTCCACCAGCTGGGCCAGGGCCTCTTGATCACGCGGTCCGCTGAGGCAGATCAGGTCGTAGCCAAGCCGCCAGCTCACCCCTTCGATGAAGTGGTCCAGCACCACGCCGTTGAAACCACAGAACAGCAAGGGGCGTTTGGGATGCCGTTGCAGGGCAAGACGGATGTCATTGAGCTTGCTGCCCGTCAAGAACACGCCGATGGCATCAAAGCTCTGCAGACGCTGATCGCTCAGCAGCCGAGCCAGGCCCTGATGGCGCAGGGTGACGTGCTGACCGAGGCGTTGCAACAACCCCTGGGGTGTTCCATCCCGTGGAATCACGTTGAGGGTCCAATGCACGTTCAGTGCGGTCGGAGCGCCGCAGAGGGCCTCGCAGGCCAGCAGTTGGCTGTCACTGTCAGCGATCAACAGCACGTTGAGCGTGGGCCGGGTCGGTGTCGCTGTCATCTCACGTCCTGGCGGGCAAGCTCGCTCAGGGCTTCGATCAGGCGCTTCGGTCCGTCTTTGATGTCAGCGCCCATGCCATCGAGCCAGGTTCGGTTCGCCGTTGGCAGCGCGTTCACGGCATCGAGGTTGGGGATGCTGCGCAGGCGATGCATGGCACCGCAGCCGAAGAAGCCCGTCGTGTTCTGTTCATCATGGATGCCGTAGTCGCCCACGATGATTGGGATGCGGCCCCAATCCATCGCTGCCAGGCTCCAAGGGGAACTCACCGTCAGGCAGGCGGTGCAGGATCCCAGCAGTGGCAGTAGCTGGCCTGGTGAGGCTTCCACCAAGTTCTCGGCGAGGGGTGCGTCGCCTGGCATGAGCGCCGTCGTCGAGCTCCAGCTGTGGTCGCGTTGCAAGATCACGGTCCATTTCGGCCGTTGCCGCGCCCAGGTGTTGAGTTGGCGCAGCAGTTGATCGCGGGCTCCAATGTGGGTGGGGATCCTCTCTTGGATCAATGCGAGCAGCAGGGGCTGCTGGGCTGGAGCGCAGGGTGTGGTCTGGGGAAACCAGAAGCCCGTGCTGATCACGGGCGGCGTCGGCAGGCTGGCGGGCCAGTTGAAGGTGAGTGATCGAAGTTGACGGCGCTGGTGTTCGCCGCTCACCACAAGAAGATCACAGCCCATGCGCAGCGTGAGATCGCGGATCAGGGCATCGCCCACCAAGGGCACGAGGGGGCCGCTGAACAGCTTCGCCGCGCGCCGACCGCGCGCGTTACAGAGGCCTTGATAGGTCTCGATGAAGTGCTGAACCTGCTCTGGCTTCTCCAGGAACAAGCCAATGGCTGAGACCTGATCCAACAGAGGGTGTGCGGGCAGATGCTGCAGATCGATGTTCAGCTGCTGTGCAGGTGTGGCCAGGGGCTGGTGTCCATGAAGTTTTGGCCCAGCCGTGATGCAGCGCTGACCCTGGTGTTCCAGCGCCTCTGCCATCAGCAAGCAGGCGGAACGCTCCAGCCCTCCGTCGCTGACCAGCAGAAGGGTCATCGTTCCCGCAGCAGTTTCGAGAGCCAGCCGAACCCCACCACACTGTCCCGCAGGCTGCGCAGCATGCGCCGGGTGCGGTGCCGTTTGCGCTGGCTGGAGCGTGCGCCACCACTGCTCAGCATCCGCCGGCCGCCGTTGCGCAAGGCGGCCTTCTGCCAGTCACTGCTGCCCCAGCTCAGGGGACCATGGTTTGAGGTTCCAAGGGGTGTGGCCGGTCTGTTCAGTCGGTCGACTAAGGCCGTGATGAAGCGATCCTCACCGTCCCGCTGCAGGCCTTGCTGCTCGAGCCACTGAGCGTCATGGGTTATGTCGAAGGGGTTGGCCTTGATCGCAGCGAAGCTGGCGATGGCGCCCGAACTGGCGAAGAAGTGGTTGCCGAGGGTTTCGGTCACACCCAGATCACCGACGATGCGTGTGCTGATGCCCATCGCCATCGATTCCATGGCGGCCGTCGATGAGACGGTGATGGCGCAACCGCACTGGCGCAGAAGTCGGGTGGCGGGCTTGAAACTGAGGCGAAGATTCGGCTGATCGCGCGTCATCTTGTCGATCACACTCGCCATCTCTCCATGGCGCCGGTGCAGGGTGCTCTCGATGCTCGACGTTCGCGGTTTGAAGATCACGGGGTGATCGGGCCAGGCCGCGGCTAGCTCTTTGATCTGCTCACAAAGGAACCGGCGCTGTAGGGGATGCACCGGAATCGAGGGCTGTTCGAAGAACACGATCGATGGGTTCTCCGGGACTGCCGTGCGCGGTTTTGTGTGCCAGAGAATCGGCAGGCCCGTCACCACGGCATTGCTGCTGTCGAGGCCGAGGGCCTTGCGACCTCGCCCATAAAGGGCCAGATCGTCAGCACTGTTGAGACAGAGCAAGTCGGCGCCCGACCGATCCATCATCCCTTCGAGACCAAACCGGAACAGGATTCCCGGGTAAGCGCTGATGAGGCGTGGCCGTTGCTCTTGATGCGCCCAAATGTTCTGGAGTTGCAGCAGAGCATCGCGGCTGCGCTGGCCATCCAGACCCAAGATCAATCCATCCACGTCCCCAGCCATGGCGCCACAGAGCTGGCGCAGATCGTTCCAGTTGTGTTTTTCAATGCGGATCTTGGGATCGATCCGCCGAATTTCGAGGCGCTGCCGCCTGGACAGGGCCCGGTTGTTCAGCTGCAGGAGCAACAGAGTGGTCTCAGCTCCCTCCCGCCGGCAGGCAGCCAGCATGGTCATCGCCAGCTTCCCGAAGGA
Source organism: Synechococcus sp. MU1611 (assembly GCF_020514255.1). Taxonomy (NCBI): domain Bacteria; kingdom Bacillati; phylum Cyanobacteriota; class Cyanophyceae; order Synechococcales; family Synechococcaceae; genus Synechococcus; species Synechococcus sp. MU1611. The sequence goes on along the minus strand of NZ_VTLC01000006.1, from coordinate 93,066 downwards.
GTCGAAGCAGGCAACAGCTGTGACCTTGCGGCCGAGGAGGCGCTTGGATTCTGCGGGCGCCATCGACTCCGACACTTTGCCGAGCAAAATTACTCGGCTTTCTGTTCCGCGATGCTGCGGCATAGGGCCAGATCGTCGGGCGTGTCGATTTCTGGCCCCATCTGCTCCAGCACCACCGGGATTGACGGACGGCAAAAGCGGCTGCCGCAGCGCCGGAAGGCGGCGACGCGCATGGCGTAGATCGCGCCGGTTTCCAGAAAAGCCGGTTCCAGGTCCTGGCGGCGTTGGCGGGGTTGCTCAGGGTCGTGGTTAATGCCCCGCCCATCGGCGCGCCAGAGGAAGCCATGCCATGGGGTGACGGCGAAGCTGCTGTTGCAGCGTTCTGGGCTCAAGGCAGTCAGCACCGCATCGATTTGCGCCCCAGTCGTGAACGGGGAGGTGCATTGCAGGAAAACCAGCTTGGTTTCCAAGGGCCCCTGCTCTTCCAGGAGGTCGAGAGCATGTAACAGTGCCGATTCCGAACTGGCGGTGTCGCCGGCGATGGCTGCGGGGCGCCGAATGACACCCGCGCCCTCGACTTCGGCGGCTGCCGCGATGGCGTCATCGTCTGTGCTCACCACCACCCGGCCAACGCCTTGGCTGGCCTGGGCAGCACGAATGCTGCGGCAAACCAGAGGCACACCGCCCACCGTTTGCAGGTTCTTGCCCGGAATTCCCTTCGATCCACCGCGGGCGGGGATCAAGGCCAGCGCGCCACGGGGGACTGCCATCGGTGAGGATTCAGTGCGTCCTGTCTTACCCGATGACCAGGCCTGCTGCTCTGCGGCTCGGTGTTCCTGCCCGGGGCATGCTTGCGCACCGCTCACTGCCGCAGCTCATGGCGCCGGATCGTTTGGTGCCGGGCCGTCGTCGTGATGTGGACGTTCTGCTCGCCTGGGGGCGGCGGCCCAGTGCGCTGCGGGTAGAGCACCTCGCCCGCCGTTGGGGGCTACCGGTGTGGCATCTCGAGGACGGTCTGCTGCGCTCCGTGGCCAAGGGCCGGGCTCACCCACCGCTTGGTCTGCTGGTGGATGAGCTGGGGGTGCACTTCGATGCAACGGCCCCCAGCCGAATGGAGCAGTTGATTGCGGCGCCGATTAACGCGGCTGAGGCCGATCGTTCCCGCGCACTGCAGAGGCTCTGGCGCGAGCAGCGGCTCAGCAAGGTGAACCCTCCCGTGGAGGCGGAAGCTCCCCAGGAGCCCTATGTGCTGGTGGTAGATCAATCTGCCGGGGATCGATCGATCGCTCTCGGATTGGCCGATGCCAATTGTTTTCAGCGGATGCTTCAGGCCGCCTTGGTCGAACATCCCGACTGCACGGTGGTGCTGAAGGTGCATCCGGATGTGATCTCCGGCCGCGCCCGGGGCCATTTCAAGGCTCGGGATCTGGCCCAGCCCCGCGTTCGCTTGAGTGCGGATGGTGGCCATCCCGCGCAGCTGCTCGAGGGGGCTCGGGCGGTGTATGTGGTCACTTCCCAGATGGGATTTGAGGCTTTGCTGTGGGGGCGCCCTGTTCACTGCTTCGGCATGCCCTTCTATGCCGGATGGGGGCTCACCCATGACCGATGTGAAGCCCCGGCCCGGCGACGCCAGGGAGCCAGCCTTGAGGCCCTGGTGCATGCCGCACTAGTAGGTGCCTGCCGCTGCATCGACCCCCACCGGCATCAGCCCTGCAGCATCGAAACCTTGATGGATGCGATTGGTTTACAGCGGACCCTGCAGAGGCAACAGCCGAGGCGATGTGTGGCCTTCGGCTTCACGCCCTGGAAACAGCGCAATTTGCGTCGTTTCATGGCAGGCGGTCAGCTGCGGTTTCGAGCCCCATGGCGGCGGATTCCGCAGGGCGTTGATGCTGTGGTGGTCTGGGGCCGCCGAGCCAGGCCGCGGCTGCTCGAGGCCGCTGCGCGTCGGCAGCTGCCTGTGCTGCAGGTGGAAGACGGTTTTCTCCGCTCGGTCGGACTGGGGGCTGATCTGGTGGATCCGGTGTCCTGGGTGGTGGATCACCAGGGCGTTTATTACGACGCCACCAGACCCAGCGATCTGGAAACACACCTGGCAACGGGGCAGTGGACCTCTGCGCAACGGCAGAGGGCTTCAGCATTGCGTCAGCGGTTGGTGCAGGAGGCGATCACCAAATACAACCTCCAGGCCGAGCCTTGGCTTCGTCCTGCTGGTCAGCGTCGGGTTGTGCTGGTGATCGGACAGGTGGAAAGCGATGCGTCAATCCGCTATGGCGCCCCTGGCCTGCGCAGTAACCGTGCCTTGCTGGCGGCGGTGCGGGCGGCGGAGCCGGAGGCTTATCTCGTTTACAAACCTCATCCGGATGTTGTGGCCGGCCTCTGCCGTGCCGGTGCTGGCGAGGAAGATGCCGCCGAGCTCTGTGATGTTGTGCTGCCGCAGGGCTCGATTCAGCAGCTGTTCACTCAGATCGACGCTCTGCACGTGCTCACATCGCTGGCGGGGTTTGAGGCGTTGCTGCGCGGCCTGGAGGTGCATTGCTGGGGCTTGCCGTTTTATGCCGGCTGGGGACTCACCCACGACCGTGAGCATTGCGGCCGCCGTCAGCGGCCCTTGTTGCTGGATGAGCTGGTTCATGCCGCACTGATCGACTATCCCCGCTATGTCAGCCGCGACAGCGGCTGGTTCATTACGCCGGAGCAGGCCATCGACGAACTGGTGGCTTGGCGCGCCGCTCCACCGCAGCGGCGCACGCTTGTGCAGGCCCTGTTCCGCCACTGGGGCAGGCTCCGGCGCCGTTAAGGCGTGCCAGGATTTTGCTCATTCATGGGCGGGATGCAGTTTGGCCAGGGGACGGGCGCCAGCTCTAGTGCAGGTGCGGATCGACGGACCGGTTCTGCTGTTGATGGGCCCCATCGGTCTGTTCTTCGCTCGCTTCTGTAGCTACCTGCAGGGGTGCGGCATTCCGGTCACCAAGGTGGCTTTCCCCCTGCAGGAATTCGGCTTCCCGGCCGATGTCTGTGTGCCGTACAGCAAGGGGATGGAGTCGTGGCGGCCCTTCCTTCGCCGGCTGATCGAAGAGAGGGGAATACGCCACATCTTTATGTATGGCGACTTCACCATTCCCCACCGGATCGCGATTGAAGAGGCACAGAACCTCGGCATTGAGGCCTGGGTGTTTGAGCTGGGTTACCTGCGTCCGAACTACGTGACCCTGGAACGGGACCGGGTGAATGCTCGCTCCAACCTCAACCAGCCAGCAGCCTTCTACAGGGCGTTGCCCCAGTGCGACCAGCTGCCGCAAAATATCGTGCTGGATCCGGGCTGGCGCTGGCGTAAGGCCTGGAAGGCTCCCACATTTATTCAGCACGCCTTTACCCGCTACCCGATTATTGAGGGTGAGCACAAGCTTCAGCCCTCACCAGGGTTCCTCTGGTGTCAGGTGCGCGGCACCTGGCGTTATTGGCTTTATCGCTGGCAAGAACGATCGGTGAAGCAGCGGTTGCTGGAACACCTCTCTTTTTTCCTTGCTGTTCTGCAGGTCTCGAGTGATTCGCAGATTCAGATGGGGTCGCCTTATCGCGGCATGCATGACTTCATTGAAGACGTCATCCGCTCTTTCGCCGGCCATGCCCACGCCTCCGACCATCTGGCCTTCAAGCACCATCCTCGGGATCGGGGCTACAACAACTACGCCTCTCTGATCCGGCTTCTCGCCAAGCAATACGGCGTCTCCGGCCGGGTCCATTACATCCACGATGGCCCCCTCAGCCGATACCTGCGGACTTGCCGTGGGGTGATCACGGTGAACAGCACCGTGGGTCTGCAGGCTTTGTTCCATGCGGTGCCCACCAAAACGATGGGGAACACCTTCTACAACTTGGAGGGTCTGACGGATCAGAAGCCGCTCAATGCGTTCTGGTGTGATCCTCAGCCCAGTGATCGGGCTCTGTTTTATCGCTTCTACAACCATTTGGTGCTCACCACGCAGGTGAATGGAAATTTCGATGGAGATTTCCCCTTCCGCACCACGTTCCCGATCGGTCCGGAAGCCCGTCAGCTCCCCCCCAGCCCCAGACTGCCGATCCCGAAATCAGGGCCGCTGGGTAATCCTGTGCTGTTGCTAGGGCGACTCATGGCACGGCTGGCATGGGCCGCCCTGGGTTTCACGCTTTACGGCTTGCAGCTACCGGCCATGCTGCTGCGGCGACCGGACTGGGCAGCAGCCTTGATGGCCCTGGCTTCCTCTGTGGCTTTGCGGGCCCTGGGCATACAGGTGGTGGTGGATGACAGCCAACCCTCGGAACCGGCCGACATCCCCCTGGTGCACATCTTCAATCACCGCAGTCCCTGTGATGGCCTTGTGACTCAAGGGGTTCTGCGTTTGCCGGGGTTGACCACTGCGCAGCTGCACCTGCGCTGGGTGCTGCCCGGTTATGCCGCTGCTGCGCGCAACGCAGGCTCGGCTGTTCTGGACCATCGCCAGCCCCAGTCCCGCCTCGCCGGGATGATGAATGCCTCAACCTTGTTAAGGGATCACGGCGAAATCATGATTGCTCCCAACGGCTCGCTTGTGACGCCGATTGAGGAGAGGGTGTCGCCGAGTGCGTTCATGCTTGCCCATCATTACGGCGGCCGGGTGGTGCCTTGGTTCTTTAGCTACGACGGATTGGAGGGGGCCGTCGGCGCGCGCTACAAACCGCTGCAGCTGTTGCTGGGTCGTTTGACAGCGCCATTGGGCACGATTTACTGCCGCCGTGGGCGAGCGGATGATCTCAAGCTGCCCGCTGACCCCCGCGACCGGGAGGGTTTCAGCGCTGCCGTTCAGCAGTACTACAGGGAGCAGACAGCACAAGGCTGATGTTGTGTCCGCCGAAGCCAAAGGCGTTCTTGAGCATCAGCCGTTCTGCACCTGAGTCAGAAAGTTCGATTGGCCCTTGGCTGGTCACGGCGAGCTCCACTTCAGGGTCGAGAGGATCGGAGTTGATGCTGCGGGGCAACGTCCCCTGCCGAAGTGCCTGCAATCCGAGAATTGCCTCGACGGCTCCCGCGGCTCCAAGCAGATGCCCGAGCTGGCCCTTGGGTGCGAAGACCGGGATGTGATCGGCGGCAGAGCCCAGGCTGCGCCGCAGCGCCCTTGCTTCGGCGAGGTCGCCTAAGCTTGTACCGGTGGCATGGGCTTGGACGGCGCATAGATCGCCAGGCTCAACTCCAGCCCGCCGTAGGGCATCCTCGATCGCCAGGCTGGCCTGGGTGCCCTGAGGTTCAGGAGCCACGATGTGATGGCCGTCACTACTGCTGCCGCAGGCCAGTTGCCAACCCAGTGCAGCACCGCACGGGGTGTCTACCTCCCGCATCATTGCCAGCACTCCGGCACCCTCTGAGAGCACAAAACCGTCCCGGTCTTTGCTGTAGGGCCGAGAGGCCTTCTCAGGGGCATCATTACGGGAGGACAGGGCCCTCATCGCGGAGAAGCCCACGAGCCCCAGTCGGTTCACTGGTGCTTCTGTGCCGCCGGCTAGGACGAGATCGGCCCGCCCATCATTGAGCAGCATCTGGGCCAGCATCATGGCCTCGGCTCCCGATGCGCAGGCCGAGACGGGGGTGTGCGCACCACCATGCAGGCCCAGGTCGATCGCGACTTGGCCGGCTGCTGCGTCGGGGATCAGCATTGGCACGGTGAGGGGATTGACTCGGCTCGGTCCTCCGGCGGTCAGCTGGGTGTGCTGTTCATGCATTGTGTGGAGCCCGCCGATGCCGGTGCCCAGCACCACAGCCACGCGCGCTGGATCGATGCCTCCGATGGCTGCGGTGGCCATGGCCCAGGCCTCCCGGGCGGCCAGGAGTCCGAGCTGGGCGCAGCGATCGGAGCGGCGCAGAAGGAGCGGCTCCAGGGATGCTGTGGCGGCATCGGGCACGCAGCCTGAAATGCGTACCGGCAGATCGTCGCTCCAGGTTGCGCTCAGGGCGCGGATGCCGGAGCGCTCTGCTAAGACGCCATCCCAGGTTGATCCTGCGTCACAGCCCAGGGGTGAGACTGACCCCCAGCCCACGATCGAAACACGCTGGGAGAGCTGTTGCAGCACTGCCACGGTTAGGCGGTTTTGGAGCTGGTCAGATCGATGTCGAGAGATTCCAGATGGCTCTGGATATCACCAACTGTCTTGAATTGCAGCAGCTGCTCCTCTTGAATGCGAATACCGAAACAGGTGTCGGCCTCGATCAAAATTTCGTAGAACCCCAAGGAGTCGATCCCGATGTCCTCCATCAAGCGTGCGTCACGGGTGATGACAGCTGGATCGGCGCCGGAAATGCGATGCAGTATCTCGACAAGGCGTCCCTCCAGCTGTTGCTTATTGGAGATTCCCTCTGTCAACACCCGCACCCTTTTGATCCAGTAAAAGTACCAGCGTCGCTTCGTTTATCACTCTCCCCGGTACCAGCTGAATTGCTGGTAGACGGGTTGGTGGTCAACGTCGATGAAAAAGGAGAGGCGATCTTTTGGCAGGCGAGAGAGGTCGGCGGCCATCAGGATTTCAGTGATCTGGTTGAAATCCTTCGCCAGAGACAGGTCACAGACCTTGGCTTCCATCAGGTTGAAGTACTGGCGCAACAGCACCGGCAGCCGGAAGTCGTCACTGTGTTCTTCTCGGATCGCTACTTCAAGGGCCTGAACATTGCCGATCGGGTGGATGCTGTCATTGGGCTGGATTTCGTTGATCGGGTGCCGCGGAGGGGGCAGTACTGGACTGATCCTGCGGTACGGAGGCCGCATCAATGCAGTCAGAAAAGCTGTATTGACGGCATCGCTGTGGGCGAAGTGGTTGTAGGAGACCAATCCATGCAGGATGCTGAACCCCGAGCGAGCCGCGATTAGGAGCCCTCCGCGGAAGAGGGCCATTAGGGAATGCGGTTGGCGTTGAAAGCGGCGGGCCAACGCCACCCGGCCAATTTCCACGTGGTGGGTTTGCCCAGCCAGCATCGCCTTGATGCCGGGGTAGACATGCTCCAAGTAGGACTGCTGGCTGCCGGGAAGGTCTTCAGCGGCTGTGAACTGAGGAATGAACTGCAGCCTGGCGGAGCCCGCCAGAGCACTGCTTCCGGCCTCCAGCAGGATTAAGTGGTCGTAGGCCGTGTCACGGCCGTCGAGGTCCCGCGTACTGCCGGAGCCGGAAAGCTGCTGGCGGTAGGTGGATTCCCTCAGGGTGCCGACGGCATCGGCGACGGCCTCAAATCTTGATCCAGGGATCAGATGCAGCTCAAGGCCGTCGAGGCGGAACAGGAGGCTGCTGTCCTGGTTGGTTTCGCTCCAGCCCTGAGGAAGCAGGACGTCTTCCTGCGCTGCTGGTCCGGTCTGCGTCATGGGCCATATCCCTGAATCGCATTATGCGGGAAGATTGGCGTCAAATTGGCTGCTGTCTCAGTTCCACCCATGGTTGTGCCCTCAAGGACCGGTCTCTCCGCAGGCGTTGCTGCAGCGGTTGTGCTCATGGCTCCTGTGTTCCTGGGCGATGGGCTGAAGGCTGAAGAGCGGATCAACTGGCTGAAAACACCGGCGAGGGTCACCACGCCGCTGCAGGCGCCGCCGCCGTTGCCATCCACTCCCAGGCTGCCGCCCCAGACCTATCGCTACCGCCTGGCTCCTGGGGACAGGCTGGTGACCTCGGTGTTCAAGATCGAGGGTTATGAGGCTCAGGTTCAGGTCTTGAGCGACGGCACCATCAACCTGCCGCGGCTTGGCACGGTTGAGGTGTGGGGGTTGACTCTGGAGGAGGCGCGTCAGCGGATCACCGATGGGTACAACCAATTCCTGCGGCGACCTCTGGTCTATCTCGACCTGGTTGAGCAGCGTCCGGTCCGTGTCACGGTGACGGGCCAGGTCCTGCGCTCGGGAGTTTTCACCCTTCCTGTCAACAGTTCGGGATCCCTGGGGACGAGTGGCGAGGTCACCGGAGTCGGCAGCGACGGGGGCGGCTGGCCGACCATGGTGGATGTGATTCAGAAGGCTGGGGGGATTAGCGCTACGGGGGATTTGGCCCGTTTGGAGCTTCTACGCCCTTCCGCAACCCCTGGTGGACCCACCAGGAGCTATGTCTTCGACTACCTCACTGTGCTGAAAAACGGAGGGTTTGCTCCCAACCCGTTGATTTATGACGGCGACAGCATCCGCGTTCACAAGGCGAAATCGCCAGTCAATGTGGACCTGCTGACGACTGCTGCCTCAAACTTTTCCCCGACGGCGATCAATGTTCAGGTCATTGGTGAGGTCTTTTCTCCGGGAGTGGTTGAAATCCGTTCCAACGCTCCGTTGTCCGGTGCCATCCTGGCTTCCGGTGGAGTCACCCGCCGCGGCAGTGTGAAGCGGGTGGACTTGATCCGCATGGATGGCCAGGGCCGCAACACGGTCAAGCAACTGCGTTACGACCCCAATGCTGTGCTCAGTAGTCCCAACAACCCTCCACTGCGCAATGGTGATGTTGTGGTTGTGAACCGCAATACCTTCACCAAGGTCACTGACACGATGACTGATGCCATGTTGCCGCTCGAGCCGATTGTCGATGCGGCCTCGGTCTTCCGGCTTCTCGGCCTGCCGACGGGATTTGGATCATCCTCTCCCAGGCGCTGATTAGATCCCCAATCGCTCCCAGATCACGCCCAGGTGCTCCTGGTGCAATGCGGTGCTGAAGCAGTCGGCCAGCTCGGCTGCGGAGAGCCTGCTGGTGACATCGCCATCCGCTTCGAGGTTGGCGCGGAAGTCGCCGCCGGCGGTGTTCCAGGCCGTGTGGGCATTCCGCTGAACGACCCGGTAGGCCTCTTCACGGCTCATGCCGGTGCCCACTAGGGCAAGAAGCACCCGCTGGCTAAACACCACGCCGCCGTACACATTCATGTTGCGACGCATGTTCTCGGGATAGATCCCGAGCCCCTTCACGACGCTGGTCATTTCCCGCAGCATGAAGTGCAGGGTGACCGAGCAATCGGGGAGCATCATTCGCTCCGTGGAACTGTGGCTGATGTCGCGTTCATGCCAGAGGGCCACGTTCTCCAGGGCAGCAATGGTGTAACTCCGCAGGACCCTGGCCAGACCGCTGATCCGCTCGCTGCGGATTGGGTTTCGTTTGTGGGGCATGGCGGAGCTGCCCTTCTGGCCCTTGGCGAAGTTTTCCTCCACTTCGAGCACATCGGTGCGCTGCAAGTTGCGGATTTCGGTGGAGAATCGTTCCATGGAGGCGCCCACAAGGGCGAGGGTCTGCACGTAGTCGGCATGGCGATCGCGTGAGATCACCTGGGTGCTTGCAGTGTCGGGTGTGAGCCCGAGGATCTCGCAGGTGATTGCCTCCACCTGAGGATCGGTGTTGGCATAGGTGCCCATGGCGCCGCTGACCTGGCCCACGGCTACATCCTGCTCGAGCCGTTCGAGGCGGGTGCGGTTGCGCTCGGTTTCGGCCAGCCAGCCGGCCACCTTGAAGCCGAAGGTGATTGGCTCACCGTGAATGGCATGCGAGCGACCGATCATCTCCGTGCTCTTGTGGGCCCGGGCCAGTTCGCGCAAGGCCTCAGCCAGCAGATCGAGTTCGTCCCGCAGCAAGGCTACGGAGCGTTTTAGCTGCAGGGCCACGCCCGTATCGAGCACATCGCTACTGGTCATGCCCACATGGATGTGGCGACCGGCATCGCCGACGTGTTCGTTCACGTTGGTGAGGAAGGCGATCACGTCATGACGAACCTCGGCTTCGATCTCGAGGATGCGTTCCACCTCAAAGCTGGCCTTGGCCTTGATGGTGTCGAGGGCCTCCTGGGGCACCCGGCCGAGCCGGCAGTTGGCTTCGGTGGCGGCGATCTCCACATCCAGCCAGCTTTGGAATTTCGCCTGCTCACTCCAGACGGCTCCCATCTCAGGGAGGGTGTAACGCTCAATCACCGGCGCGCACGGTTGAACAACCCAACAAATCTATGGGGCCGCCCCTGCGCGACAGCTACAGCATCACCATCTTCTGTGCCTGTATGAGCGGGTGCCCGCCCCCCTTTGAGCAGAACCAAACTCCGCAAGGAGGCTCAGCTCCGGTAATTCTGAGGGGGATTCTTCCACCCTGGGCGAGTGGCGAATGACCTGGTATCGGCTGGTCGAATTCGCCGAAGAATTCGGAATTCCGTCAGTTTTGACCCGCTCAGGCTTGGAGAACGCCGGGGCGGATAGGAGCTTCTTTCGCTTCGGCAGCTCAGAGCGCCGTGCTGTCACGGTCGCCGGTGCGGATGCGCACCACCGATTCAACGGGGCTGATGAAGATCTTGCCGTCGCCGATTTCGCCGGTACGGGCGGCATCGGCGATCGACTTGACCACCTCTTCCACTCGGTCGTCTTCGACCACAACTTCGATCTTCAGTTTCTGCAGAAACTCAACGGTGAATTCCGAACCGCGATAGCGCTCTACCTGCCCTTTTTGGCGACCGAATCCGCGGACCTCGCTCACGGTCATGCCGATGATTCCGGCTTCGACCAACGCCACCTTTACGTCTTCCAGCTTGAAAGGACGAATAATTGCTTCGACCTTTTTCATGGGGGGAGTATTGATCTTGTCTAAAGGATGCCGCGGTTCTCAGAGCTGTGCGTGGCCGCTGTTACAGAACGCTGCTGAAGCTTGACTTCTTAGGGTCACTGCTCAGTACTGGCCCAGTTGATCCCTTTGACTCAGACCCCCCTCTACGGCGAACGCGCCATCGCCGACGCCGAGCTGATCTGCTTCGACAATCCTAGGCCTGGCCGGCCCTACGAGATATCGATCGAGCTGCCCGAATTCACCTGTAAGTGCCCTTTCTCCGGCTACCCCGATTTCGCCGTGCTGCGCTTGATTTACCAACCAGGGCCCCGTGTAGTGGAGCTCAAGGCCATCAAGCTTTACGTGAACAGCTTCCGTGACCAGTCGATCTCCCATGAGGAGGTGACCAATCGGATCCTTGACGATCTGGTCGCGGCCACCGATCCGGTTTGGATGCAGTTGGAAGCCGACTTCAATCCCCGTGGCAACGTTCACACTGTGGTGAGGGTCAGTCACGGCACCCGTCAGCCCTGCTGATCGACTCTTTGTCCAGGGTCGGCCGATGGAGCTACCACCTGCTGCACTAGCAGGGGTAATTCATTGGCGAAGGCGGCGAGATTGCGGTTGCAGAGGCCGCCCACACTGAGGGTTCCATCGGTTGCGATGGCCCAGAGCTGACGGGTGGCTACAAGGCTCAGACCACCTCCTACCAGCAGCACCGCGAAGCCCAAGTAAACCAGTGGAACTCCAGGATCCCGTTTGAGCAGAAGGCCGCTGGCCGGTAGAACCGAGTCCACCCGCATTGGTAATCCCTTCACCTCAGCGGCTGGACCGCCAGGCTGCAGCCGAGCGATCTGTTGGCCGTCCGCATCGAACACCGTGGCGGGCCCTTGTTCACTGTCCAGGCTCAGGAACACCGGTTCCGTCCCATCGGGGCGGGTCGGCAGCACCAGTCCCCAGATCTGATCACCCAGCTCCGGATAGGTCTGCAACGGCAGTTCCAGCACGGGGCTGCGCCCGATCTGCAGGCTGATCGTTGCGAGCGACCAATCTGCCTGATAAATGGTGATGCCCCGATGCCGCAGCGGGTGATTGACGCTGATCTCGGCATCCAAGCTTTGGTTGGGTCCCTTGAGCTGCAGCGCCGATCGGAACTGTTCGGTACGCCCGGCTGGATCTCGATCAATGGCGAAGCGGTCCAGGGTGATCGTCAGCTGACTGGTGCCATCGCGATCCAGCAGATCGAGGCTGCGGCCTGGGGCCAGAAAGCGCTCCAGGCGGTTCCCCGCCAGTGCCCCCCAGGCCGCGCCCAGCATCAGCAGTACCAGGCCGGTGTGCACGAGCAAGGGTCCCACTCGACCGATGGCGCCGCGCCGGGCCGCCAGCCGTTGTGACTTGCGTTGCACCTCCCATCCGCTGGCCCGCAGCACCGTCTCCAGCTGCGTCAGCCCCTGGCTGGGGTCCGGGCAGGCCTGGCTTTCGGCGATGGCCAATTTGCTCAGTTGGCGCGTGGTTCGGTAGTCGATCCAGCGCCGGGCTGCCACCAGGGCTGGCCATTGACGTCTCCAGCTGCAGAGGATCAGGGCGAGGCCGAGCCAGGCCAGCAAGGCCAAAAACCAACCGCTGGAATACACATGATCGAGCTGTAGTCGCAGTACTTGCTCGCCGTGGAGCAGGCCCAGCCAGGGGCTCGTGGCGTAAGCATCGATGTAGCTAACGGGGGGATCCCCCTGGGGGATGGCTGTTCCCACGGCACTGGCCAGGGCGATCAGCAGCAGCAGCACGATCGCCAGCCGCAGATCGCTGAGCCAGGCCGCCAGGCGTTTAAGCATCGCCATGGCCATCAGCTCCAGCGGGCCAGCAGAGTGAGCAGGCCGGTGGTGAGCAGTACGACGCCACTGGCCGGCGGCACCCAGCGGCTGATGCCCCGCAACGCCAGCAGTTTGGGAATAGCTGCTGCAAATGTGCCGGCCAGCAGCAGAGGCAGCACCTGGCCGATGCCGAAGCTGCTGAGCAGGGCCACTCCCACCAGGGGACGTCCGCTTTGGGCGATCCAGCCCAGCAGAACCGCCAACACTGGTGTGGTGCAGGGGGAGGCCGCCAGGCCAAAGGCCAGTCCCGCCGCAACGGGTGCCAGTGGGGCCGGGACCTTTTGACGCCACAGCTCCGGATCCGGCCCACTGGGCAGCGGAATCCGCAGCACCCCCAGCAGGTTCAGCCCCATTGCCACCGCCAGGATCGCCACCAATGTGGGAATCAGTGCCGGCACCTGCCCGTAAATTCGGCCCAGCAGCCCGCTGACGCTGCCCAGCACCACCAAAGCACCGACGATGCCGCCGCAAAAGGCCAGGCTCCGCTGCCAGGCCGGTTGGCCATCTTCAAAGCCCGCCAGATAGGCCAGGGTCACCGGTAGCAACGACAGGGAACAGGGGCCCAGGCTGGTGAGTGCGCCGCCACCAAACACCAGTGCCAGGGTCAGCGGACCGGGATCCGCCAGGGCACGCTGCAGCAGCTGTTCGCTGCTCTGGGCCAGATCGGAGAGCAGCAGCAGGTCCACAGAAGCCCACGAGTTTTCAAAGCCTATCCAGGCAAGCCGGTTGGCTCGTCAAGCTCAGCGTTGGCGCACTGGCCGTGGTCGTGTGCCCGATCGTCCGCCGATCAAGCCGGTGGATTCCAGCGAACAGCGGATCAGCAGCCCCAGGATCACCAGGCTCGACATCAGCGAGTTGCCTCCATAGCTGATCAACGGCAGCGGCAGACCGGTCGTTGGCATGGCCCCAGAGGCCACCGCAATGTTCAGAATCGATTGGCCCACAAGGATCGTGGTGCAACCGATCGCCACAAGCCGCGCCTGGTTGCTGCGGCAGCGCAGGGCCACTCGCAGCCCCACCCAGGCCACCAGCATGAGGAACAACAGCAGCAGCACCGAGCCGACAAATCCAAATTCTTCGGCGAAAACCGCATAAATGAAGTCGGTGCTCTGGATCGGCAGATACTGCAGCTTTTGGGTGGAGAGGCCGTACCCCTGGCCCATCCAGCCTCCCGATCCGATCGCCAACAGGCTCTGCACCAGTTGGTAGCCATCCCCCATCGGATCGTTCCAGGGATCCAGAAATGACACCACCCGCAGGCGTTGGTACTCGTTAATCAGGATGCTTGCGGTGCCCAGAAGCGATCCGGCTAGGGCGGTGCCCACCAGGCTGCGCCAGCGCAGGCCAGCCGCCATGGCCACCATCCACAGGGTGAGTCCCATCAGGGCGGCGGTGGAAAGGTTGGGCTGCTTGAGGATCAGCAACAGCAGTCCGCCAAAGCTGCCGAGCCAGAGCAGCTTCTGGTCGAGACTCATCCGGCTCCAGGGAGCGAACAGGTTGGCGGCCTGCAGAACCACGAAGGGCTTCACAAGTTCTGATGGCTGCACCTGCAGGGGCCCCAGCACCAGCCAGCGGCTGGCGCCGTTCACGGTGGTGCCCATCACCAGGGTGGCGGCGATCAGCAGGCAGCCCATCCAAAGCCCCGGGCCTGACCAGCGCAGCCAGCGCCGAAGGCTGGTGGAGATCGTGATGCCGAGCAGGCTCCAGCTCGCCATCAGCCAGATCGCCTGCCGTTTCAGGTAGAAAGCGCCATCACCCATTTCCCGCAGGGCTACCCACCAGCTGGCCGAGGCCAGGATCACCAGTCCTGCAATACTCCAAAACCCGGCCAATCCCATCAGTAGGCGGGCCTCTGCCGGCCAGAGCTGCCAGGGCAAGGGCAGCAGCTTTTGAAACACTCCGTTATTACGTCCCCCGGTCTTTTCACGCCTGGCAGAAATGGACTTAGGCGCTGTGGCGTTCACCGGTACTGGGCAGAGGGACTCTCGATGCTCCATTGAGCCGTGAAAGCTGGGCTTTGCCAAGGCAAAGATGCTGTTGTTCAGGCGGCACTGAGGCGCTCGTGCTCCACTTCCCATTGCACGTGGGACCCCCAAGATTGCTGGCGCACCCAGCAGCGGCCCCCACGGCAGTGCAGCACCTGGAAGGGAGGCAGGTCGGACGGCTGGTTGTCGAGCCGCACAAAGCTGCCGGGCCTCAACAGAGGCACCACGTTGGCGGGTTGGGGGCGGTGGGTGGACACGTCCCTCGACGCAGATTGGAGGAAATCCTCACGGCAGAACCGGCTTCAGCCTCTGGATCGCCGGTTTTCTTCGGGATCGGTCTGCTTTTATGTCGCAATGGCGTCCAAACAGCGTCTGGATCTGGAACTCCTGACCCGTGGCCTGGTCAGTTCACGGCAACAGGCGCAGCAGCTGATTCGTGCTGGCAAGGTTCGGGATGGAGCCGGCATGCTGCTGGACAAACCCGGCACGGAAGTCACGGCCGAGCGTGAATTGCGGGTGGAACAGCCCCCTCGCTTCGTCTCCCGTGGCGGCGAAAAACTGTTGGCTGGATTGCAGGCCTTTTCTGTACGGGTGGAGGATCGCGTCTGCCTGGATGGCGGCATCTCCACTGGTGGCTTCACCGATTGCCTGCTGCAGCACGGAGCCAGCCGGGTCTATGGCGTGGATGTGGGCTATGGCCAGACGGCTTGGAGCCTGCGCACCGATCCCAGGGTGGTTCTGCGTGAACGTACCAATCTGCGCCACCTCCAACCCGAGGTTCTCTATACGGCGGATGACCCCTGGCCCAGTCTTGCGGTCACCGATGTGTCGTTCATTTCGCTGCGTCTGATCCTTCCTGCCTTGCGCCGGCTGTTGCAGGGTCCAGGTACCGAGGCGCTGGTGCTGGTGAAGCCGCAGTTTGAGGTCGGTAAGAACAGGGTTGGCAAGGGGGGTGTGGTTCGTGATCCGGCGGCCCACCGTGATGCCATCGAATCCGTGATCACAGCCGCTGGGGAGTCGGGTTGGCAGCCGCAGGGCCTCGTGGCCTCGCCGCTCACAGGCCCCGCCGGCAACCACGAGTACGTGCTCTGGTTGGGTGAGGCCGACGCGGCTGATTTGCCGGATCTAGAGCTTCTGGTGGCGAAGACGCTGAATGGTTGATGGGCCATAAAAAAGCCCGGTGTTGAACCGGGCTTGGCCTTGAATTGGAACGGAGTTCAGTTGCCGACGTTGACCTGCTGCCCCCCGGTGCAGAGTTCCACCTTGATAATGCGTCCCCCCTGTTTCTGGATGCGCTGTTGCTCAGCGAACCAGCTGTCATAGGGAACCCATTTGGTGAAGAAGGTGTTCTGCAATTCGCGCTGCGTCCGAACCTTTTCAGGGCTGGGGATGCAGGCTGTGACTTTGAACAACCGCATGGGGCTCAGTTGCCGAGGCCGGAGCAGATGTAGTCGAAGTAGACGCCCATTTCCTTGCCGGCGTCAGGGCCGACCAGTCCAGCGGTGACTTCTTTCATGGCTTGGATTGCCTGAACAGTGGCGCCGATGGGAACTCCCAAGGAGTTGTAGGTCTCCTTGAGGCCGTTAAGCACCCGCTCATCGAGGATGGAAGTGTCGCCGGCGAGCATGGCGTAGGTGGAATACCGCAGGTAGTAGTCCAGATCGCGGATGCAGGCGGCGTAGCGGCGGGTGGTGTACATGTTGCCGCCGGGACGGGTGATGTCCGAATACAGCAGGGCCTTGGCAACGGCATCACGGATGATGGCTGAAGCGTTGGCGCTGATGGTGGCGGCAGCGCGCACGCGCAGTTCACCACTGGCGAAATACGACTCGAGGCTGCTCATCGAGGACGTATCCAGGTACAGGCCCTGGACGTCCGACTTGTTGATGACGTTGGTGATGGCGTCTTGCATGGATCCGTGAGGAGACGAGGGAGAAAATCAGCGAGCGGTTCAGGCGAGGGCGCCAACCACGTAGTCGAAGTAGGTGCCGGCTTCCTCTGCGTCGGCTCCTGTGAGGAGGCCCATGGCGACGATCTTCATCTCGCGCACGGATTCAGCCAAAGCTTCCAGAGGGGTTCCCAGGGAGCGATAGAGCTCTTTTGCGCCGATCACACCGATCTCTTCAATCGGAGTTACGTCACCGGCAACGATGCCGTAGGTGACAAGGCGGAGGTAGTAATCCATGTCGCGCAGACATGTGGCGGTCATCTCCTCGCCGTAGGCGTTACCGCCAGGGGAGATGACGTCGGGACGCTTCTGGAACAGCTGACCTCCAGCCTGCTTGACGATGCGCTCGCGGCTCTCGCACAAGACCTGAGCCACGCGCAGACGGCGTTGACCGCCGGTGACGAAGGCTTTGATCTGGTCGAGTTCGCCAGGGCTGAGGTAGCGGGCTTCGGCGTCCGCGTTGATGATCGAGTTGGAGACGATGCTCATGCAGTTCTGCCTCGAAACAAGCGGCCGCCCGTAGGAGACCGGTATCCGGTGAATAAGGGGTGATCCCGAGGGATCGAGTCTCAGACTAAAGGCTGGGACAGGGGGTCGAAGCGTCGGGAGTGAGACTTGTTCACATCGGTCAACAGTGACCGCTGTGAGCTCGCTCCGTTGGATTCGGCTGAGGCATTCTGCGCTGACCATGGCCGGGGAGTTTTGCCCGGGTAACAGTTCTTCATGGCTGATTTGTTGCGCAGAAAAGTACTGGCATAACTGCGATCTGCGACTTCGCTCGGGATGCGTCTTAGACGCACAAAATGATCCCGAGGAAGCTGTACTTCACCGGGATCGAATGAGAACAACCGCCGCGAATGTGGCGGTTGTTAGTCACTGAAATGGGCCGTACGGCTTAGATCGCCTCGCTCGAGGAGGGATTCATGCCGGCGTTTCCGTTGTACAGCGATGCTGTCCGCTGAATTGTGGCCTGTGGAACCCCTGAGCTGGTGTTCATGCCATCAACGCGAGGCACCGCTGTGCCGATGCGATCTGCTAGCAATTCGGTCACCGCAGCACCATGGCCTGCCTGGGCTCGTGTGATCAGGAAGCGGCTGGTCTCAGCAGGTGTGGTCGCCCGCCCCAGCAGGGCTAAACCAGCAGCGGAAGCGGCCCGAAGCGGTGCCATCGAGGAGATCCGGTTCTGGAACGCCTCGCTCATCGCCACTTCAGCGATGAAATCAGCCAGGTCGATGTCCTGATTGCGCAGACGTGACTCCGCGCTGATCAGACGCTCACTTCCGGTGGGGACACGGTTGAGCAGCTGCTTGTAAGTCGCATCGAGAACCGTCTGTAGCTCATCTTCGCTGCAAGGCTGTTTCAGCTCGAGCATCGCGGGAAGTCCACCCCGCAAGCGGAACCCTGAAGCTCCTTCCGTGACAAGGGCCATTCCCATGCGTGGGAGTGCCTGTCCACTCCGCGCGTTGGAAGAAATGAGCTCAACGCTCCAGGTGCGACCCCCGATGCTGGTTGGCGTTGAGTTGCTGGCTCGACGCATTGGGAAGCCAGTCTTGTTGGATGCAAGACCTTGTCGACGCACCACCGACAGCCAACTGGGCCCCGCGGCGTTTGCGTTGGTTGTTGTCGTGAAGTCTTGGCTGGTTGCTTTTTGCGTGTCAGGCAGGTTGCGTGGTGTTACATCGCCACTGCTGCGGAACGCTTCGGATCGATGGGTTTCAGGACGGCTGCCAAGGGTCAGATCAGCGGCAGCTTCAATCTTGAGAGGACGTGACCAGCCGGGAGCCCGGCGAGCAGTCACATCACCGGGTGTGATGAAACGTTCGTAGGGGACTGTGTCGGCTCCAAACGCTTGGCTGTATTCCTTGCTGTCGATCAGTGCGTCAACCACTCCATAGAAACCGTGTCGTGCGGCTGTATCGAAAAGGGCATCGATTTCCCAGCGTCCGAAGGTGGGTCGGCCAAGCAAACGGCGATGCATCACTTCGATCGCCTTCACGATGTAGAGGCCGCTCCAGTAGCGGCGTCGGAAAGCATCGGATTTGGCGACGGCCCGAACAAAATCCTTGAGCGGAATATCCCCATTTTCGAGGCGGGCTTCATCAGAGCTCATTCGCTCTCCCGCATAGCCGCCGTTGCCTAGCACTTGCACGTAAACCGCCTTGATCACGGCTTGGGTGCTGGCCTCAGTCGTGCGCACGCTGGGCTGACCACCACGGCCTGGATTCACAGTGCCACCTGTGGCGATCTGCTGAAGTCGCATGACGCGCGGACCACTCTTGCGTGGGCGGCTCTTGCGGAAACTGTCGCTGTCCAGCTGGCCGGGGCTGTTGAGCCCATTGCTCACGAGCAGGCGGCGGCTGTCGTAGCCGTAGGGGGCTGGTCGGGTGGCCACTGAAGCTGTGCCGCTCGGGAAGATGGCTCCGAATTTGTTGGCTACCGGATCATTGCCACCGCCGTAGACGTGCTGGTCGGCAAACGGTTGGCGGTAGGAGGCGTAGAGGGTGACGTATTGCGGTGCGCCATCGAAGGGGGCGCTGAAGTTGAAGAGCTTTCGGTTGGATCCCCAGCCGGCGCTTTCCTGGGCTTCCGTGCCGAGATCCCGCAGGTAGGGAACTGTTTCTTCACCAAAGGCCTGGGCGTATTCCGAGGAATTCACCAGTACATCCACGAGGCCATTGAGGCCCTGGTCACTGAGGATGGCGAACGACTTTCGGAATTCCTCGAGGGAGCTGATGCCCCGTCCGAGGAAGTGGCGATAGGCCAGTTCAACAACACGGCTGTTGACGAAACCGTCGTGGAACTGCTGGCGATATTCCTTGCTGCGGCCGAGGGCGCGAACGAATTCGCGCATCGAGATCTGGCCTTGGGCGACCGCGCTGGCTTTGTCTGCGCAGGGGGTCTGGGAATAACCCTTGGCGATGTCGCGCTCAAACACCTGGCGGTAAGCGGCGCGAATGATTTCTGCTTTTTCTGCTCCGGAGAGGCCCGGCCGCATCTCAAAGAGCTGGCGGCCTTCTGAGGCAAGGGCGTAGATCGCCGGGAGTTGCAAACCTTGTTGAACTGCACTCCCCTGCCGCTGCTTGGTGCTGGGGGTGGGTATGGCCAGCTCCTGCAACAGCACGTTGAAGCAGTCGATGGTCATCTGACGGGCTTCAGGACGGTCCCGTAGCAGTTCGGCGGAGGCTGCCCGCATCTCCTGAAGGGCCACGTTGGTGGCAGCCAGGGAGCAATTCTCCAGAAGAATGTCCCGCAGGCCGCGGGTGTTCACCGCGAGGATGCTGGGGTCACCAGCCACCAGGGCGTAACCCACATAACGCAGGAACCAGCCCATATCGCGCACCGACTTGCGCATGAAAGCCGGGCCGTACTTGGCCACACTGATGGCGTTGAAGCCTGTCGGAAGCACCACACGAATATCAGCATCCCCACCGGCTCCTTCCAAAAGACGGGTCAGAAAGTTGCCTCTCTTTGTGCTGCCGCTGTCGCCGGTGAAGGTGCGTACCGACTGTTCAAAGGCGGCTTGGTCTGCTGCCAGTGGTGTGCCCCCCTGACCACTACTGCGTCCGGTCTCGCCCGTTGTTAGCGGCGATTCAAGGAAGGAGAGGGGCGTGCCCCCCACAAAAATTCTGTTGGCGGCGCGGGCCACGATGGCCTCGGCATTCGCCGCAATGATCCTGGACGCCTCGATCCGGTCTTGACCAGTTCGGAAGAAGGTCACAAGACTGTTCAGTTCCCCGTTGTCAGGGAAACGGTCCTGCTGCTCTGCCTGACGGACGCTGGAGAGCGGCAGCGTGTCGAACAGTTGGGGAGACACGCGCGGGCTGCCGCTGCTGGCGGTCACTGTCATCGACGAAAGCAAGCCGGATCGCGCCACGTTACGGCTGTCGGGATGGTGCTCCGCGGCCCCATGAACAAATGTTTGCAGGCCCTGCGGTGTCGGAGTGTCTCGCTGGGTGTGACGTGAAAAGCTCGCAGGCGCCGAATCTGCACTCCATGGCCCACCCAAAGCCCAGTGATGCTGCGACCCCCGTGGTGAGTGCGTTCTATGACCGCTTCCCTTTCCCGGGCGACCCGCTTCAGGACGGACCGCCCCCGGGATACAACTGGCGGTGGTGTCACCGCAGCGTTCTGGCCGCAGTCCACGGACTGATCCCATCTGGGATGGAGCGGCCGCGGATTCTTGATGCCGGCTGTGGCACCGGCGTCAGCACTGACTATCTCTGCCATCTCAATCCGGGTGCGGATGTGCTCGGGGTGGATATCAGTGATGGGGCCCTGGCGGTGGCGCAGGAACGGTGTCAGCGCTCCGGGGCGGCCCAGCAGGTGACCTCCCTGCGTCAGGAGCAGCGCAGTCTTCTGGATCTCGCTGACGAAGGACCCTTCGACTACATCAATTCGGTGGGGGTGTTGCACCACCTGGATCAGCCGGAAGCGGGCCTGCGCGCTTTAAGCGGTTTGTTGGCCCCCCATGGTTTGCTCCATCTCTTTCTTTATGCCGATGCAGGGCGCTGGGAGATTCACCGGACCCAGAAAGCTCTCACTCTTCTGCAGGCCGGTACCGGGGCGGAGGGGCTGCGCCTTGGTAGGGATCTCTTTGACACCCTGCCCGAAACCAATCGTCTCGCCCGTCATCACCGTGAACGCTGGGCCGTGGACTGTGCTGCGGATGCCAACTTCGCGGACATGTATCTGCATCCGCAGGAGACCAGCTACAACCTTGAGCGGCTGTTCCAATACATCGCCACGGCAGGCCTTCATTTCGCCGGCTTCTCGAATCCGGAGGTCTGGGATCCGGCACGCTTGTTGAACGGGGAGTTGTTGGAGCGTGCCCAAGCGTTGCCCCTTCCTCAGCAATGGGAGCTTGTGGAGCAGCTGGATCCCGACATCAGCCACTTCGAGTTTTTCCTTTCTGCCCAGCCGATCGAACCGGCAGTGCTGAGCGATGAGGCCTTGCTGCAGTCCCATGGGTTGCGCCAGCCCTGTCTGTGGGGCGAGCCGGATCCGATCCTTGGCACCGATATGGAACCGCTGCAGCTTTCGAATGAGGAGCGGGAGTTGCTGCAGAGGCTGCAGGAACAGCCCGATGCTCCGCTGGGAACCCTGGCTCAGCCGACGGTGATTCGCCGCCTGGTGGATCGGCGGCTGGTGCTGCTGAAGGCTTAAGGAAATACGCGTGATAGATTCCGCGCGCCATTTCAGGCAGCGCTTGGAGGATTTCTACCGTCTTCAGCGTCGTCTGCTGTTGGCCACCGTTCTGGTGTCCGTCGTCACGATTCCGATCGTGGCTCTCACCATGAACCTTTCGGTGGCTGGCAGTGTTTTTGTGGGCTCCTGCGCCGGACTTTTGTACGTGCGCTTGCTTGCCCGCAGTGTGGCCCGGCTCAGTGACCAGTCCCGTGGACTGGGGCGTTTTCAGCTCATCGTTCCAACCTTGCTTGTGGTTGGTTCGGCCAAGCTGCCCCAGCTCGATCTGTTGCCGGCTTTCCTGGGATTCCTTCTCTACAAGCCCGCCCTGATTCTTCAGCACGTTTTCGACGACCGCTGAAGCTGAGCACTTTTCTCTGCACCCATGGCTTTGCTGCCCCTACCACTTCCGTTCGCTGAACTGGAAGTGGGCCACCACCTGTATTGGCAGATCGGCGATCTGTACCTCCATGGCCAGGTTTTCCTGAGCTCTTGGATCCTGATTGGCATCCTGCTTGCCCTGGTGCTGGCTGGCACCCGCAACATGCAGCGCGACCCTTTGGGGCTGCAGAACCTGATGGAGTTCCTCTGGAACTTCATCCGCGACATCGCCCGCGACAACATCGGCGAGAAGTACTACCGCGATTGGCTGCCATTCATCGGCACCTTGTTCCTGTTCATCTTTGTGAGCAACTGGGGCGGTGCCCTGATCCCTTGGAAGATCTTCGAACTACCAGAGGGTGAACTCGGCGCTCCCACGGCAGACATCAACACCACGGTGGCGATGGCTCTGCTGGTGTCGCTGGCGTACTTCTATGCCGGCTTGAGCCGCAAGGGTTTGCGTTTCTTCGAGCTGTACGTGGAGCCGACTCCAATCATGCTCCCGTTCAAGATCATCGAGGAATTCACTAAGCCTCTTTCGCTCTCGTTCCGTTTGTTCGGCAACATCCTCGCCGACGAATTGGCGGTGGGTGTGCTGGTCTACCTGGTTCCGCTTTTAGTGCCTCTCCCCGTGATGCTGCTTGGCCTGTTCACCAGTGCCATTCAGGCTTTGATCTTTGCGACCCTCACCGCTTTCTACATCGGTGAAGGTCTTCACGAAGCCCACTAAACGCCCCCTTTTCTTTCGCCTTTTATCGGCGATCTGCTAAACACATCCGCGCGCAGGTCCGGCAATGCACCCGGGCCCATTCCTTCGGGAATGTCCCTGCGCGGGGGGAACCGATCCCCAAGACCATTCCGTACAGCGCTTACCAGCGCTTCCCCTTACACCACTCAACATGGATTCCATCACCTCCGCCGCTTCCGTTGTGGCCGCTGGCCTGGCAGTCGGCCTCGCCGCCATCGGCCCTGGTATCGGTCAGGGCACCGCGTCCGGCGGCGCTGTTGAGGGCATCGCCCGTCAGCCCGAAGCCGAAGGCAAGATCCGCGGCACCCTGCTGCTGTCCCTGGCGTTCATGGAATCGCTGACCATCTACGGCCTGGTGGTGGCTCTGGTGCTCTTGTTCGCCAACCCCTTCGCCGGCTGATCAGTGCCGGGGGATCTCTGATCCCCCCTTCTGAACTCCTTGTTTCGATTCCTTTCCAGCGCACCTTTCCATGACCTGGCTTCTGCTCGCTGAAGCAGGTGTTCCGGAGGGAGGTCTTTTCGACCTCGATGCCACACTTCCGCTAATGGCGGTTCAGGTGGTTCTCCTCACCTTCCTGCTCAATGTTCTCTTCTTCCGTCCGGTCGGCAAGGTCGTGGAAGATCGTGAGGGCTACATCTCCACCAGTCGTGCTGACGCCAAGCAGAAGCTTGCCCAGGTTGAACGCCTGGAAGCTGATCTGGCTGAACAGCTGAAAGGTGCCCGTCAGGCCGCTCAGGCCGTGATCGTTGAGGCGGAACAAGAAGTCGATCGGCTTTACCGCGAAGCACTGGCCCAGGCGGAAGCTGAAGCCAACCGCACGAAAGAGGAAAGCCGTCGCGCCATCGAGGCCGAGCGTGAATCCGCCCGTACCCAATTGAAGGGTCAGGTGGATCAGCTGAGCACCACGATCATCAACCGTTTGCTGACCGCGTGATGACTCTCAATTTCAATCCGCTTGAGACCAATCTGGTCAACCTGGTCATTGTGATCGGTGTCCTGGTTTGGTTCCTACGTGGGTTCCTGGGAGGAATCCTGGAACGCCGCCGCGCTGACATTCTTCAGGACCTGCAGGATGCTGAGTCCCGCCTGAAGACTGCCAGCGAAAACCTGAGCAAGGCCCAGTCCGAATTGGCTGCTGCCCAGCAGAAAGCCGAAAAGATTCGTGCCGATGGTCAGGCCCGCGCCGCAGGTATCCGTGCCGAAGGCGAGAAGCGGACCATCTCCGTGATGGCTGCCATCAAGGCCGGTGCCGATGCTGATGCTGAGGCTGATGCCGCTCGAATCAAAGACAGCCTTCGTCGTGAGGCCGCTCTTGCTTCGATCGACAAGGTTCTTGCCGAACTACCCGGCCGTCTCGATGCCAAAGCTCAGGCCAAGTTGATCGATTCCACCATCAAAAATCTGGAGAACGCCTGATGCCTCTCCTTAACTCCCTGGCCACCCCTTACGCCGAAGCATTGCTTCAGGTCACAGAGGCCCGTGGCGAGTCTGAAACCGTTGCGGATCAATGCAAGCAACTGCTTGAGATCTGGAACGATTCCGCGGACTTCCGTGACGCCATGGTGTCTCCGGTTCTTGAGCCCGACGCCAAAAAGAAAGCTCTCAAAGCTCTTGTTGGTGAGGATGTCACTCCTTCAGTTTTCAATTTGCTGAAGGTGCTGGCTGATCGCCAACGTCTCATTGCTTTTGATGCGGTCATGCTTCGCTACCTCGAGCTCTACCGCGAACAGCAAGGCATCACGCTGGCCCAGGTCCGTTCTGCTCAAAGCCTCACCGAGGATCAACAGGCGGCACTGTCCAAGAAGGTGCAGGCCATGGCCGGCACCAACAAGGTCGACATCGACCTCAGTGTGGATCCGTCCTTAATTGGCGGCTTCGTCGTGAGTCTCGGATCTCAGGTGATCGACGCCAGCTTGTCTGGCCAGGTTCGTCGCCTTGGTCTGGCACTCGCCAAGGCGAGCTGACCTCACTCTTTCCTCCAACGCTCCTTCCTCCCCAACTCCCACCTGGGATCACACGCCATGGTTTCCATCCGTCCTGACGAGATCAGCGCCATCCTCAAACAGCAAATTGAGGACTATGACAAGTCGGTTTCCGTCAGCAATGTCGGTACCGTTCTGACTGTGGGCGACGGCATCGCCCGCGTCTACGGCCTGCAGCAAGCCATGGCTGGCGAACTCATTGAATTTGAGGACGGCACCGAAGGCATCGCCCTGAACCTCGAAGACGACAACGTCGGCGCGGTGCTGATGGGTGAGGGATACGGCATTCAGGAAGGCAGCACGGTCAAGGCAACCGGCAAGATTGCCTCTGTTCCTGTCGGTGAAGCCCTGTTGGGCCGCGTGGTGAACTCCCTGGGTCGCGCCATCGACGGCAAGGGTGAAATCGCCACCAGCGAAACGCGCCTGATCGAGTCCATGGCGCCCGGCATCATTCAGCGCAAATCGGTGCACGAGCCGATGCAGACCGGCATCACCGCGATCGACGCAATGATCCCCGTTGGCCGAGGTCAGCGCGAGCTGATCATTGGTGACCGTCAGACCGGTAAAACTGCCATCGCGATCGACACGATCCTGAACCAGTCGGATCAGGACATGATCTGCGTCTACGTCGCGGTGGGGCAAAAGGCTGCCTCCGTGGCCAACGTTGTTGAGGTGCTGCGTGAGCGCGGTGCCCTCGACTACACCGTGATCGTGGCTGCGAACGCTTCTGAGCCCGCTGCACTGCAGTACCTGGCTCCTTACACAGGTGCCACCATCGCCGAGTACTTCATGTACAAGGGCAAGGCCACCTTGGTGATCTACGACGATCTTTCCAAGCAGGCTGCCGCCTATCGCCAGATGTCGCTCTTGCTGCGTCGTCCGCCCGGTCGTGAGGCTTACCCCGGTGACGTCTTCTACTGCCACAGCCGTTTGCTGGAGCGCGCTGCCAAGTTGTCTGACGCGATGGGCAAGGGTTCGATGACCGCTCTGCCGATCATCGAGACTCAGGCCGGCGACGTTTCGGCTTACATCCCCACCAACGTGATTTCAATCACGGACGGACAGATCTTCCTCAGCTCTGACCTGTTCAACTCCGGTCTACGCCCAGCTATCAACGTTGGTATCTCCGTGAGCCGGGTGGGTGGTGCTGCCCAGACCAAGGCCATCAAAAAGATTGCCGGCACCCTGAAGCTGGAGCTGGCTCAGTTTGACGAGCTGGCTGCCTTCTCGCAGTTCGCCTCTGACCTGGATGCCTCCACCCAGCAGCAGCTCGAGCGTGGCAAGCGCTTGCGTGAACTGCTCAAGCAGCCTCAGTTCAGCCCCCTGATCCTGGCTGAGCAGGTCGCCATCGTTTATGCGGGTGTGAAGGGCCTGATCGATGCCGTCCCCGTCGACAAGGTGGTCGACTTCTCCCGAGAACTTCGTGAGTACCTCAAGTCCAACAAGGCTGAGTTCATCTCCGAAATCCAGGAGAAGAAGGTGATGAGCCCTGAGGCTGAGGCCATCCTCAAGGATGCCATCACCGAAGTCGTGTCCACCATGGTCGCTTCTGCGGCCTGACGGAGCTGCCGAAATGGCGAATCTCAAAGAAATCCGCGACCGAATTAAGTCGGTCAAAAACACCCGCAAGATCACCGAGGCCATGCGCCTCGTGGCTGCGGCCAAGGTGCGCCGCGCCCAGGAGCAAGTGCTCCGCAGCCGTCCCTTCGCGGATCGGCTGGCGCGAATTCTGGAAAATCTCCAGTCCCGCATGCGTTTCGAAGATGCTGCATCTCCCCTGATGCAGCAGCGCGATGTGGAGACCATCACCCTGGTAGCGATCACTGGTGATCGCGGTCTGTGTGGTGGCTACAACGCCAACATCATTAAGCGCACGGAACAGCGTTTCGCTGAACTGAAGGGCAAAGGCTTTGATGTGAAGCTTCTGCTGGTTGGCACAAAAGCCATCGGCTATTTCACCCGTCGCAACTATCCGATCCAGGCCACCTTCTCCGGTCTCGAACAGGTGCCCACCGCCGATGAGGCCAACACGATCTCCACGGATCTCTTGGCTGAATTCCTGGCTGAGAGCACCGATCGAGTGGAGTTGATCTTCACCAAGTTCATCAACCTGGTGAGCTGCAAGCCTGTGGTTCAGACCCTCTTGCCTTTGGATCCTCAAGACATTGCTGATCCGGAGGACGAGATTTTCCGTCTCACCACTAAGGACGGTTTGTTGACAGTTGAGCCAGGTGCTGGTCCTGCCAATACCGAGCCGAAGATTCCTTCGGACATCGTGTTTGAGCAGACCCCTGAACAGTTGCTGAATGCACTTCTTCCTCTGTATCTGCAGAACCAGATGTTGCGTTCACTGCAGGAATCGGCAGCGTCTGAGCTGGCCAGCAGGATGACGGCCATGAACAACGCCAGCGACAACGCCAAGGAATTGGCGAAGACCTTGACGCTGGATTACAACAAGGCCCGTCAGGCTGCGATCACCCAGGAGATCCTGGAAGTGGCAGGTGGTGCCGCCGCGGTCGGCTGATCTTTCCGATCAATCCACCCTTGAAAGCCGGTCCATTGGGCCGGCTTTTTTGTGTCTTCTTGAAGCTGCCGTCTCTCCTACTGGTCAAGGCTCTGCTTGAACAGAGGCCACCACTTCAAGGCTTGTTTACGGTTGAGCTGAGGGGTTTGAGGTTGTCGGCGTGGTTCAGCTGCATCAGCTCTTTCCCACAGTGGTAGGCACAACCCAACTCCCCCTGGACCCACTGCAGCTGGCCGCATGCATGCAGGCTCTGCTGGACGGTCGAGGCGAAGCAGAGGGAAACCCCAGCGAGGGTTGCGCCTGGACGGGTGACCTCCATGGTGTGTGGCAGCTCCATCAAGACGAACGCTTTCAGGCCTTGGTTCAACAGGTGAATGATCAGGTGTGGAGCTACCTCGATTCAATTGGGTTCGCCCGAAGCCAAGTCGCCCTGCATCTGCAGCGGTGCTGGCCTGTCATCAGTGACTGGGATCAGGCGGTTGGACGGCACCATCACCCCAATGCTCATCTCAGCGCTGTCCTCTATCTCACCGGCACCGGCTCCGGTGAGGAGGGCGTTTTACGTCTGCATGCATCCCATCAACCGAATGAGTTGGTGGCTGGCTTGGCGGTGGGTTATGGCGGTCCGATTGCACCAAACCATCCTTTGAATCAATCCCATTGGGATCAAGCTCCACGACCAGGTTTGCTCGTGCTTTTCCCTTCGAGTCTTCAGCACAGTGTTTTGCCGAATGCCGACCCGGATGAGCTGCGCTGTTCCATCAGTTTTGATTTTGTTCTGACGGCTCAAGAGCAGGGTGGATCTCCGGAGTACCTCGCACCCCACCCCCGTCATTGGACATCCCTGGATGAGCCCATTGCCTGAGAGAATGCGGCCTCTTCTCCCCTGACACCCGGCATGACCGACGTGGCCACCTACACCGTCCGCGCCGAGTTCGAAGGCGAGATCCGTACCTTTCCCTGCCGCGCCGACCAGACGGTGCTCAATGCAGCCGAAGCTGCTGGCGTCATGATCCCAAGCTCATGCTGCTCCGGGGTTTGCACCACCTGTGCCGCGGTGATCACCGAGGGCAGTGTTGAGCAGCCCGACGCCATGGGCGTGAAAGGCGAGCTTCAAGAGCAGGGCTACAGCCTGTTGTGCGTGGCCTTCCCGCGCGCCGATCTCACCCTTAAAACCGGCCAGGAAGATGCGCTCTATGAAGCCCAGTTCGGGCAATATCAGAAGTGAGGCTGACCAGCCTGCAACGCCAATTCTTCTGGCCCGCTGATGTGCCGCTGGTTGAGCTGCGCAGCTGGATTCGTCAGCAGTTGTCGCCAGAGGGTGATGTGCTGCGTTGGGCCCTCACTGATGTGCGTCCTGCCCCCGATGGTGGTCGAACCATTCAGGTGGAGGCCGTGATCAGCGCATGAGCTCGGCTCCGATGCCAACGCTGATGCTGGTGCCGACGGGCATTGGTTGTGACATCGGAGGTTATGCCGGTGATGCCTTGCCATCAGCACGGTTGTTGGCCGCAGCAAGCGGCTGTTTGATCACCCATCCCAATGTGATGAATGGGGCTTCGCTCTATTGGAGCGATCCCCGCGTTCACTATGTGGAGGGCTATGGCCTCGATCGTTTCGCCGTGGGCGAGTGGGCCTTGCGACCGGTGCGGAGGCAACGCATTGGGCTGTTGTTGGATGCCGGGATCGAGCCCGAGCTGGCCCAGCGCCAGATTCAGGTGGCCGAGGGCTGCCGTGCCAGCTTGGGTTTGGATATCGGCCCGGTGATTTCAACGGATGCGCCGCTCGATGTGACGCTGGAGCGCGGTGCCAGTGGTGCTAGCTGGGGACGATTGGGTTCTCCTGATGCCTTGTTGCGGGCTGGTGAACGGTTGAAGCAAGCAGGGGCGACGGCGATCGCCGTGGTGGCCCGCTTCCCGGAGGATCCGGAGAGTGAGGAGCTGGCGGCCTATCGCCAGGGCAGTGGCGTGGACGCTTTGGCCGGCGCTGAAGCGGTGATCAGTCATTTATTGGTGAAGCACCTGCAGATCCCCTGTGCCCACGCGCCAGCCTTGGATCCGTTGCCCCTGGATCCAAGGCTCGACCCGAGGGCGGCGGGTGAAGAACTGGGTTACACCTTTTTGGCATGCGTGCTGGTGGGGCTGAGCCGGGCACCGGATCTGGTGGCCGCTGGGCGACACAGGCCCGGAGACCTCAGTGTCGAGCAATTGGGGGCGGTTGTGGTTCCCGAAGGAGCCCTGGGGGGCGAGGCGGTGTTGGCCTGTGTGGAGCGCAATCTGCCCGTGGTTTGCGTGGCCAATCCATCGGTGTTGTCGGTCACGGCCGACGCCCTTGGCTTGAGCCAGAGCATTTTTCATGTCAGCAGTTACAGCGAGGCAGCAGGGCTGTTGCTGGCTCTGCGGGAAGGATTGAGTCCGGCGTCTCTGGGCCGCCCACTGCCAGCGTTGCAACGGTTGGACTGATGCCTGGCGGTTTCGGTGGAGCCCTCGATCAGAGCCCTTGCCCCTGTGGGGGTGGTGCTTATCGCAGCTGCTGTGGGACCATGCATCGCGGCGAACAGCGTGCTGAAACGGCTGAACAGCTGATGCGCTCGAGGTATTCAGCCTTTGTGCGTGGGGAAGTGGACTACCTGATGGCGACCCATCCCGAGCCGGATGTTGCAGCGCAGCAGCGGCGCCTTGCCCTGCAGCGGAGTTGTCGCCAGACCCATTGGCTTGGCTTGAACGTGCTTGCCGTCAGCAGCGGCGGCCCAGGGGATCTGGAGGGAACGGTGCAATTTG
The DNA here is from genome assembly GCF_020514255.1 of Synechococcus sp. MU1611. Lineage (NCBI taxonomy): Bacteria > Bacillati > Cyanobacteriota > Cyanophyceae > Synechococcales > Synechococcaceae > Synechococcus > Synechococcus sp. MU1611. The sequence continues at coordinate 63,126 of NZ_VTLC01000006.1, read as the reverse complement.
AGGCGCGTTATCGCGGTGGGGTGTTGAAGGAAACCTCCCTGTTTCAGCGTCGCGATGGCGCGGCCGATGGCCCTTGGCTCTATGTGGCTGCGCTCAAGTTGGAGGGCTAACGCAGGCAGGCCATCGGATGCCGGGGCGGCAGGCCAAGAGCTTTGGCTACCCCCGGGTGACAGACAGCGCCCTGCACCGTGTTTAGGCCCGAGAGCAGTTCGGGTCGTTCGGTCACGGCCTCTTCCAGGCCCCGGCCGGCGATTCCCAGGATGTAGGGGAGCGTCACGCTGACGAGGGCTTCGGTGGAGGTGAAGGGCACAGCACCCGGCATGTTGCCCACGGCGTAGTGCTGCACGCCATGAATGGTGACGGTGGGATCGCGATGGGTGGTTTCCTGGCTGGTGGAGATGCAGCCGCCCTGGTCAATGGCTACGTCGACAATCACCGAACCAGGCCGCATCTGCTGCACCATCCCTTCGTCCACCAGGGTGGGGGCCCGCCCGCCGGGTGTGAGAACGGCTCCGATCACAAGATCAGCCGTTGGCACCAACCGTTCCAGCAGGCCGCGGCTGCTCACCACACTCATCAGTCGGCCGCGCCGGTCGGCTTCCAGGCTGCGCAACCGTTGGGGCGATCGGTCGAGCAGCAGCACTTCCGCATCCATTGCGGCAGCAATGCGTGCGGCATTCCAGCCCACGGTGCCAGCGCCAAGCACCACCACCCTGGCCGGTTGCACGCCGGTGCAGCCCCCCATCAGCACGCCACGACCGCCATGGGGTTTTTCCAGCAGGTGGGCACCCACCTGGCCCGCCAGCCGCCCTGCGATTTCGCTCATTGGTGCCAGCAACGGCAGGCTGCCGTTCTCCAGCTGCACGGTTTCGTAGGCAATGGCGGTGGTGCCTGCCTCCAGCAAAGCTTCCCCGACGCCGGGATAGGCCGCCAGGTGGAGGTAGGTGAACAGCACCATGTCCTCCCGCAGGAAGGCAAATTCCTCCGCTTGCGGTTCCTTCACCTTCACCACTAAATGGGCGCCCCAGGCCTCATCTCGGTTCACCAGGCGCGCTCCCGCCGCGGCAAACGCGTCATCGCCGATTCCTGCTCCGGCTCCGGCCCCCGCTTCAATCAGCACTTCAAGGCCCTGGCTCACCAACTCCCGCACGGCGTCAGGGGTCAGCGCGACCCGTTTCTCATCGAGCTTGATCTCCTTCGGCACACCGATGCTGGCCATCGGGGCCGAGAGGACGGAGGCTGCCATGGCGGCTTCAGGGGGATTCCTTCAATGTGGCTCCGCTGCGAGCAACCCGCCACATCACAATGGTGGGACTGCTTTAGGCCGCTGCAATTGGCAAGCGCCAGCCGCTGCCGAAGGCCTGGGGACTCACCTTTAGTAACGGTGCCGCCTGCCGCCGTTTAAATTCGGCCCGTTTCAGCAGCCGTTCCACACGTTCCACCAGGGCGGGATCGTGGCCGGCTGCCACCAGGGCCTCGCCGGAGTGGCGCTCCTGAATCAGTCCTTTGAGCAGTGCATCAAGGGCGTCGTAGTCGGGCAGGGAGTCGCTGTCCTTCTGGTTGGGCCGCAGCTCGGCACTGGGGGGTTTGCGTCGAATCGCTTCCCCCACCAGCTCTCCTTGCTTCGGTAGCCCCAGCGACTGCCGGCAGCCCTGGGCTGCTTGGCTGTCGAGCCAATCGCACAGGGCAAACACGCTGGTTTTGTAGAGATCGCCAATCACCGCCAGCCCGCCGTTCATGTCGCCGTAGAGGGTGCAGTAGCCCACGGCCAGTTCTGATTTATTGCCGGTAGTGAGCAGCAATTGCCCCTGTTGGTTGGCCACGGCCATCAGCAGGGTGCCGCGAATACGGGATTGCAGATTCTCCGCCGTTACCCCTTGAGGCACCTCCCCCAACGGTGCTGTCAGGGCATTGTCGTAGCCCTCCATTAGGCCGGCGATGGGCACCGTGTTGGCCTGCAGGCCAAGTCGTTCGGCCAAGGCCAAGGCATCGTCAATGGATCCAGCCGAGCTCCAGGGGGAGGGCATCAACAGCGTGGCCACTGCTTCCTTCCCCAGGGCAGCGGTGGCGATCACCGCCACCAGTGCGGAGTCGATGCCGCCGCTCAACCCCAGCAATGCCTTTTTGAAACCGCATTTCTGTGCGTAGTCGCGCACTCCGAGCACCAGGGCTCGGAAAAGTCGCTCCAGGGGATCCATCGGTTGGACCCGAGCAGGAGCGGGTTGGTCGCTGTCCCAGACCACGAGATGGTCTTCACAGACGGGAAGCTCCAGCTGTACGACGCCATCGGCGCCCACCACAAAACTGGCCCCGTCGAACACCAGCTCGTCGTTGCCTCCGACTTGATTGAGATAGATCAGTGGGCAGTTCAGGCGCCGCGCCGCTGCAGCTGCTAATTGCTGGCGCAGGGCGGGCTTTGCGGCATCGAAGGGAGAGGCCGCAAGATTGATGACCAGATCCGGCTGCTCTGGCATCAGTTGATCAATGGGATCCGGTCCGGCCAGACGCTCGCGTTGCAGGCCGTCATCCACCCACAGGTCTTCGCAGATGGTGAGTCCCAATCGCTTCCCGCCCGGCAAAGTCAGCAAACAGGGGCCATCGCCAGGGCGGAAATAGCGCCGCTCATCAAAGACGTCGTAACTGGGCAGCAGTTGTTTGTGGGCAATCGGCCGCCAGCCCAGGCGATTCACCAGCACGACACCATTGAGCAGCCTTGGGCTGCGGTTATCCGCTGCCGGCAGCGCTGCACCCACCAACAGGGTGATGCTGCTGCTGAGTTGGTTGACCAGCCACTGCAGCATCGCCTCCTGCTGCTGGATGCGGCTGGGCTCGAGCAACTGGTCCCGGGGGGGATAGCCCCAGAGGGAGAGTTCAGGGGTAAGCACAAGCTCTGCCGACTGTTCCTCGGCCCTGCGCACGGCATCCAGAATCTGCTTGGCATTGCCCTCGAAGTCGCCGACCACGGGGTTGAGTTGGGCCAGGGCGATTCGCATCAGCAGAGGCTTCCCGACAGGCCATACAGATTGTGCTGGAGTAACAGCGGCCACACCGATTCCGGAATTTCAGCTGCATTGGGTTGACGGCGCAGCTGCGAACTGGCGGTGGCGGGAACCTCAAGATCCAGCAGTTCCACCCGTCCGCCTAGATCCCGCAGCGCTTGCAGATTCGCGTCTTGGAGAGGCCAGCCCTTGCGCGGGGCGATCGCCAATCGGCACTGCGGCAGCCAGCCATCGCTTTGTTTCCAGCGGGGGATCTGGCTGGCCAGGTCGCTGCCCACCACAAACACCAGCTCCCGATCCGGCCAGTGCTGGGCGGCCCGTTGCAGGGTGATCAAGGTGTAAGGGCTGCTCAGGTGCTGGGCTAGTTCCAGGCGTTCATCCTGCAATTGCTCCACCAGCTGGCTGAGCAGCATCGCCCGCAAGGACAGGGGGGCATCGTGTTGTTTCAGAGGGTTGTCGCTGGCCCAGGTCGCCACTTGGCCGTAGCGGTTCAGCAGCCCTTCCAGCAGCACTTGATGGCCCCGGGTAGGTGGATCGGCGCTTGTGCCCAGCAAGGCGATGGCAGCAACGGTCATCTCAGGGCAGCAGCGGTTGGAGATCCTGCTCCAGAGCTTTCGGCCAGCGCAGCAGCCAGTGGTGCACCACGGGATCTCGTTCTGCCAAGCGGCGCAGCAGGGCTCCGGGTTGACCGCCACGACGGCGCAGCAATTGCTGCGCAACAAGCCTTCCCGTCCGGCGGCTGGCATGCACCGCCAGGGCGGCTTGAGCGAGGGCCACAGGAGCTGCCGGGGCCAGGCTGCCGCCGCTGCTGACGGGCACCAGCAGCAGAAGTGCCTGTTTGAGGGCCGCTAGTCCCAGCTGAACACCTCCCAGCAGGGCGTTATGGCTGGAGAGACGAGTCAGCAGCAGTCGTGCCGCCGCTGGCGTCATCGGCAGGTTGTAGAGGCGGCTGAGCTGAAGTACCAGGGCGGTATCGCAGGCCATGCCTCCCGCCATATCCAGTGCCACCACTGGGTTGACGGCCACACCGGTGGCCTTGGCTGCTGCGTAGCGACCGATCAGGCTCTGGGCCGTGCGGCGGTGCTGTTGCAGCCGGAGTTGCTGGCATGCTCCTTGGAAGCGGTCGGCCTGACGTAGCGACTGGATCGCCAGCAGCAGGGTGCCTTCGCTCTCCAGCTGCTGGGTGAGCTGCTCGCGCAGGTCATGCACCTGTGGCGTTGTGATCGTGCTGCGCACCCGGCCATCGGCCTGGATCTGGGGGCTGCGGGGTGCAGCCGCAGCGGCCGTGATCGGGAGATCCACCGGCAGACGCCCGCGAATGCTGCGAAGCAGCGCGGCGCGCTCCTGCTCCGGCCAGCGATCGCTGCGATTCAAAACCACTTGTAGGGGCTTTCCACTGGCTAAAAGCGTGGTCAAGGCCTCCAGGTCAGCCCGGGTTAAGTCGCTGTCCAGCACCAGCAATACAAGGTCGGCTCCCATGGCCACACGGGAGGCCAATCGAGCCCGCCCGGCGGCATCGATTTCATCGATTCCAGGGGTGTCCACTAGCTCAACTCTGGTCAGCCCAGCAATGTCCATGGGCCAATCCACCGCCTGTTGCCGCCGGGTGCTGCCGTGAGCGACATCCGTCTGCAGCAGCGGGCGTTGGATCAATGCATTGATCAGGCTGGATTTGCCAACCCCCACCCGACCAAACAGCGCAATGCGCAGGCGCCGTTGCTGCAGCCGTTGCAGTTGACGATCCAGAAGCCGCAAGTCACCCCCCAGCAGTCCCCGTTCCTTGGCGCTCAGCTGCAGCTGGTTCCTCCAGCGCTCCAGCAGCACCTGGCAGCGTTCGACGGTGTGGGGTGGGGTGGGTTGCATCCCGCTCATGCTGCCGGCTTGCGCCACCACCCGGCCAGCACCGCCAGAACCGATTCGGCGCCGATCACGCCAACAAATCCTCCGAATTCATCCACCACCACGCGCACTCCGCTGCTGTCGCGCCGGAACCCCGTCAGCAGTCGATCGGCCCGGATCATCTCCGGCACATACTCCACCGGTTCGCAGAGGTCGACGGGGGTCAGCAGGCCACGGTTTTCCAACAGAGCTGTGAGCACCCGTTCGCGGCTGGCCACCCCAAGCACTTTGTCCACCTGATCGCCGAGCACCACCCACCAGGGGTCGTTGTTGCTCATCAGCTGGGCCCGCTGGGCTTCGATGCTCAGGCCGCCATCAAGGGTTGGTGCCGCCACCCGCGGCGTCATCAGGTCACGGGCAGTGAGATCGTTCAGCTGAAAGACCTTGCCGATCATCGCGGCTTCGTCGGCCTCGATTTCTCCCTTCTGTGAGCCCAGGCGAGCCAGCAGACGGATTTCCTCTTCGTTGGTGCTGAGCTCCGCTTCTGCGGTGATGGCCGGAAGCATTCTCTCCAGCAACAGCACAAGCGGCCTGAGCGCCAGGCCAAGCCAGTGAAGAAGTGGTGCGCTGGCCAGGGCCACTGGCAGTGCCAGGCGACTTCCGAGGGCTTTGGGCAGGATTTCGCCCAACAGGATCACCAACACGGTCAGGCCCACCGAGAACACCGGCAGGGCGGCGCCGCTGATGTTGCGTTGCTCGAACACCCAGGCGGCGTAACCGCCCAGCATCAGGCTCCCGAAAATGTTGAAGCCGTTGTTTGCGATCACGAGGGCAGACAAGGTGCGTCCCAGGCGCTTGCGCAACTGCGCCAGCCTGCGGGCTCCGGGTACGGGGCGCTCCCGGGCCGCCAGTTCGTGCACTCGGATCGGACTCACCGTGAGTAAGGCGGCTTCCACGCCGGAGCAGAGGGCCGAGCCCAACAGCACCACCAAAACCATCAGCAACAGCACCAGGAGGTCGGAGCTCATTGCCGTCTGAAACTCCTTGCATCGTAGAGGCCTTGGCCAGTTTGGCCTTGCCAACTGCCATCCTGTTCCTCTGAACTCTCTGCTGCTGTGAACGGCTTCGATTCCGGAATCCATGCGCGTCGTCGCGCCCTGTTCCTGGAGCAACTGGGCGCAGCCGCTGCGGTGATTCCCGCTGCCGCATTGGCCACCCACCACGCCGACTGCGAATGGCCCTTCCGTCAGGACAGCGATTTTTTCTATCTCACCGGTTTTGATGAGCCCGATGCAGTGGCCTTGTTGCTGCCGCATCGGCCGGAGGGAGAGCGTTACGTGCTGTTCGTGCAGCCCAAGGACCCTGCGGCTGAGGTGTGGACGGGGATTCGTTGGGGCACTGAGGGAGCTGTGGAGCGTTACGGCGCGGACGTAGCCCATCCGTTGGATCAGTTGAGCGCAAAACTGCCGGAGTACCTCGCCGGTGCCGAAGCCATTGCCTTTCGGGTTGGCCGTCACGCTTCTGTCGAATCGATGGTGCTCTCCGCCTGGGGGCGACAGCTCGACACCTTTGCCCGCACGGGAACGGCCGCCTTGGGCTTGGTGGCACCAACCCCGATCTTGCAGCGCCTGCGCCTGCGCAAGGAGCCCCACGAGCTGGAACGGCTAAGGGAGGCTTGTCGCATCTCCGCCGAAGCCCACGAATTGGCCCGTTCGATCACCCGCCCCGGTATGAATGAGGCTGAGGTGCAGGCGGCGATCGAAGCCCACTTCCGCAGCCAAGGTGCCCGCGGCCCGGCCTACGGCTCCATCGTGGCCGGTGGCGACAACGCCTGCGTGCTGCACTACACCGCCAACACGGCACCCCTCCAGGACGGAGACCTGCTGCTGATTGATGCCGGCTGTTCGCTGGAGGATTACTACAACGGCGATATCACCCGAACCTTCCCTGTGAATGGCCGCTTCTCGGCGGAACAGCGGGAGCTCTACAGCCTGGTGTTGGCAGCCCAGGAGGCTGCTGTTGCTGTCGTGGCCCCAGGAGGCACCGCTGATGCGGTGCACGCCACAGCCCTACGCTTGCTTGTTGATGGGCTGGTGGATCTGGGCCTGCTGATCGGGGACGTGGACGGGATCATCGAGCGGGGCGACTACCGCCACCTGTACATGCACCGCACCGGCCATTGGCTGGGTCTGGATGTGCATGACGTGGGTGCTTATCGGCTCGGGGAGCAACCCGCTCCGCTGGAGTCGGGCATGGTGCTCACGGTGGAACCAGGCCTTTACGTCAGCGATCGGCTCGCCGTGCCTGAAGGTCAGCCTGAGATCGACGATCGCTGGAAAGGCATCGGCATCCGCATCGAAGACGACGTTGCCGTTACCGAGACCGGCCATGAGGTGCTCACTGCTGGTGCCATGAAGAGCGTTGCCGCGATGGAACGCTGACCCAGGATCAGCTCACCACCTGGAGGGCCACCCAGACCACGCCCACGGTGAGCAGCATCAGGCCATCCATTTCGCTGACGCGGCCGCTGATCGGCCGCACCAGGATCAGCGTCAGCACCAGCAGCACCGTTTCGATCGGATCCAGTCCGAGGATCACATCGGTTCCTGTGAATTCACCGATCGCCAGAACTGCCGGCACCGTGAGGCAGAGGGTCGCCAGGGACGAGCCGTAGAGAGTGTTGAGCGACCGCTGCAACTCCCCTTTCCCTGCGGCCTGGAAGGCATTGAGAGCTTCTGGTGCCACCACCAGCAAGCCCACGAGCAAACCGCCGAGGGAGCTGGGCAGGCCAAGGTCGTTGATGCCGGTTTCGATCAGGCTGCCCATCGATTCTGCGATCAGCACCAGCACCAGAAGGCCTGCTGCCATCAGACCTACGTTTTGCCGGATTGAGCTCTGAGATTCGTCATGGGGTGTTGGTTCCGCTGAGCTGCTTTCCGCCAGGGAAAGGTGCTCGGAGCCTTGTTGCTGAGCGGTATCGATGAAGAGGTTGCGGTAGCGGCCGACCTGGCCGCCCAGAAAAATTCCGTAAAGGCTGATCGACACGAACGTCAGCAGCCAATTGATTGGCAGCGAGTAGTTGGCCTCGAGGCTGTCCTGGCTGAAGTTTGGAAGTACCAGAGCCAGAACGCTCATGGTGGTGATCAGATTGATGTAGGCACTTGAACCGCTCTGATTTACAGCTGCCAGGTCTTCCAGCTGCATGGGCTGGGTTCGGCCCTGTCTCTGAAACCTGGCGGCCACGATTAAGGTCACGCCCTTCACCCCCGTGAGCACGATCATCAGCACCGAGAACATCGAGTCGCGGGCCAGGGTCGGGTTGCTGTCTCCCGTCAGCATCGTGGAGGCAATCAGGGCTAGCTCAATCACGATCACGGATCCGGTCAGCACCAGGGTCCCCAGGGGCTCCGCGAGTTGCTCCGCCAGTTGGTCGGCATGGTGCGCCACTCCCCGCGCCATCAGCAGCACCAGCACACTGAGCAGGCCAAGACCCGTGAGGACGGGCAGTGCGGGTTGCAGGAGCAGCCAGTCGAGCACTGTTGTGGTTTCCAGGCTGATTAGGGCCAGGATCCCGATGAGTAGGGGAGTTTCGCGGAGAACGGCCGCCCTCATGCCATAGCTCCCTCCCAGCTCAGCAGCGCATTGGTGTTGTTCAGCACCAGATCAGCGCCGGCCTCCTGCAGCCGTTGTTCATAGATTGTTCGCGCCTGTGCCTGCCCCGCGGTCTGCAGGTGAGGTGGCACCACAGCAAGACTCACGAACCGTTGCTCCGGCCAGCGTTCTCGGGCTTGAATCACGGTGTGCACATCGGCCACGGTGTCGCCGAGATAAGCCACCCGAGCTCCCTCGATGTCCGCCCCCAGAGCCTTGGCCAGGCGGATCAAGCCTGTGGGATCTGGTTTGTCGGGGGCATCTCCCATCGCGATCAAGGGTGGATCCTGGAGCCCCAGTCGCTGCTGCAGCACGAAGCGTGCTGAGGGCGGCTCAGCACCGCTCACGAATCCCCAGCGCATCTTCCTCTGGGAGAGCGTGGCGAAAAAGCTGGCGTCCACCAGCAGGGGCTCATCGCCGATGAATCCAGTCCAGTGACTGGGGTCCCCCTCTGGATCTCCGCCGAAGTAAAAGTCGCTGAAGACATCGATCAGTGCGGTCCGATCCGGCAGAGCAGCGCCGTGGCGCCGCAGCAATTCAAGGCTGGCGTCCCAGTCGTTGTTCCAGGCCCCTTCAGCCTTCAGTGCATCGATGGCATCGGCGCTGGGCTGCCAACCGCAGTAGTGCTGGACAGTGCATTGGAGGGCCCTTCGGTAACTGCCAGCGACATCGCGGATCACACCATCAATGTCGAACAGCAGGATGGTTGGAGATCCCAGAACGTCTGATGGGGAGCGGCTGGTAGGTTAGTTGTTTGTATTTCTGTCTTGAGCGCTGACACCATGCCGGTCACCGAAGGCGCTGCCCCTACCGACCAGGAGGTCGCGACTCCGTCCGCCGACGCGGCTGAAGGCGCCACCCAGGCAGCTGAAACCACTGAAAAGCCTGCAGCCAGCGAGGGTGAAGGCCGTCCTGTTCTGAAGGGTGCCGCCGCGGCTCTGGCCACGGCAACCATCGACGCCGATGGTGTTCCCTCCGGCTACACCCCTAAGGCCGACGAGGGCCGCTTCCTGCTGAAGATCCTCTGGCTTCCCGACAACGTGGCCCTTGCCGTTGATCAGATCGTCGGCGGTGGCCCCAGTCCCCTCACCTCCTACTTCTTCTGGCCCCGTGAGGATGCCTGGGAAAGCTTGAAGACCGAGCTGGAAGGGAAGAGCTGGATCACCGATAACGAGCGGGTTGAAGTGCTCAACCAAGCCACTGAGGTGATCAACTACTGGCAGGAGGAAGGCAAGGGCAAGAGCCTCGACGAGGCCAAGGTCAAGTTCCCCGACGTCACGTTCTGCGGTACCGCCTGAACCCTTTCTCCAGGTTGTTCATCCAAACCTGCCTTCGGGCAGGTTTTTTTGTGTCTGCCCGAAGGTAGGTGGTGATCCGGATGAACCATCAAAAAAGCCAGGAGCGTGAGCCCCTGGCGTATTGGAGTCAATCTGCGAAGCAGATGAATCAGTCGGGAGTTTTACTGGCTTGCAGGCGAGCCCTGGCTTCATTCAGCTGTTGCTGTGCCTTGAGCTTTTCCGGAGAAGCCGGTTGGCCTTCCATGCCAGCCACGACGGTTGAGGCTTTCTGGAAGGCGGCTTCGGCGGTACCGGCATCGATGGCGCTGCCCAGTTCGGCTTTGTTCACCAGAACGGTGACTTCGTCGGCATCGACTTCGGCGAAACCACCCATCAGAGCGATGGAGTTCCAGGCTCCGTTGGCACGAACCCGCAGAACACCGATGTCGATGGCGGTGAGCAGCGAAATGTGGCCGGGCAGGATGCCGAGTTGACCGGTGGTACTAGGCAGGATCACCTCGTCGGCGCTGCCATCAAAGACGTTCTGGTCTGTTGCCAGCACGCGGAGGGTGAGGGACATGAACCTTGGTTCGAAAAGAGAACGGACTGTCGAGAAACACGTGATTGGGGGTGTGAATCACACCCCCGCAAGGATCACTTGGTTTCGGCGGCGATCTTCTCGGCCTTGGCTTTCACTTCCTCGATGTTGCCCACCAGGTAGAAGGCGGCTTCGGGGAGGCTGTCCAGCTCGCCGGCGAGGATCTGGTTGAAACCGGCGATGGTGTCGTCCAGCTTCACGTACTTACCGGGCATGCCGGTAAAGATTTCAGCCACGAAGAAGGGCTGGGAGAGGAATTTCTCCACCTTGCGGGCACGATCCACGGTGCGACGGTCGTCTTCCGACAGTTCGTCGAGACCCAGAATCGCGATGATGTCCTGGAGTTCCTTGTAGCGCTGCAGGGTGGACTGCACTGCGCGTGCGGTGCGGTAGTGCTCGTCACCCACCACTGCTGGCTGCAGCATGGTGCTGGTGGAATCCAAAGGGTCCACAGCGGGGTAGATGCCTTTGGAGGCCAGGGCACGGTTCAGCACCGTGGTGGCATCGAGGTGAGCAAAGGTGGTCGCAGGAGCGGGGTCGGTCAGGTCGTCAGCAGGGACGTAAACCGCCTGAATCGAGGTGATGGATCCCTCAACGGTTGAGGCAACACGCTCTTGGAGAGCACCCACGTCGGTGCCGAGGGTGGGCTGGTAGCCCACAGCGGAAGGCATGCGGCCGAGAAGTGCGGACACTTCGGAACCGGCCTGCACGAATCGGAAGATGTTGTCGACGAACAGCAGAACGTCCTGCTTGTTCACGTCGCGGAAGTGCTCCGCCATGGTCAGAGCGGAGAGACCCACGCGCATCCGGGCGCCGGGGGGCTCGTTCATCTGGCCGTAGCAAAGGGCCACCTTCGACTTGGAAAGGTCGTCAGCGTTGATCACGCCAGACTCTTTGAATTCCTCATAGAGGTCGTTGCCTTCGCGGGTGCGCTCGCCCACGCCGCCAAAGACAGACACACCGCCATGCTCTTTGGCGATGTTGTTGATCAGCTCCTGAATCAGCACGGTTTTACCCACGCCGGCACCGCCGAACAGGCCCACCTTTCCGCCTTGGCGGTAAGGAGCCAGCAGATCGATCACCTTGATGCCGGTTTCGAAAACCTTGGGCTTTGTTTCCAGTTCGGTGAGGTTGGGCGCCTCGCGGTGGATGGGAGCAGTGGTTGTGGTGTTGACAGGTCCTTGCTCGTCAACGGGCTCGCCGAGAACGTTGAAGATTCTGCCCAGGGTGGCTTCGCCGACGGGCACTGAGATCGGTGCACCGGTGTCGACGGCTTCCATGCCGCGGACGAGTCCGTCGGTGCCACTCATGGCAACGGCGCGAACACGGTGGTCACCCAGCAGCTGTTGAACTTCAGCCGTCAGAGCGACGTCATCACCTGCGGGGTTTTTGCCCTCGATGCGCAGGGCGTTATAGATCTTGGGCAATTTCCCTGCGGGAAATTCCACGTCCAGAACCGGGCCGATCACCTGACGGATCACACCCTTGGTGCCAGCAGATGCAGGAGCAGAAGCGACCATAGGTAAGGAGAGTTGCGGGAACAGGCGCTACGCGCTCGGACCCATTCAGAGCGGCGCAACCATACCACTGTCAGTTCAACGCTCCCATCGGTTGGGTCGGCACAGCCTGCGGTTCGGACACCCGCACAGCTCTAGGACTAGAAAAGGGGCCGCCCGATTGCATACGTTGGCACTCATCGGCATCGAGTGCCAACTCGGTTCGATGCGTGGCGCATTGCGCCCTGTCCCTGCTCCTGCAAGTACCCATGGCTGCTGTTTCTCTCAGCGTCTCAACTGTTAAACCGCTCGGCGACCGCATCTTCATCAAGGTCTCCGAATCCGAAGAGAAGACCGCCGGCGGCATCCTTCTGCCCGATACCGCAAAGGAAAAGCCCCAAGTGGGTGAAGTGGTTCAAGTGGGCCCCGGCAAGCGCAACGACGATGGCAGCCGTCAGGCTCCCGAAGTCGGTGTGGGCGACAAGGTCCTCTACAGCAAGTACGCCGGCACCGACATCAAGCTCGGCAGCGATGAATACGTGCTGCTGTCCGAGAAAGACATCCTGGCTGTCGTCAACTGAGATCAGCTCTGCTGAGTTGCGGCTCAGCCATCCCTATTCATCATTCATCCTCTTCATTAGGAAACGCCTTCCATGGCAAAGCGCATCATTTACAACGAGAACGCCCGTCGCGCTCTCGAGAAAGGCATCGACATCCTGGCTGAAGCCGTTGCGGTGACCCTGGGTCCCAAGGGCCGCAACGTGGTGCTGGAGAAGAAGTTCGGTGCACCCCAGATCATCAATGACGGTGTCACCATCGCCAAGGAGATCGAGCTTGAAGATCACATCGAGAACACCGGTGTTGCTCTGATCCGCCAGGCCGCCTCGAAAACAAACGACGCTGCCGGTGACGGCACCACCACCGCCACCGTCCTGGCTCACGCCATGGTCAAGGCCGGTTTGCGCAACGTGGCCGCCGGTGCCAATGCGATCACTCTGAAAAAGGGCATCGACAAGGCCTCCGATTTCCTGGTAAGCAAGATCCAGGAAATGGCCAAGCCCATCGCTGACAGCAACGCCATCGCTCAGGTCGGCACCATCTCTGCCGGCAACGACGAAGAAGTCGGCAAGATGATTGCCGATGCCATGGACAAGGTTGGCAAGGAAGGTGTGATTTCCCTCGAAGAGGGCAAGTCCATGGAGACCGAGCTCGAGGTCACCGAGGGCATGCGTTTCGACAAGGGCTACATCTCCCCTTATTTCGCGACTGACACCGAGCGGATGGAAGCCGTCCTCGACGAGCCCTACATCCTGCTCACCGACAAGAAGATCGGCCTGGTTCAGGATCTCGTGCCTGTGCTGGAGCAGATCGCACGGACCGGCAAGCCTCTGCTGATCATTGCTGAGGACATCGAGAAGGAAGCTCTCGCCACCCTGGTGGTGAATCGTCTGCGGGGCGTGTTGAACGTTGCTGCTGTGAAGGCTCCTGGTTTCGGCGATCGCCGCAAGGCCATGTTGGAAGACATGGCTGTTCTGACCAATGGTCAGCTGATTACCGAGGACGCTGGCCTCAAGCTGGAGAACGCCAAGCTGGAGATGTTGGGCACCGCCCGCCGCATCACCATCAACAAAGACACCACCACCATCGTTGCCGAGGGCAACGAGGCGGCTGTCGGCGCCCGCTGCGAACAGATCAAGAAGCAGATGGACGAGACCGACTCCACCTACGACAAGGAGAAGCTGCAGGAGCGCCTGGCCAAACTGGCCGGTGGCGTCGCTGTGGTGAAGGTGGGTGCGGCCACCGAAACTGAGATGAAGGACAAGAAACTCCGTCTCGAGGACGCCATCAACGCCACCAAGGCGGCTGTTGAGGAAGGCATTGTTCCTGGTGGTGGCACCACCCTGGCTCACCTGGCTCCGGCCCTGGAGCAGTGGGCTGCCTCCAGCCTCTCTGGCGAGGAGCTGATTGGCGCCAACATCGTGGCTGCTGCTCTGACCGCTCCGCTGATGCGCATCGCTGAAAACGCAGGTGCCAACGGTGCTGTTGTGGCTGAGAACGTCAAGGCTCGCGCAGGTGCCGAGGGCTTCAACGCAGCTTCCGGCGAGTACGTCGACATGCTGGCTGCCGGCATCGTTGACCCCGCCAAGGTGACCCGCTCCGGTCTGCAGAATGCCGCATCGATTGCTGGCATGGTGTTGACCACTGAGTGCATCGTGGCTGACTTGCCTGAGAAGAAGGAAGCAGCTCCTGCCGGTGGCATGGGCGGCGGTGACTTCGACTATTGACGTCTGTGCGGGTGGTTCGCAAACCACCGAATCACCCACATCCCAGTCATATCAAGAGGTCCTGCGGGGCCTCTTTTTTTGACTCAGTCATTGCCTTGTCAGATCTAGACCCTTCAAGACATCGAACGGTTGGGGTGCGGTTTCAGCTGCAAGACATGAATGAGTAGGGGTGCAGAAGTGCGCGGGTTAATGTATTGATTCGTCTGGTTCTGTCGGGACAAATGCCACAGCGCCTTGGTGCCTTTGCCGCTCAGTTCGCCCCGGAGACGCTCCAGCGTTTTAAGGATCTCTGTCGACGCCAAGACAAGGCTTACTCCAAGGTATTGGAGCGTCTGGCGTTGTTGTACGTCGAAACGGATGGAGGAATTCTTTCTACAGCAGGGTCTGCGGCACCACCATCACAAGGCGTACAAAAAAGGCAAGTTCAAGTTGAATCACTGCAAAATAAATTGTTAGAAGATCTTTTGAAACGTGTTGAGATCCTCGAAAAGAAAGAAACCAAAATGTTGTATGAGTTGGATCGCGTTCATAAGGAACTTGCCTTCTTTGGATCAGGCCTGAAGGCACCAGGCCTTTGACTAACTTATTACTAAAGATCGGTGGTGATCGGCACTAGCCGTTCACTTAAATTCAACATGGTTATGATCATATTTATGACAACTTCTATGTGTATGCTGTAGCTAATTAATCCAGAACCTGATACATCTGCCTTCTTTCTTCTATCACTAGCAAACAAGTTTCCGACATCGCTCACGAGCGACTTGTCGACCAGTTTCACGGTTGTATTGTTGATTCCCATAGAAAAAACACAATGTTTCTCGTTGGAATGTAAAATACCTGGCTTTTTGCAAAATCGATGAGGAACTAGCTGGCCTGCACCAGCGTTTGCAATAAAAAAGTCAACAGACTGGCACCATTGAATTTTTTTTCGATAAGTTTGACCAACAAGGTTGACGATAGAAGCGTTTGAATAAGGCAATAGTTTATGCCTTATCGAATCGACAACCACAAGGTCTTGACCAATGGGAGTTGACTTGCTGCCCTTGATGGGCTGCCCATCAGTGTATTCATATTGCGTGAATCCATCAATTAAGAATACAAACGAATCGAACCATGGTTTTAGGTTTTCCACAAGAGTTGGTAGAAAGTCTTCTTGCTCGACCCATATTCTTTTTTGCCCAGAAATGCCAAACCAAAGGGTAAGAGTTCTTTTTTTACCCGTTAATTTTTTTAGCTTATTAATTGCTGTATTCCATCCATGGAGACCTTTTAAGCTGTCGTCATGGACAACTTTTTCCATTTCGTCGGTATATTTGTCAAGCTTCGTCCCCAATTGAGTTGATCCAATGACCAATGGGAACATAGAAAATGTAGGCTGATCTGTTGTTGAAGGCGTTCTCCTTTTTAGACTTTTTGGGATAAAAAATGAATTATTGCTAATAATTGGCTTTTTAGTTTTTAAATGCACCAGCCACTTGAGTTGGTCGTAGAAGTGATGATATGGTCTTAATTGATCAAGTAAGTACCCAGAAAATATCGCTTGCTCTGCCCAGCTTTGCGTTAGGCCAGCTTTATTATAGTTTTTGATAACTCTATTGATGTGGTTTAGTATTTGATTGTCATTGGGCGAAGATTTGTGCTTGCCTGAATGTGTTTCTGAAAAAATAGCATCAACGAACGAAGTAGATTGACACAATATCCAACGGTGCCGATTGGTTGAGTCATGAAAGAAAATAAAGTTGCACATTCCATGACGCATGCTTTTAACTGGGAATGTGTCCACAGCATCTATAAAAGGATGAGGTAAGTGCAATATGCCTTCACATGTGTCAATCCCTTTAACTATTTCGAGGATTATTTCGACTTCTTGGTTTTCAATTGAACTGATTATTTTTTTCCATAGTGGACTGCAGACTTCTTCTGCAAGAGAGCTTGATAGTTTTGGTGGGATGAAAAAATTGTATTTCTCTGGCTTTTTTGAGTTTAATTTTTTTTTCATTTAAGCACCTTGCTCTCGTTTCAAATTATACATCCTTGCTATTCATTGAGTGCGCTCAATGTGCAATGTTGTTGGTAGCAGCTCTTGGCTGGGGAATTTTATATTGATACTGACATCAGTTGTCAAGATGAGAGCCTGGGTATAAGCCTGTTTTGTATCTCTTGATTTGATAATTGGTGACTGGCTTGGATCGTTTCTAAGTTAAGTTTGGATTCCTCTATTTTGGTGGTATTTTCTTTCCAGTGATTTTCGTGGAATATATTTTCTCTGTATGTCGTGGTCGAGCTTTATCGACTCGCGGTTTAAAGCTTTGAAAGTTCTGTCCTCGCGCGTTCCAATAGTTTTCCTAATTTTAATCCTTGGGGTCGATTCTCTTTGGCGACTTCCAAAAGTTCAACCTCCGTGGTTTTCGAAACTTTCCCCGACTGGCTCAATTCGATGATGGCGTCTACGGTGTCGTTGGAGAGTTTTCGCTTGGACTCATTGGTCAATGTCTGTTGGAGTGTATCTCCGATAAGGCAGATAGATATGGTTTCCTCGTCACGAATTTTTTGAACTTGTTCGGGCGAACTCTCTTGTATTACTTCATGGCTGAGAGTTGAGAGCATTGTTAATTGTTCATTTGGGTCAAGGCATGCATTAATTGTTTGAAGATAGGCATCGTTTTGTTCGTAGACTTTCTCCAGCTGTGGCTTGATAAGTTTGCATTGCTGGGCCTCGATCTGAGGTTGACTTTTGATCAATGCGTCTGAAATTCTTGTACTAATCCATGGAAATTTGCTGTAGTAAAGAGCGTTGATCGTGATCAGCATCTCAAGTTCTTTTCGGCTTAGACTTCGGTTGATGATTGCTCCAGCCATCTGGTCTTCGGGATAGAGTTCTTCGGCACCAACCAATTTGAAAATTAATTGTGAGATGTCTCGTTTGTGCCTGGAGTAATTAATTATTGTATTGGAGATATTTGACTCATTCATTAATTCAATGATTTCAGCAGCCTTTGCATGATGGGATGATATGAAATGTCTTGCTCGAAGGAATTGCTCTAGTGGCATAGAGTCTCCATGTCGCTTAACGCGTTGTTGGTATTCTGAAGAAAGCATCTCTTCGATCTCTCGTACTGCCAGAATGATGTGCATGTCAATATTGTTCTCCCACTTGCTTTTGTTTTGAATTAATTCTGGAACCAGCCAAAAAAGTGATTCCGAACTTAAAATAATTTTTAAATTATCTCCATTATTTGCGGCGATTTCGAGCAATTCATCGCTCAAGCTCACTTCGGATTTGGGCTCCCAATTTCCGGACGTGATTTCCAGTCGAGATGCTCGATCCCGGAGTGATTGCTGAATGGGATAACTGATTCCTTGCTCGGCTAAATCGTTTGAAGCGATAGCAAGGGATGACTGGATGGCGGAAGTGCCAGTTTTGCCATGACCAATGTGCAGGAAAAGCTTTGTTTTTTTCACTGCACTCCAGTTATCCCTACAACTTTAGCATTGGCCTTGACGTCATCGTTTGCATTCTGTAGTGAAAATTTTAGGCATTGCATTAAGTCGCTATTTTGCTCTAACCTTTATTGAAATAGGGGCTTCTGAGGTTTTAAGTGACGCGAAAGCTGGTCATTCATGTTGGAGCTCAGAAGTGTGCTTCTTCCTCCCTTCAAGCCTCTCTGCGGCTTGTTGCTCAGGCATCAAAGGGTGGCCTTGGATTTTGCTTTTTAAATCCTGAGAAACTACGTGATGCAGATCAAGCTCTGAAGAAGAATAGTAAAACCGCTTTTCATTATGTCGATCTTGTTCTTTCCGGCCAATCGAGTTCCAAGGTTGTTGTCAGCCATGAAATGTTGGGTAATCGTCCAGCTTTGGTGTGTTCGATAGCGGAGCGGGCATTGGAGAAGCATTCATTCGATCATGTTGTTGTTTCTGGCTATTCCAGATTGCAATCTAATTATCATGTTTCTGCGTTCTCTCAATGGTTTTTTCGAGATCGAAAGAAGCTTCTTAGCGATTTAAAGGTTTTGTCAAAATATAATTTAAATTGGCGTCAATTCACGGCTCTTGAGCGTAGCTTACTTGCTTTGTCTCTTGTTGGTAAAGATCGCAATTGGCACTCCAACTATCGGCGTTTTTGTGACGGGGTCAAGAGTCTTGGTGATTCTGTCACGGTCGTGAGTTGCCATATCCCAACACGCTCCAATCCTTACTCATTGCTTGAGCATTTTCTATCTTCGACAGGGATACCTTTGGAGCTTGAAGAGCTGGAATCATTTGATGTGCGAAAGAATCTTTCCTTTCATCCAGTATTGATTCATGGGATGTCTGCTTATCTCAGCTCATTGCGGCCATTGCAGCAGTCGTTTTTTCCGCACCCCCATGAAGGGAATCGATGGCTCTTTCGTGTTTGCAAGCGTCTGTCTGCTGGTCAGGATCTAATGGCTGAGTTTGATTCATTATTTTCTCCTCGTCTTCAGAATTCCCTGATCGGTCATCTCGACTGCAGGGCATCGTCGAGTAATAAGCAGTATTGCGAATTAATGTCTGTTGATTTTAGTTATTTCCAGCCATCTGATGAGGCCTCGCTTTTGTTAGAGGAAGAGTTACTGGATCTTGCTAGAGATACAGAGCAGAGTCGTAATGCAGAAGATATAGGTCATTTCGATCGCAGGATTCAAAATGCATGTATGCAGAGTATGCGCGCAGAAATTGTGAGTTCCTGAGTGCTGGTTTGTTTAGGTCAACCAGCCAGCACTCAGGATCACGGCCAAGGACAGGAACAGCGCGAGACAGGTCCATGTCAGCCGATTTAACGTTGCTTCCGCGCTACTGGCGCTGCTGAACATTGAGCTGCCGCTGGCAGCCAGTCCACCCATGCCATCACCTTTAGGGCTGTGCAGCAGCACCAGGACAATGAGAAGAATGCCGGTGCCGATCCAGCTCCAGGACAGAATTGAGGTCAACATCAGACAGAGAGAGGCAAGCGAGCGGTTTTGGGGGATGGGTCCATGTTGGACATTGGCGCAATAAGGCTGAGACCGGTCATGGCCTCCGGTTGCGGCAGGTCGAGGATCTGAAGCAAGGTTGGTGCAATATCGGCCAGACCTCCGTTATCGCGGAGTGTGATCCCATTGCCATGGCCAGGAAGCTTGCGCCGTTCTCCCTCGATGAGGATCGCGGGCACAGGATTGGTGGTGTGGGCTGTCCACGCCTGTCCATCCGGTCCCTCCATCAATTCTGCATTGCCGTGATCGGCCGTGATCAGCATGGTTCCACCCTGACGGCCTACCGCATCCAACAGCCGACCAATGCAGCCATCCACGGTTTGGATCGCCTCCTTCGCGGCATCCATTACACCGGTATGCCCAACCATGTCGGGGTTGGCGTAGTTGATCACAATCAGCGAATATTCAGCCTTTTTGATGGCAGCAACGCAGCTGTCGGTGAGTTGCTCGGCAGACATCGCCGGTGAAAGGTCATAGGTGGCGACTCTTGGAGAGGGCACCAGGTGGCGATCTTCTCCATCCAAGGGTTGTTCGATCCCGCCGTTCATGAAGTAGGTGACATGGGGATATTTCTCGGTCTCGGCTGTGCGGTACTGCTTAAGCCCCGCGTCAGCCACCACTTGGCCCAGCAGCTGGTCGAGCGGCTCCGGTGGGAAGACGACGTGGACGGGCAGATCCTGTTCGACCTGGGTGAAGGTCACCACGTCCAATGAGGGAACGCGGCTGCGCTCGAACGATTCAAAGTCTGCAAGGCAGAGCGCCTGCACGATTTGACGAGCGCGATCGGGGCGGAAGTTGAAGACCAGAACACTGTCGCCGTCCTTGATGACGCTGTTCTGCAGGCGCACTGGTTCGAGGAATTCATCGGTGATTCCCTCGGCATAACTGGCAGCCAGCACCTGATCAGGTTTGCGGCTGTCAACGGCGATCTCCGGATCGGTGTAGAGGTTGTAGGCCTTTTCGGTGCGGTCCCAGCGCTGGTCCCGGTCCATGGCCCAGTAACGGCCACAGAGGCTGGTGAGCTGGCCCACGCCGCATCTGCTTAGAGCTTCTTCAACCTGGCTGATGTAGTTCGGTGCGCTCTGGGTTGGTGTGTCGCGACCATCAGTGATGGCATGGACGGCGACATCGGAGAGGCCGCTATCGGCAGCCCACTGGATCAGTCCACAGAGGTGGTTCACATGGCTGTGGACACCGCCATCGGAGCAGAGGCCCAGCAGGTGCAGGGTCCCTCCCCGTTGTTGGATCCGTTCCACCAGCGCCTTGAGCACCGGTCTCGTACCCAGTTGATTGCTGCGCACGGTGTCGCTGATCCGCACCAACTCTTGGCGGATGATGCGCCCCGCACCGATGGTTAGGTGGCCTACCTCTGAATTGCCCATCTGCTGATCGGGCAGGCCAACGTGGGATCCGCTGGCTTCAATCAGCGTGTGCGGATACGCATGCCACAGGGCATCCATCACCGGTGTGCCGCTTTGTTGGATCGCGTTGTGCTCGCTTGCGTCCCGGTGGCCCCAGCCATCAAGAATGGCGAGGACAACAGGTGCCACTGTTCCGGAGCGACCTGAACCGTTGGTAGTGCTGTTCCCCACGTTCACCCGCGACCGACGGTTCTTAAGGACTTTTGCAGAATCAACCTAACGCTCCGTCAGCCCTCAGGCTGCAGTTTCACCCGATCCCCACACCGCTGCACTGCTTTATCACCCATGGCTGACCCTGACAGGATTGAAATTCTCTCGGAGCGCGAGCTTGGTTTCACCCTGACGCGCTTGGCGTCTCAGGTGCTGGAGAGTGCCGAAGACAGCCGCAGGCTCATGTTGCTGGGCATCCCAACACGAGGTGTTCAGCTGTCCAGGGTTCTGGCGGGTGAGTTGGAAAGGCTGACGGGTCACGCTATCTCTCAGGGTTCGATCGATCCCACATTCCATCGCGACGATCTGGAGCGCATCGGGACCCGTTTGCCCCAGCTGACATCGCTGCCCAACAGCATTGAGGATCGTCTGGTGATCCTTGTGGACGACGTGATCTTCACTGGTCGGACGGTGCGTGCTGCGCTGGAAGCACTGCAGAGTTGGGGACGTCCGCAACGGGTGATGCTGCTCGCCATGGTTGATCGAGGCCATCGCGAACTGCCTATTCAGCCTGATTTCTGTGGGCGCGTCGTTCCAACTCGACGCAGCGAAAGCATCGAACTGCGTTTGCAGGATGTGGATGGCGAGGAGGGGGTGTTCCTCAGCCGCGTCAGCCCGCTGACTTGAGTTCGTCGGCTCGGAAGTGGGCTTTGTAGCGGCCGAAGGCAACGATCACAGGCAGCGTCGGGCTGATCACCCGTCCCTTCCAGTCGTTGAGGACGTTCACCACATCACCGCTCTGCCCTTTCATGTCAAAGGCCTGCCCCCGGTGTTCGGGATGGTTGAACACCACGACGGATGCCTCAACCGTCACCCTGTCGCCCGCCTGCATCGCACCTGAATCATCCACCGAGCCATTTTGTCACGGGCTCGGAGATGCGCGTCGACAGAAACTTTCTGGCCCGTCTTCTTCGACGCGACCGCCGAGATGGTTGCATCCTGAGGAAAAGGCCGTCCAAGGGTCCAGGCCTTGGCGCAATTGATCCTGGACGGCAGCATCTAGCGCCTCACCACTGATGACATCGGCATGCACCGCTGGATGCTGTTGGTGCGCCTGGGCATCGTCGAGAGCCTGAATCGCACTCTCCACCCGTTCTCGGGTGGCACGGGCCTGCTGCTGCCACCAGGGATGGTCGAGTTTGTTGAGGCTGTCCAGGGCCTCCCACCAGCGTTCCTGCTCCACCAGTTGCACCAGCCGACGCTGTTCCAGTTGATTGCGGTTCCAGATCTCCATCAGCGTTGCACTGAGTTGGCTGATCGAACTGCGGGAGTGGCCTTTCAGCGGTTCCAGCAGGTCGAGCGCTTTCTGAAGTTCCCCCTGACGAAACAGGGCGAAAGCCTGATCCTTTAGGGCCTGTCGCCAGCGTTCAAGGGTCTCGCGATCGACGTCAAGGTCGCCGTGGCCCGATGCGACCAGTTGTTGCTGCAGTGCTAAGGCGGCGATGGGGTCACTTTGTTCCCAAAGCTGTTCGGCATGCTTCCGGCGGCAGAGTGCCTGTTCTTTGGGTGCCCCATCGCCCAACCAGCGCAGGGATGCCAGTTGCTCACTGGTGCGAATGCAGGCCTCGAAGTTGTTGGCGTTGAGCGCACTCTGGAGCCGTTCAGGCAGTTGTTTTTCCCACCAGTAGGCGCCTGCTGCGATCGACAGAACCAGCCCCAGGGTTCCGAGACCCCAGAGCCGCAGCAGCAGATGGCGCGGTGCCGCCAAGAACGAATGAACAAAAGCTGAATCTGTTTTATGGATTGACAGCTGCTGTTCCAAGGGGCTGTGGACGGACGTGTTATCGGACAGCCCCCAGCATTGGGTGGCCCCACGCTTCTCCAGAGCGCAGATCCATGATTTCCAGCTGAAGCTGCGCTTCAGAATCAATGCTCCAGCGCAGCCTCAAGCAGTCTTCGCCCTTTTCGCCTTCCGGTTCGAGGGGCAGCACCAGAGCGTCGCCTGGCCAGGGCTGATGGGAGATCTCGCCTGCGGGCTGCTCTTGGAGGGTCGGCAATCCATCGATAAAGACCACGCTGTGGCTGCCCTGCGGGATTGGTTCCCCCAGCACAACCTCCAGGCTGTCTTGCCCTGTCTGGCTTGCGGCCAGCACAAGTTCCAGGGGAGCCGGACTCGGCCAAGGTTGTCCGGCCATGAATAGGGGATGCCAGCGGTGGCTGTTGCTGCGCTGATCCCAGAAGCGCAGGGAAACGCCGTGTTGAAGCACATCTCGAATGGCGACCCCTGGTGTGAGTCGCAGGGCGCCGAGGGCCACGGCTTCCACTGGTGGCGGGGTGAGCAAGCGTGCTGGTGCTGTGTTCTCGGTGAGCCACTGGCGCAGGAAAGGCAGCCGGGCACCTCCTCCGACGGCTACGACGCCTTCCAAATCTTCCAGGCTGCAATTGTTGCGGCGACCACCGGCCAGACAGGCCTCCAGAAGTTGTTCGAGGGCGTCCCCGAATCCCCGCTCCAGCAGCAGGGTGTTGAGCTCGCTGCGTGACAGGCGGAGAACATGCTCCTGGTCATCCACCGCCAACTCCATCAGCTGCTCGCGTTCGGCCAGCGTGGTGTCGCTCAAACGGCATTTCAGGCGTTCGGCGGCGTTGAGCAGGGTGGAATTGGCGGGTTGACCCGGGCAACAGCGATCCACAATCCAGCGATCGATGTCGCGGCCGCCGAGACGCAGCCCTGCCTTGCCCAGAACCTTGGCTGTGCGCAGCATCTGGCGGCTGTTGTCCCCCAGGCTGCGTCCCCCCAGCCGCAGCAGTTGTGCGATCGGTGCTGCACGACCTTCGCCTCCTTCCAGCGCCACCAAAGCCAGATCGAGGGTGCTCCCCCCCAAGTCCACCACCAGCAGCGTGGATCCGGCCGGGAGCCCTGCACCCATGGCTGCTGCGGTGGGTTCATCCACCAGGGCAATTTCGGCCACCGGCAGCGCGGTGCAGGCCTGCAGCAACCAGCTTCGATAAGCCCTGTAGCACTCCACCGGGGCGGTGAGCACCAGCCGCTCAATTGCGAGGTCAGGGGGGAGCCGACTCCAGATCTGCTGAAGCAGCTGTTCCCCTGCCCAGCGGGCTGCCTCCTGATCTGGGGCGTCGGCTTGACCGATGCGGCCCTTGAAGTCCCGATGCAGACGGATATCACTGGAGTCATTGAGCCCTGAATCGAGCACCTGCCGACCAATCAGGGGCCGTTGCGTCGCGTTCCAAACCAGGCTCGGGATTTCACCGGCCCGACTGCAAATGGCTGGCAGGTTCAGCAGATCGGCTGTGGCTGATGTCGAACTCTGATACGCCACCACCGTGGTGGTGCTGCCCAGATCGATGGCGAGTGTTCCGCCCCGCTGTGCTGAATGCTGAAGCTTTTCTTCGCCCACGCGATCTGTGACCGTGCTCGGGGCACGGTGAAGTCAAGATGAGACTAAGGGGACTGGAGGCGATGGATCGATTGCAGCAGCTGATCTTCTCCTTCTACCGGGAAGATCCTGAACTGCAGGACAGGCTGGAGCCGCTGCGGAGCTGTCGCATGCGTCGCAGCTGGGGCAGCATCCGCATCGAGTGCGTTGACGATGCTCACCTCGAGGAGCTGAGTGGTTTGGTCGTCTATTTGCGGTTGCCTCTGGCCGCTCTGGGTTTGGGGCGCCAGATCGTTTTGCGTGTGCCCGGATCTCGTCAGCGGGCTTATCCCATGCACGTGCCCTTTCACACCGATCAGCTGGCTTGAGACGGTCACCAATTAGTGTGTGACTGTTTGCCTTAAAAGCCTGTGCTTTCGGCCGGAGTTGACTCCAAAGATCTCGCCAAGCGTGGCGAAAGCTTGATCCGTCAATCAAGCAACCGTTATCTGACGACCGTACGGATTGCTTTCCGGGCCAAACAGCGGCGATTCGACGACTTCGATGGCTTGCTGGAGGAGTCCAGTGTCAAGCCGGTTCAGCGAGCCATTGTGGAATTGAGTGACGAGCAGGACCAGCCCGACTTGCTGCCTGGTTGATCGGCTGGGTGTGATTCAGCAGGAGGGAGCCGGTTGGCGTGTGTCTCGGGATCCCTCCCGGGGTCACTACTGCGTTCTTGTTGGAGGAGAACGCTGGGCTTTTGAGTTGACCGAGTCGGAGTGGCGAGATCTGGTGGATCTTGTGATGACCCTGGAGCAGCAGCACCGGGGCCTGGTTGACCAGCTGATGCCTGAGGAAGCGATTGAGCTGGAGCTTGATCGCGGCGTCTGGTGGGGATGCTTGAGCGGTGATCGCAATCAATGGGACTTGCGCATCCTGCTCACACCGCTGGAGGGCCGTGCTGCCGAAGGGGAATGGACGGCCCCCGCGGCGGCGGCCGCGGTGGCTGCGATGAGAACTCTGTGGGACTCGCAGCATTGATTGGCGTGGCTAATCATTTTCGAGTCATTGATTTCCCCCGCCTTTTGTCGCGAGCTCTGCACAGTTTTTCCACAGGCGATGAGCTGTAAGCGCCGTTATGGAGGACTGCTGTGGAAATCCTCCGGTTTTTGTTGTTTTCGCTTGACGTTGGTGACGGGGTGCTTAGGTCTGGCCTCTCTGGTGCACTGGCCAGTGCAGGAGTGGCTTCCAGCAAGGAATCTCATGTGGAGATGCGTGAGAATGGCTCCATGTTGGCTCCCCTTGACGGTGAAGCTTTGGTGTGGAGAACTGGTGTTCGTTTCGAAAAACAAAAAAGATGCCGGAAGGCCTTGAGCAAGCTTCCACGGCTGAGAGCAGTGTTGTGAGTTTCCAATCGGAAGTGCCGCAACCCCTTCAGCAGGCCATGACCCAATTCATCGAGGGTCATCCGAATTGGGATCAATACCGTTTGGTTCAGGCGGCGCTGGCCGGTTTCCTGGTTCAGAACGGCACGCCTTCGCGGGAGATCACCCGGGTTTACGTCGGAAACATGTTCCGTCGGGAGTCGTTGCTGAATGGGGTTTGAGGTCGGCAGCAGGCCATTAGCACCAGGGCGCTGAAGGGGAGGCTGAGCAGCAGCCCCAGGGTCGCTCCGATCAGCCCCAGCAGATTGATCCCCAGCAGCATCCCAAGTAGCGCTAGCACCTTGAGGCCATTGCGGTGTACCAGCTGGCGGCTGTGGTCCATCGCTTGTAGAGCTCGGCAGCGCTCGTACACCAGCAGGGGGAAGGCCAAGGTTTGGCTAAACAGCCAACTCATCAGAACCAGCCCCCCCAGCACCACGCTGAGTCCGGCCAGGGCGGTGCTCCAGCGTCCGAGCATCCAGCTCAGCGACTGAATCAGTCCGAGCCCCCCCAGCACGAGAAGCATCTCAAACAGCACCAGGCTGAAAGCTTGATGCAGAAGCTGCCGCCAGGTTTGGTCGGGCCGGTCGTCGCGTCGATCAGGGAGCAGGCCATCCGTCAGCCGCAGCAGGGCCAAGAGGGGCAACAGGGGAAGCACCAGGCTGGTCAGCACCGATAGATCCCCCAGTCGGTTTAGCCACGGGGAGCCTGCTAGACGCAGGTCGTGGCCGACCACCGCCGGGCCACTGGCGCTGATCAGGACCAGTGCAGCCAGGCCCACGCAACGCCAAGGCCCGCGGCTGAAGCCGATCCAAGCCCGGGGCAACAGGGTGACCAGTGGGATCTCAGTGGAGCTGGCCAAGCCGCGAGAGGAGGTCGTGGGCAGTGTCAGCCGGAACAGGAAGGATCGAAAGCCTGTTCCCGCGTTTGATCACGGGCAACTGCTGTTCGCTGTAGATCTCCCGCAGCTGGTCGAGACTGAGTAGAGCATCAAACTCGCCGAGAAATCGCAGGCGAGCACAGTCCCAGCGGGGCTTCTCGGTGGTTGATTTGGGGTCGTAATACTTGGCCGCCGGATCAAACTGGGTGGGGTCCACCAAGCCGGTTTCCATAACCTCCATCAGCCCGATGATCCCGGGAGGTTTGCAATTCGAGTGGTAGAAGAACGCCTGGTCGCCAGCCTCCATGCTGCGCATGAAATTGCGGGCCTGGTAATTCCTAATGCCGTCCCAAAGCGTGGTGCCTTCACGACGAAGATCTTCGATCCCGTAAGCGTCGGGTTCGCTTTTCATCAACCAGAAGGCCACGTCAACAGGCTTGTTTGAGGTCATCATCGGACCGCCTGGCCCGGATGCATCCCATTGCGTTCGTTTTGTCTCAGGCGGCGTCCAAGAAGGGGTGAATCAGAGAGCGGAAGTGCTCGCCTCGCGCTTCGAAATCCCGGTATTGATCAAAACTGGCGCAGGCCGGTGACAGCAGGAGCGCCGAGGCATGCTTCCGCTGCACGGCCGCCGCTGCCACGTTCACAGCACTTTCGAGATCGGGGCACTGAAGCAGTTCGCCTGGATAACCCGCGGCTTTGGCCAGGCTGGCCAGTTCGTCAGCCCCCGCTCCGAACAGGATCAGGCTGCAGGCCCTGGTGTTGAGTGCCTGCAGCCATCCTCTGGCATCGCCACGTTTGGTCTGTCCTCCGGCAAGCACCACTACCGGTCCCTGCATCGCTCGTAATCCCACCTCAGCCGCGTCGTAGTTGGTGGCCTTGCTGTCGTTGAACACGGTGGCTCCTGACAGGGTTCCGAGTTGCTCGAGGCGATGCGGGACGCCCGGAAACGTGCTGAGGGCGTCTGCGATCTGTTGGGGGGGGAGGCCGACCGCTAATGCAGCAGCTGTGACCAGCAGAAGGTTCTGACGGTTGTGGCTGCCTGGCATCGCCAGGACATCAGCAGAAAACAGCGTGGTGACGGTGTTTCGCACCAAGCCCTCGGCATCAATCCAGAGATCGGCTGGCTGGCCATCCGGACTAGCCCCTTCACTGCTGACCCAGGTGCCGCGCTGCCAACTGCTTCGCTGTTGGCGTAGGTCCGGATCATCGGCATTGAAAAGGGCGCAGTCCGAGCGTTCGAGTAGCCCACGCTTGATGGCCCTGTAGGCCTCAAGGCTGCCGTGGCGCTCGAGATGGTCTGGGGTCAGCGTTGTCCAGATGCCGATCTTGGGGGCAATGGCGGGTGCTGCTTCAATCTGGTAGCTGCTCAGCTCCATCACGAGCCAATCCGGCCGTGGCGAGGCGCCTGCCGCGATCTGACAAGCCAGTTCAGCCGCTGAGAGCCCCATATTTCCGCCCATGGGAGCCTTCAGGCCGGAGCTCTCCAACACATGACTGAGCAGGTGCGTGACCGTGGTCTTGCCGTTGGTTCCGGTGATGCCGATCCAGGGGATCTGGCGGAGGGCATCCCAGGCCAGGTCCATCTCGCCACGCACCTGGATGCCCTCGGATCGCAGTTGGATCAGAGTTGGATGATCCCAGGGAATGCCTGGTCCGATCACCACTGCTTCTAGGCCTTCGCGCCAGGGTTGGAAGCTCTCTGGGGTGAGGGGCTGCCCTAAGACCACCTGAATGCCCTCTTGATCCAGCTCAGCCGCGATGTGCTGGAGGGCATCGTTGTCGCCGCGTTCAAAAACAACGACATCGCAATCCTGCTGTTTGAGCAGACGCGCAGCACCCAAACCTGAGCGACCCAAGCCAACGACAATCGTGCGTGTCATCGCAAGGTCTGAAGTTCGAAAACGCAGTCCCGATCAGGGAAGTGGGCGATACTGGATTTGAACCAGTGACTCCTACAATGTCAATGTAGTGCTCTACCCCTGAGCTAATCGCCCGCCAATAGATCGAATTGGAATCTTGTGATTCCTTCGATCGAGGCTGAACAGTAGCAGCCGGAGGGGAGGCTCAATTCAACTGCGGCGCAGTTCAACCCGCCAACGCTCACGTTTTGTGAGTGTTAGGGAGAGCACCTCAACAGAACCGCGGTCCTGCAGTTGCAGTCGGTCCCCAACCACCAGTTCACGGCTCGCTTGCCGCACGTTCCCCCAGTTGAGGCGCAGACGTCCAGCTTTGACGTGGGTCACGATCTTGGCCCGGGACAGGCCAAATCCTGCTGACGCAATCGCATCTAGGCGACAGGACGCCTCCACGGTTTGCAGGGTGCGGACGCTGCGTTGCACGGGAGGCTGTAGCTGTTCCAAGGGACGCGATTCACAGCGGATCTCCACGTCGCGGACGGCACCCACGCGTCCATGAAGGGCTTCCGCCGCGCTAGGGGTGCAGATCCCTTGCCCGCCGCGATCGCCCCGCACCCAGAGATCACCAAGGCTGGTCTCGTCGATGCCCATCGCCTGCAACGCCTCGCGCAGGTCGTCGGGGGAGAGGGGGTCGAAGAGGAAGTTGCCTTCGATCAGCAGACCTTGAACGGGTGCTGCCGAGTCGGGGGTGTCATCGCGCCGGTGGCAGAGCAGCAGTTGGCGCTCGGCCCCTGGATAGCCACCGTCACTCATCCAGGTCAATTCACTCAGGCTGCCCAGCCGAGCAAGGGTTTCCTCCCGGAGTGGTGCACTGAGGAAGGGGCTCCAGGCCGGTTGCCAGGTGCGCAGAACCTGCTCCGCCAGATCGATCAGCACCGTCAGTCCTTTGGGGTCCTGGGCTCCCGCTAGTAGATCCTCTCGGGGCAACATCACAGGTCGTCGAGGCGTACCACCTGTTGCGGGCGCGATCGTTGAATCACCTGCCAGGGCGCCTCGATGCCATTGGGGGTTTCCAGGAGCACCAGCCAGCATCCTTCGTCGCGGCGGTTGCGAAGAATTCGCACCCCAGCATCGTTGTCCGAATCGACGCTGGCGGCCGCGGCGTAGCTCCCCATCAGGCCGGAGCCCATGCCGAGCAGGCCGCTGATCAGGGTTTCAGCCCAGGGGGCAAAGCTGGCGAAGGTGGAGAGGTTGGTGATTTTGGTAAAGGTGACCCCAGCAAGAAAGCCGAAGGGCATCAGCCAGCGGGCCATGCCGCGCTGCCGCTGCTGACGGGTCAGGTTGGGGTTCAGCAGAGCAACTTTGTCGATGGCATCCCCATCAGGCGGGATCGTCAAACACTTCAGCAGCGGCAGATCGGTGTCGCGGAGCCGCTGGGTCAGACCTTCTGCCGATGGGGCATCGGCCATCACCATCACACAGACGGGCATGGGGCATTCAGATCCAATGCGCTGAATTCTGAACCCTGTGCTTCGAACCGGAGGGGGTGGTGGATGTTGATCTCTACAGTTTGGCGCGGCAGTTCTGCGCCTTTCGATGACGAAAGTTCTTGTCTCTGATCCGATCGACCAGGCCGGGATCGACATCCTTGGCCATGTGGCGCAGGTGGATCAGCGCACCGGTCTCTCCGAGGACGAGCTGATCGGCATCATCGGTGAGTACGACGGTTTGATGATCCGTTCCGGCACCCAGGTGACTGCAGCGGTGATCGCCGCTGCGAGTCGACTCAAAATCATTGGCCGCGCGGGCGTCGGTGTCGACAACGTGGATGTTCCTGCTGCAACCCAGCGGGGTGTGCTGGTGGTGAACTCCCCGGAGGGCAACACCATCGCTGCAGCGGAGCATGCTCTGGCCATGATGCTGACGCTCTCGCGTCATATCCCCCAAGCCCATTCCGGCATGCGGGCCGGCAAATGGGACCGCAAGAAGTACGTCGGCAACGAGCTATACAAGAAAACGCTCGGCGTCGTCGGTCTCGGCAAGATCGGCTCCCACGTCGCCCGGGTCGCCCAGGCCATGGGGATGGAGGTGATCGCCTACGACCCGTTTATCGCGGCTGACCGTGCCCAGCAGATGCAGGTCAAGCTCTCTGAGCTCGATGAGCTGTTCCGCACAGCCGATTACGTCACCCTGCACATCCCCCGCACCAAGGACACCGAGAACCTGGTGAATGCGGAGCTGCTGCGCACGATGAAACCCACGGCACGCATCGTTAATTGTGCTCGCGGTGGTGTTGTGGATGAGGCAGCGATCGCCGAAGCCATCAACAACGGTGTGATCGCCGGGGCTGGCCTGGATGTGTATGCCAGTGAGCCTCTCGCGGAAGACTCCCCTCTGCGGGCGGTTGTGCGTGGGCTCGTGCTGACCCCCCACCTCGGCGCTTCGACGGAGGAGGCCCAGGAGAATGTGGCGATTGACGTGGCGGAGCAGATCCGTGATGTGCTGCTGGGTCTGCCGGCCCGTAGTGCCGTCAACATCCCTGGCCTCAGCGCTGAGATCATGGAGCGCCTCAAGCCCCATCTGCAGCTCGCAGAGACCGTTGGTCTGCTCGTCAGTCAGCTGGCCGGTGGCCATGTGAAGGAGATGGAACTGCGGCTTCAGGGTGAATTCGCCAGCCATCCGTCTCAGCCTCTGGTGATCGCGGCTCTGAAGGGACTGCTCAGTGCGGGGCTGGGCGACAGCATCAACTTCGTGAATGCCTCCCTGGAGGCCAAAGCTCGCGGTATTCAGGTGCTGGAGGTGAAGGATGAGAGCAGCCGCGACTTCGCCGGTGGCTCGCTACAGATCACCACGCGCGGGGATCAGGGCAGCCGCAGTGTCACTGGAGCCGTCTTCGCCGATGGCGATCTACGCATCACCAGCATTGATGCCTTCCCGGTCAATGTGACGCCGAGCAGCCACATGCTGTTCACCCGACACCGGGACATGCCCGGAATCATTGGTCATCTGGGGTCCCTGCTGGGTGAACACAACGTCAACATCGCCTCGATGCAGGTGGGTCGCAAGATCGTGCGAGGGGACGCGGTGATGGTGCTCAGCATCGATGATCCGATCCCTGCCGACCTGCTGCAGACGATCACGGCGATCGAGGGCATCCAGGAAGCTCACCCGGTCACGCTCTGATGTGGTGGCGTCTGACACTGCCGTGCCCTCCAGAAATGGAGGAATCGCTGGTGTGGAAGCTGACGGATCTCGGGCTGCATCGCCATGCGGTGCAGCATGCGCCGGAAACGCCTGATCGCAAGACGCTGCTGGTCTGGTTGCCGCAGCCAGAGTGGCCGGAGCCCCAGCGTCGTGAGCTGATCGCCAGCCTGCAGCCGCTGGCAGAGCCCTTTGGTCTCAGCCTGCCCGAAGGACGCTGGGACGATGTGGCCGACGAGGATTGGAGCCTCAGCTGGAAACAGCACTGGCAGGCGGATCCTGTCGGCATGGGGCTGCTGATCCTGCCGGCCTGGCTGGAGATTCCGCCGGAGCATGCGGACCGCCTGGTGATCCGCATGGATCCGGGCAGTGCCTTTGGCACTGGAAGCCACCCCACCACTCGGCTCTGCCTGGAAGCGTTGGAGCAGTCGCCTCCCGTGGGGGGGCTGGTGGCCGACCTGGGCTGCGGCAGTGGTGTGTTGGGGCTTGCTGCACTGGGATTGGGAGCGGAGGCAGTGGTGGCCGCCGACACCGATTCCCTGGCTGTGCGTGCCACAGCCGCCAACCGTGGCCTGAACGACCGATCGGAGGCTGAGCTTGAGGTGGCCCTCGGATCCGTGGAGCGACTGAAGGAGCTGCTTGAGCCCCGCCGCGCTGATCTGCTGCTCTGCAACATCCTGGCCCCGGTGATCGAAGCCCTGTCGCCTGGCTTCGAGGGGCTGCTTCAGCCGGATGGTCGTGCTCTGCTCAGCGGGCTCCTGGTGGATCAAGCACCACGCCTGAAGGACGTTCTTGGGGCGTTGGGCTGGGTGGTCACCAAGGAAGCGGAACAAGGCCGCTGGGGGCTCCTGGAAATCCGTCGCCAGCAGCCGTAGCCCCATAAGCCACGCTTATCGGAGTGGGGTCTCCGATTGGACCTCCTCCCTAGTCAGCCAGGAATCGTTTGGTTAGGCACCTAATTGAAGTAAAAAAGTGCTGTCCTGCAGGACCGGATTTTCCGGAGCCCTGTACGCATTCACTAAGTCATGGCTTCCTACAAGGTCACCCTGGTCTCCGAGAGCGAAGGTCTCAACAAGACCATCGAAGTGCCCGACGACCAGTACATTCTCGACGCTGCTGAAGAGCAGGGCATCGACCTCCCCTACTCCTGCCGTGCGGGCGCTTGCTCCACTTGCGCCGGCAAAATCACCGCTGGCACCGTCGACCAGTCCGACCAGAGCTTCCTGGACGATGACCAGATCGAAGCTGGTTTCGTGCTGACCTGCGTCGCCTACCCCACCTCCGACTGCACCATCAAGACCCACGCCGAAGAAGAGCTCTATTGAGCTTCTGTCCTTCAACAGGACGTGTCTTCAACCACCCCTTCGGGGGTGGTTTTTTTTGGTCTGGTCGCCTTCCATGCAAGTCCCTTGCCTTCATCTGCCGTGAGCCGCCCCGAAGTTGACGATCTTCTGGAGCCCGGCAGTGTCCACACCAGCCCTGGCGGTCAGTACAGCTTCCGTGTTATTGGCCCCTGTTGCCGATTGTTTGATCGTGAAGAGCTGCCATGGCCCTGCTGTCGCCTCGCTTGGCGCAGCAAGGAGCCGAGTTGGCGGCGGATCGGACGAAGGTTTGTGCCAGACCTGGCTGCCCGGCGTTGCCCGTCCTATGCGGTGGAACTTCTACAGCCGGGGGGTCGGCCTACGCCCACGGTGCTGACCCTGTTCTCTGTGCGCTTCACCCGAGATCTGCAGGAGTGGTGGTACAGCCGCTACCCCAAATCCATGGCTCCGGACTGTGTAAGTCCCCAACAAAAAACCCCGACGACCTGAGGGCGCCGGGGACGAGCAAAATTTCGATCGGGATCGATCAGAAGTAGATCTTGCCGCCGCCCCAGGCAGTTCCCTGAACTTTGGGTGACACAAGGATGTAACCGGCCATCAGGCGCAGATCCTCATCATCAAGGTCACGCATGGCGGGGTAGAGCTCGGCGTCGCGCATGCTGGGGTGCACGTCGGCAATGCTGTATTCGCCGTCGTAAGAGGTCGGGTCCTTCATGTAGTCGACCAGGGCCTCGACGTTGTCGCGGGCCGGGGTGGCCAGGGCAAGAGTTTCCGGATCCAAGCCCACGTTGTGGTTGGTCTTGGTGATGCCGCCAGCGTGGCAGGTTCCGCAGCTGGTGTTGAACACCTTGCGGCCAGCATCGATTTCCCGATCGCTGAAGGTCACCTCTGAACCGGAAGGGTTGGCTGGAACCGTCAGGGTCTCAGCGTCCCACTGGGCCGCCTGAGCCGGCGAGATGACGGCAAGGCCGAACAGCACCGGGATGAGGACCAGAAGGCCCTTCAGGGACCGTCGCAAGGAAGAGAACACAGAGGCCATGAAGGTTGGGGGGGCGTGACGCATTCACCGCACCCAGCTCTTGTATCACGGGGAAGTGACCCTCTGAGGCCGGATCACAAACTGTTGCAGCGTGGTTTGACGTCAATGCTGAGAAAGTCCTTGGCCAGCAGCGTGTTGGGAAAGATCGCCTTGGCCTCGTCCAGCAGGTTTTGGGGGGTCACAGGATTGCCTGGTGCATAACGCGGGCTGAGGTGGGTCAGCACCAGTTGCCCTACCCCTGCTTCAGCGGCCGTTTGGGCTGCCATCGTGCTGGTGGAGTGCTGTTTCTGGAAGGCCATCTCCGCCTCTCCATGGGCAAAGGTGGATTCATGGATCAAGAGGTCCGCGCCCTGGGCAAGCTCCACGGCGGCATCGCAGAACACGGTGTCGGTGCAATAAACAACGCTTACTCCCGGTCGTTCCTCACCGCAAAGGCTGGTGCCGTCGATGGTGCGACCGTCCTCCAACTTCACCGTTTCGCCCCGCTTCAGCCTGGCGTAGACGGGGCCGGGCGGGATGTTGAGCTCCCGTGCTTTCTGAATATCGAACCGACCGGCCAGGGGCTTCTGTTCAATGCGATAGGCGTAGGCCGGCACGCGGTGGGTGAGTGGGGTGCAGCGCACGGTGAAGTCGTCGTCCTCGAACAGCAGCGAGCCCTGCTCTGCCGCTGACCTCACCCGATGCACCTCCAGGGGATAGCCGATGCGGGTGGAGCTGGTTCTCAGCACACCGTTGAGGTAACTCTCGAGCGGGTCCGGTCCGTAGAGATCCACTCCCGCTGGGCTGCTGCCGGCAAGCCCGAGGCTCGCCAGGAGCCCCGGCAGGCCGAAAATATGGTCGCCGTGCATGTGGGTGATGAATACCCTGCGCAGCTGGGACAGGCGCAAATCACTGCGTAAAAACTGATGCTGCGTTCCTTCCCCACAGTCGAAAAGCCACATCTCCGAGCGCTGCGGCAAGCGCAGGGCCACTGCTGAGACGTTGCGGGCCCGGGTGGGCACCCCAGAACTCGTACCGAGAAAAGTGACCTGCAAGGCCGGTGCGCCTCAGGACTCATGCTGCCATCTGGCTGAACTGAGGATCAGGCGGCACACTGGGACGCCTGTTGATCCCCAGCGTGCGCCGCGCCTCCGTTGTCGTCGGGCTGGTGCTCGTCGCTGTGATCGCTCCAGCTCCCGCGGCGCTGGCCCGTGGCCGGGAGCCACAGATGCGCGTACTGCTCCTGGAGAACACCCAGCTCAGCCTGCGCTCCGATGGTGCACAGCCGTTGCGGGTGCAGGGCCTCCCTGGCGGCGAGCGACGGCCCCAGCGGCTGCAACTCAGCCTGCAGGGCACGCGCCTGAGTGCCAATGTTGATGGTCGTTCGATGGCGCTGCGGCCCAGCACCCTGCTGACGGTGCAGAACGACGACCCACGGGGCATCTGGCTGGGATCCCGTCGGTACCGCGGTGTGCTGCGCATCAGCGGACGGGGCGGGCGCTTACGCGTGGTCAACAGCCTGGGCATCGAGACCTATCTCGCCAGCGTTGTGGGTAGCGAAATGCCCCATCGCTGGCCCTTGGCTGCGCTGCAGGCCCAGGCGGTGGCGGCCCGGACCTATGCGCTGAAACAACGAAGCCGTGGTGGGGCCTGGGATGTGAAGGCGACGGTCGCGAGTCAGGTGTACCGCGGTGTGGAGTCCGAAACTCCGAGCACCAGGCAGGCGGTTGCCAGTACCCGTGCGCTGGTGCTTGTTCATGGGGGGCGCTTGATCGATGCTGTGTTCCACAGCAGCTCCGGAGGGGTGACCGAGGCGAGCGGGATGGTCTGGCGCCGACAGCACCCATATCTGGTCAGCGTTCCAGACCACGACCAGCACAGTCCGGTGCACCGCTGGAAGCAATGGTTTGATCCGTCCGGTTTGCGCCAGCGGTTGCCGGAGACCGGCGGACTCCAGGCCGTTGAAGTGCTCAGCCGGTCCGGCAGTGGTCGTGTGCGCCAGGCCCGGTTACGTGGTCCACGCGGATCGTTGGTGCTCAGCGGGGGTGAGCTGCGCAAACGGTTGGGTCTCAAAAGCACCCTGGTGAGCTTCGAGATGGTGACGGGGGGGCAGCGCCCACCTGCGGCTTTCCCGGTGCGGAGTGGGACCACACAGGCCAGTAGTGGATCCCGCATCGATCGGATCACAGCGGCGGTGGCCCGGCAGGGGCCAGGACGCCCACCACTGTTGGTGGCACCTCCGCCGGTGCTGGTCAGCAAAGCCTCAGTTGGTCGTTGGTCCGGTAGCGGCCTACAGCTGCTGGTGAAGGGCCAGGGCTATGGCCATGGTGTTGGCATGAGCCAGTGGGGGGCCCATGGTCTGGCGGAGCAGGGGGCCGACTTCCGCGCGATCCTCCAGCACTACTACCGCGGTGCTGAGGTCGTTCCCTACCGACCGCACTTCGACCCATCGCTGGCGCTGAAGCCCCCGACGAAGCCACTCTGGAGGGAAGCTCAGGTTTCGCCTTTTGGCCCGGTTTCCCTGTCATTTGCAGCGCCACTCCAATGACATGGATCTCTGCGCTGTGCTGGCGGCGCATCTGGAGCGCCATCTGCGCAGCGGCTACGGCCAGGGGCCTCGCTCCCTGAAGCCGTTGGGCCTGGCTACGGGACGCACGATGGAGCCGCTCTACAGGACCCTGGTGGAACGGCTGTTGTCGTGGTCTGCCGATGAGCTGGAAGCGCTACGCGCCAGTTGGTGCAGTTTCAACTTGGACGAGTATCTCGGGCTTTCTGCAGAGGATCCCCGGGGTTATCGGGCTTACATGACCCAGCACCTTGCTGCGCCACTGGGGTTGCCGCAGTCAGCGGTGCACCTGCCCGACAGCACCGCCGCTGACGGACAGGCGGCTGCGCGCCGCTACGGCGAGCAGCTGACACGCTGCGGGGGCATCGGGCTGCAGCTGCTGGGGCTGGGCAGCAATGGACATGTCGGCTTCAACGAGCCGCCCTGCCCCCCCGACCAGCACTGTCATGAAGTGGTTCTGACGCCCGCAACCCGGCATCAGAACGCTGCCCTTTTTGATGGGAGCGTGGAGGCTGTGCCGCAGCGGGCCATCACCCTTGGCCTACGCGAGATTCTCGAGGCTGCCGAAATTCATCTGGTGGTGACTGGCGCCGCTAAGGCAGGCATTCTCAAGCGCTTGCTCGCCCTGAAGGAGCCGGACCCTTCGCTACCTGCCAGTTGGCTGCTGACCCATCCCAATGTTTGGCTGTGGTGCGATGCAGCGGCTCTAGCTTGAACAGCCGATGGCAGAGGCCATGAGCATCGACCCCTTGGAACGGCGTCTCGAGCAGAGTTTTGAGGTGGAACGCTGGACGCGATTCATCCAGGACTGTCAGGACCTCGAGCAATTGCGCGAAACGGCCCTGGCGCTAGTGCAGCAGCTGGCCCAGCAGAAGGCGGCCAGTGTCTGGATGGCTACCCGGGCGTCTGAATCGGAAAATGCCAAGTTGGAGATGCTGGCGCGGATGATTCGTCAGCAACCCGATGCCAAAGAGGAGGAGGCGACAGGCGCCCCCTGAGGGAAACCCCGCCGCCAGCAGTCTTTCGGTGCTCAGTGTTCGCGCTGCCAGCGGGTCAGCAGAGCTGGCGAGAACTTGTGGCCATGTTTGGCACCAACCTTGACCACGCAGGAGTTGTCCTTGCCGCAGCGCTGCACCTCGTCGCGCAGGGAGTCGTTGCTCTGAACCCGCGACATGAACGTCTCCAGCTGTTTCATGGACATGGCGATCCTCCAGTAGGGATTCCTTCGGCCTAGCTCTGGGGTTGTAGGGGGCTCAGGAGCGCAAGCTTTGGTGCGGATTTGCTGACGACAAACTTCAAGAAGGGGTCAGTCGATCTCCAGTCCGTCGGCGAGATCGAGGTTGGCGCTGAGGCTGCGAACATCATCGAGCCCGTCGAGGGCATCCAGCAGCTTTAGGCAGCTGCGGGCAATGTCTGGATCACTTACAGGGACGCTGGTCTGGGCGGACCAGTGATGCCCCCACTCCCGCACATCCCAGTCATCCCGGCGCAAGCCGTCCTGAAGGCTCTCCAAGGCCTCGAATGGGCCGTGCACCAAAACGGCCGCCTCTTCCAGCTCATAGCCATCGGCGTCCAGCTCCAAGAGGCTTTCCAGCAGCCGTTCTTCGTCCTCGGGGCCCGCGTTGAGGATCACTTCGCTGCGGTGTTCAAACAGATAGGCCACGCAGCCGTGTTCACCGAGGTTGCCCCCGTTTTTGCTGAAGGCCAGGCGTAGATCCGCCGCAGTGCGGTTGCGGTTGTCGGTAAGCGCCTCCACCAGCACGGCCATGCCGCCGGGGCCATAGCCCTCGTAGCGCACTTCCTCCAGCTGAACCCCATCGCCCGCCTGGCCGGAGCCCTTGGCGATGGCGCGCTCGATGTTGGAGGCGGGAACCCCAGCTGCTCGGGCCTTGCTGATGGCCGTACGCAACTGGAAATTCCCGGCGGGATCGGCTCCGGCTCGGGCCGCCACCATGATTTCCCGGCCCAGACGGGTGAACACCGCCCCCCGTTTGGCATCAACGACGGCCTTCGTGCGTTTGATCTGTGACCATTTGCTGTGGCCAGCCATCGCGTCAGGGCAGGGCGGAATGCGGTCGGAGAGTACTGACCGACCGGGTGTGTTCAGCCTGCTGCATCGAACACCACTTTGGGTCGCAACAGACCCTCGTTCTCGCGGTGGCCGATGCCAGCCATGCTCCCATCAGCGTTGCACACCACCACAGCGTCCCCAGCACCGGGCTCCATCGTGATGCGACGGCCGCAACGCCAGTCGATCTGTTCCGCTTCGGTGAGATTCCGCCGGGGCAGGGCTGCTAGGGCCAGCAGCGGAGATAGGGGATCGGGTGGCGGAGCGTCTCGCTCCGGTAGGGGATGGGCCTGGTGAGCATGGAATCCCAGGGCCTGGGTGCGGCGCAGCGAGGCCAGACAGCCTCCACACCCGATGCTTGCCCCCAGATCCCGAGCGATCGAGCGGATGTAGGTGCCGGCGGAGCAGTGAACGTCGATGCTGAGCCTCCCCTGGGCCTCATCCCAATCCAAAAGCTGCAGCCGCTGCACCGTGACAGCTCGCGGCGGGAGATCCATCGCTTCGCCACGCCGGGCCCTGGCATGAGCCCGTTCGCCATCCACATGGACGGCTGAGACCTGCGGCGGTCGCTGTTCAATCGCGCCTCGGAACGGCTCCAGGGCGGCATCCAGCTCCGCCTCGCTTAGCGAGGGCCAGGCCTGTTGGTCCAGCAGCTCTCCCTCCAGGTCGTCGCTGCTGGTGCGCTTCCCCAGTTGGATGACGCCGGTGTACGTCTTTTCTCCGGGGAGGTACGGAAGCAGTCGGGTTGCCGGGCCCAGAGCGATGGGGAGAACTCCAGTGACTGCAGGATCGAGGGTGCCGCCATGGCCCACGCGCTTGAGGCCGTAGCTGCGGCGCAGGCGGCTGACGCAGGCATGGGAGGTGAGGCCTGCGGGCTTGTCGATCACCACGAAGCCGAAGGGGCCGTTCACCGGGGCTGGAGCGGGGTGCTCTGACTGTT
This sequence comes from Synechococcus sp. MU1611, assembly GCF_020514255.1. Taxonomy (NCBI): domain Bacteria; kingdom Bacillati; phylum Cyanobacteriota; class Cyanophyceae; order Synechococcales; family Synechococcaceae; genus Synechococcus; species Synechococcus sp. MU1611. The sequence continues at coordinate 23,764 of NZ_VTLC01000006.1, read as the reverse complement.
ACATTCCGCCGTCTGCGTAGGTTGGCCGCGCCCTGACGCCCATTCATGCCCCAGCTCCGCAGCAGCACGGATGTGGACGTCTCTGCTTTTCTGGCGAACGGTCTTGGCATCAAGCAACATCTGAGCCGTTATCTCAACCTGACGCCGGAGCTTCTGGAGCAGCGTCTGCCCAGCAGCACCGACGACCTGGCGGATCTGCACCCCGGTGCGTTTCGACCGGAGGACGCCACCGCCTTTTATGAGGACACGGTGGGTACCGGTCACCTGCTGGAGCTGGCGGCTTGGCACCTCTCCAGTGCGGACTACATCGCGGACACCCTGCGGCTGCAAGGTATTGCCGTGCAAGGCCAGGTGCTGGATTTCGGTGGTGGCATCGGCACCCATGCCCTTTCGGCGGCGGCGCTTCCGGAGGTCGACCACGTCTGGTTTGTTGATCTCAACCCCCACAACCAGGCCTTTGTGCAGCAACGGGCTGAAAGCTTGGGTCTGGCGGACAAACTCTCGGTGCATCGGGACCTCAGCAGCACGGGTGACGTGCGTTTCGATGCGGTGGTCTGCCTCGATGTGCTGGAACACCTGCCGGATCCCTCGGCGCAGTTGCTGGAGTTTCACCAGCGCATGGCCCCTGGGGCCATTGCCCTCCTGAACTGGTACTTCTTCAAGGGACATCAGGGGGAGTACCCCTTCCACTTTGATGATCCGGCGCTGGTGGACGGGTTTTTCCGCACCCTGCAGGCCCAGTTCCTGGAGGTGTTTCATCCCTTGCTGATTACGGCCCGGCTGTACCGCCGTCCCTGAGGCTGAGGCAATAAAAAAAGCCCCAATGCCAATTCGGCATTGGGGCTTTTCATCGTTGCTTGCGTCGAAACTCAGACCGCTGCGGTGATGTTGATGCGCTTGCGATTGCGCAGGCCGCGGCGGATTGATTCGAACTTCACCACGCCATCGGTGAGGGCAAACAGGGTGTCGTCTTTGCCCTTGCCGACATTGACACCGGGAAGAACGGAGGTGCCGCGCTGGCGGATGAGGATGGATCCGGCGGTGACGGTTTCTCCGCCGTAGGCCTTCACGCCAAGACGTTTGGCGTTCGAGTCGCGGCCGTTACGGGTTGAGCCTGTGCCTTTTTTATGTGCCATGAGAAGGAATGGTGGTGGGGGCGTTCGATGAAGCGGGTGGATGAGGTCAGCTGATGGCCTTGCCGCCCACGGAGATGGACTCAACCATCACCCGGGTGAGTTCCTGCCGATGACCATTCTTGCGGCGGGTTTTCTTTTTGGGGCGCATCTTGTACACAATCACCTTGGGCCCGCGGCGATGGGCCATCACCTTGAGGGACACGGTGGCGTCCTTGACGTAGGGCTGGCCCAGGGTGGTGCCCCCGCCGTCCTTAACCAGAAGCACGTTCTCGAGCTTGATCGTGTCGTCCACCTCGGCTTGAAGCCTGTCGAGGTCGTAGTAACGGTTGGGCTGCAACCAGATCTGGGTGCCGGACGCCTCAACGATGGCGTAGGTCCCGCTCTGTTCCGCGGCTGGTTTGGTGTCGGCCATAGGGTGAAAAGACGCGTTCAGGCTCGGCGAACCGATTCAGGCCTGATCCGCAATCGAAAGACAAACAAAGATCTTCGTCTCTGACGCCCCCCCTCGTCAAGATTCAGATACTTCAATGATTCGGCTGAACGGATGGCCAGGCCGGCCCTCACTGTTGCTCTCGTCCTCGACAGCCCTTCTCTGGTGGAATCCTGTCTCCAGTGGCTGCCGTCCAATCGCTATGAGTCTGTTGTCCTAAGTGTTGAAGCTGGAGAGGCCCTGACGGCCGTCCTCGGGCCCAGGCAGGACGACTTCGATGCCGTGGTGCTTGAGCAGACTCTTCTGGACGCTGAGGTCAGGGAGCAGCTGCTCTCTGCTGGTCTGCTCTTCCCGGCCGTGATCGTTGGGGAAGTGAAGGGTCATGTGGATTACCACCCCGAGGAGCTGCATCTGCCCGACGACCAGCTGGCCCAGCTGGGATACAACGTTGACGCGGCAATTTCCCGCTTTCTGCGGCAGGGCCGCGCCGATGGCCGCCAAGAAGACCCCGCCAGCCGAAGCAAAGCCGTTGACAACCTCTCCGAACGTCTACAGGAACGACTCGGTTATCTCGGGGTTTTCTACAAACGTGATCCGTCTCGATTTTTAGGGAGCTTGGCTCCTGAAGAGCGCCGGGATTTGCTCCTTTCGCTGCAACGCACCTATCGGGACTTACTCGCGAGTTATTTCAGTGATCCGGCAGCGTCCAACCAGGCCCTGGAAAGCTTTGTGAATACAGCTTTTTTCAGTGATCTGCCGATCACGCGAACCGTTGAGATTCACGTGGATCTCATCGATGAATTCTGGAAACAGCTGAGTTTGGAGGGCCACAAACATGACTTTCTTCAGGATTACCGCCTTGCGCTTCTCGACGTGATGGCCCATCTGTGTGAGATGTACCGGCGTTCCATTCCGCCGGACCTTCCTTTATCGGGCACGGCCTCCAGCCGTGTACGTCGCCCGATGGATCAGCTCGATGCCTCGGAGGAGTCGTCATGAGTCCCCGCAAGACCTACATCCTCAAGCTCTACGTGGCGGGCAACACGCCCAATTCGATGCGGGCGCTGAAAACCTTGCGCAACATCCTTGAAACCGAATTCAGGGGTGTCTATGCCCTCAAGGTGATTGATGTGCTCAAAAATCCGCAACTGGCGGAGGAGGACAAAATTCTTGCAACGCCGACGTTGTCCAAGATTCTTCCCCCGCCGGTGCGCCGCATCATCGGTGATCTCTCTGATCGGGAGCGGGTTCTGATCGGTCTCGATCTTCTGTACGACGAGCTGTCCGACACGGCTCTTAACTCAAGTGTGATCGATGCTGTCGATGAGGAGACCGACACGACGATCACGTCGGATCCTTAAGCGACATGGTGCGCTCCAGCACGGTTCAACTCCTGCTCACTACGGTCAAGTCATAGGTGTTCGCCATGCAGTTCCCTCCGACCAGCGGTCAGCCTCAGATGCAGGTTCAAAAGCTCCCGACAGGGATCGAGGGCTTTGATGATGTCTGCCAGGGCGGCCTACCGATCGGCCGTAGCACGCTGATTAGCGGTACGTCCGGCACCGGGAAGACGGTGTTCTCGCTGCACTTCCTCCACAACGGCATCAAGGATTTCGACGAACCCGGCATCTTCGTCACCTTCGAGGAGTCGCCCCTCGACATCCTGCGCAATGCCGCCAGCTTCGGTTGGAACCTGCAGGAGATGGTCGAGCAGGACAAGCTGTTCATCCTTGATGCCTCACCGGATCCCGATGGTCAGGATGTGGCCGGAAGTTTTGATCTCTCGGGTCTGATCGAGCGGATTAACTACGCCATCCGTAAGTACAAAGCCAAGCGTGTTGCTATTGATTCGATCACGGCGGTGTTCCAGCAATACGACGCAGTATTTGTGGTGCGCCGTGAGATTTTTCGCTTGATCGCCCGGCTCAAGGAAATTGGCGTCACCACGGTGATGACCACCGAGCGCATCGACGAGTACGGCCCTATCGCCCGCTATGGCGTTGAGGAATTCGTCTCCGACAATGTGGTGATCCTCCGCAACGTGCTTGAGGGAGAGCGGCGCCGGCGCACTGTTGAAATTCTCAAGCTGCGGGGCACGACCCACATGAAGGGTGAGTTCCCCTTCACCATGGGAACCCACGGCATCAGCATCTTCCCGCTTGGGGCCATGCGCCTCACCCAACGGTCGTCGAATGTGCGGGTGAGTTCTGGTGTGCCTCGCCTCGACGACATGTGCGGTGGCGGCTTCTTCAAGGATTCGATCATTTTGGCCACCGGTGCCACGGGCACGGGCAAGACGATGCTCGTCTCCAAATTCATTGAAGACGCCTGCCGAAACAAGGAACGCGCCATCCTCTTCGCCTATGAGGAATCGCGCGCTCAGTTGCTCCGCAATGGCACCAGCTGGGGCATCGATTTTGAACAGATGGAGCAGGACGGACTGCTCAAGATCATCTGCGCCTACCCCGAATCCACGGGTCTTGAAGATCATCTGCAGATCATCAAAACGGAGATCAGTCAGTTCAAGCCGTCGCGGATGGCGATCGACTCCCTCTCAGCCCTGGCGCGCGGCGTGAGCCATAACGCCTTCCGTCAGTTCGTGATCGGGGTGACCGGATATGCGAAGCAGGAGGAGATCGCTGGCTTCTTCACGAACACCTCCGAGGAGTTCATGGGCAGCCACTCGATCACTGATTCCCACATCTCCACCATCACCGACACGATCCTGCTGCTGCAGTACGTCGAGATCCGCGGTGAGATGGCCCGTGCCTTGAACGTGTTCAAGATGCGTGGTTCCTGGCACGACAAGGGCATCCGTGAATTTGTGATCACGGGCAATGGTCCACAGATCAAGGACTCCTTCTCCAACTTCGAGCGGATCATCTCCGGTGTGCCTCATCGGGTGACATCGGATGAGCGCAGCGAGTTGTCGCGCATCGCCCGGGGCGTCTCCAGCGAGGATTGATCTAAAGCTCGACGGCCTCGGCGATGGAGTTGCGACTGCGACGCTCTGCTTGTAGTTGCAACTCATCTTTGTCGGCTACCGCTAACGGCAGCTCGAACCAGAAGGTCGTTCCGACTTCAGGCTCACTCACCATCTGAATTTGAGCCCCGTGTTTCTCGAGGATGCCCTGCACGATTGAGAGGCCCAGCCCGGTGCCCACTTCAGTGTGAACGGCATTTTCGACCCGGAAGAAGCGATCGAAGATGCGTTCCTGATCGGCATTACTGATTCCGCATCCCGTGTCGGCGATTTCCACCCTGAGCTTGGGCAGCGGTGAGGTGAGGGCGCAGGTGGGTCCATCACTTCCCGTGATCGCTGTTCCCTCCACAGAACAGGTGTCGGGCCAGGCATAGGCCCTCAGCGCGAGGGGGCCACCGGGGCGGCTGAACTTGAGGGCATTGCCCATCAGGTTGTCGAGCACCTGGAGCAGAAGGTCCCAGTTGCCCAGCACTTCAGGCAAGTCTTCCGGAACATCCAGCACCAGCTCAACCTGGCGATCCTCGGCATTCAGCCTGTAGGTACGCAAGGTCTGCTCCATGGCCGGGCGCATGCTGATCGGTTCGAACTGCAGTGTTCGACCCGACTCCAACCGGGAGAGATCCAGCACATCGTTAACCAATCGGGTGAGTCGATCGGTTTCGTCGTTGGCAACCCCGAGAAACTCCTTGTGTTCTTCAGGGCTGAGCTGATCGCCGAGGTCGTGCAGGGTTTCGACGTAGCTCTTGATGTTGAACAGCGGGGTGCGCAATTCGTGGGAGACGTTGCTGATGAAACGGCTCTGGGCTGCATTCAGCTCCACCTCGCGGGTGAGGTCCTGGATGGTGACGGCGATGCCTTTGAGGCTTTCTCCGCTGGCATCACGCACGGCCTGCAGAACGATGCGCAGGGTGCGGGCTGGTTCCCCCACGCTGCAGCGCAGATCTTCACTGTCAGAGGCACCACCCAGCAGTGCATCAAGGGGACTATGCAATTCGATCGCCAGCAGTTCGGGTAGTTCTCCCACCAGCTCCTGGCCTTCCAGGCTGCGCCCTTCCCAGCGGAACAGGCGCCTCGCTGTGGGATTCGCCAGCACGATCCTTCCGTCGGCATCCAGCAGCATCGCCCCGTCCGCCATGGTGGCGATCAACGATTGCTGCTTGACCTGGGCGGCCGTGAGTTCCTCGATGTTGGCTTCGTCATAGGCCTCGAGTTGAGAGGCCATGGCGTTGAAGCCGTTCAGTAACTCTCCCAGTTCCCCTCCCACCGGCAGGTCAACACGAGTTCCGAAGTTGCCTGAGGCGACGGAGCGCACCCCCCGCAGCAGTTCCTTGACTGGACGGGTGATGGTGAGGGCATTGAACACGGCTCCAAGAATCACCAGCACCCAGATCGAGATGAACACCGCCACCGTGACTTCGCGGGTGAGGGCTGCACTGGCCAGGGCGGTTTCATTCGGGTTCACACCGAGGCCGAGCACGCCGTAGTACTGACCTCCCCGAATCAGGGGGACAAACACGTCTGTGACGGCCCCTTGGGGCGTCAAGTGTTGCCGAACCAAGGGGTTCTGTGGGCGTCGGCGCAGCTCGTCAGGCAGTTCCAACCGGCGATTCAGACGCAGTTCCCCATCGCCATTGCTGGGGGTGGCGCTGATCGGGATCCCCAAATAAACGACGCCTTCGGGATCGGCGAAGAAGATGTAGCGAACGCTGCGACTCGAGCGCCAGAACTTTTCGGCGACGTTGGCGAGCTCACGGTCCTGGCCCTGGGCCACCAGTTCGGTGACATTTCCTGCCAGCAGCAAGCCAAGATCCCTGGCATAGCGCGTGTCGCTCATCACTGCATCGCGCTGAATTCCATTCAGCGCGAAAAATGTGATGCCCGTCATCATCAAACTCACCACCAGGGTGGCGATCGCCAGCAGCTTGGTCTGGAGGGTGAATTCCGCCCACCAGGCGGTGATGCGGTCCCACAGGTTCTGGTCTTCCCCCGGGGGTTTGCCGTGGGGGGGAAGAGCCCAATCAGCGATCGTGGCTCCGCTGCTGCTGCTCATCCGCCCGAGCGCACTTGATGACCTATATCGCGACGGTAGGTGATTCCGGCGTAATCCAGTTGGTTCAGACCGTTGTAGGCCCCTGCAAACGCCGCATCGAAGTCATCGCCCTGGGCTACCACGGCCAGCACCCGGCCCCCTGCGGTGAGCAGTTCCCCGGTGCTTTCGCGGCGGGTGCCGGCGTGGAACAGCTGATGGTCGGGGCTTGGGGGGAGGTCGATGCGGATGGCATCGCCTTTGCGGGGTGCTTCTGGGTAGCCCTCCGCTGCGGCCACAACGCAAGCACTGCAACGGTCGGTGATGCTCAGCTGCGGGGCCAGATCAAGGCGGCCCAGGGCACAGGCCTGAAGCACGGCGGCGATCTCGGGGCCCAGTAGGGGCATCAACGTCTGGCATTCGGGATCACCGAAGCGACAGTTGAATTCAATGACCTGGGGGCCATCGGCCGTGAGCATCAGGCCTGCATAGATCACCCCGCGGTAATCGATACCTCGACGTCGTAGGGCCTCCAATGTGGGCTCGAGCACGAGGTGGCGCACGGCGTCGAGCCCGTCGGCATCCAGAAGCGGGGCGGGGGCATAGGCGCCCATGCCACCGGTGTTGGGACCGCGATCGCCTTCATTGAGCCGCTTGTGGTCCTGCGCTGGTGGCAACATCACCATCCGCTCCCCATCGCACAGGGCGAACACCGACACTTCAGGACCCTCCATCCGCTCTTCCAGCACCAGCTGAGAGCCCGCAGCACCGAACCGCCCTTCGAAGGCCTCGCGGATGGCGACTTCCGACTCTTCCACTGTGTTCGCCACCGTGACGCCCTTGCCGGCGGCCAAGCCATCAGCTTTGACCACCAGTGGACGTTGCACCTCCCGCAAGACCGCGAGCGCTTCCGCCTCATTGGCCACCGCCCAGTGGCCTGCCGTGGGGACCCCGGCCTCCTGCATCAGCTGTTTGGCCCAGGCCTTGCTGGCCTCCAGTTGGGCGCCCTCTGCTCCTGGGCCGAACACGGAGAAGCCTGCATCGCGCAGGGCATCGGCCACGCCAGCGGCCAGAGGAGCTTCCGGCCCCACCACCACCAGATCAACGGCGTTCTGCTGGCAGAGGGCAATCAACCCAGCGCTATCGGTTTCGGCCACGGCCAGGGCGCTGCCTTCATCGCCTCCATTACCTGGGGTGATCCAGACCGTCTCCAGACCGGGGCAACGGCTCAGCGCCCAGGCCAGGGACTGTTCCCTGCCGCCGCTGCCGACGACGAGGGCACGTTGGAGCGTGGGCAGCGTGCTGGGACGGGTGGACGAGATGGCCATGGTTTCGGAAGGAACGGTTTGGGCCTCGTAGGTTTTCCTTTGTAGACCGCAGCCCGTCATGGGGACTCCCCTTTTCCCCTTCGCTCTCACCCTTCTGGCTGCTGTCACGGCGGCACCCGATCAGCAGGTGATGCGCGAGGAACGCTTTCAGACCGTTCTCGTTGAGATGGATGTGGCCGCTGCGGAGCAGGCCTGTCTGGACCCGCTGATCGCTGATACCGATCGCCGTCGCCAGGACTTGCGCGATCGACTTTTGGCGCTGCATCCCGTCATCGATTCGTTGGACTTGGTGTTGGAGAACGCCGAAGCCTTGATGAGCTGTGGCGCACCCGAAGCGGCGGCGGTGGTGCTCAATCGCTACAGCCCAAGGGCTGGCGATGAACGGCGGAGGTGGCTGTTGCTGCGCTGGCGAGCAGCAGCAGCAGCCCTGGATCACCGCCAGGCGGCTTTGGCCCTAAGGCGTTTGGTGGTCGGCAACCTGACCGCCCTGAACGCCCCGCTGTTGCCGGGTCAGGTCAATGGCCTGGATCAGTTGGCTTTGCACGAGGCAGCCCAGGGCCGAAACGCTGTGGCTGTGGAGGTGCAGTTGATGGCGGATCTGTCGGGTGTGCAGGGGGCGAGGCGAATGGCGCGAGCGGCGCAATGGCACGATACCGATCAGTTTGAGCAAGCGGATCAACTGCTGGAAACCGCCTTGGATCAGGCGGCGGCGGCAGAGGCCTGGGGATTGGCGATGGAGCTGTTGCATCAGCAGCTGCAACTGCAGCTGGCTGCAGGGGGCGATGGCGCCCGGCCGCGGCAGCGGATGGAACGGTTGGCCACTGTCCTTGACGACCGCTATGCCCTCCAGCAACTGCAGCCGGAGAACGACCCCGATCCCCTGCTGCGTTCACCGCGGGACCCCGGAGGCCATGCTGATGTAAGTCCTTCTGCCGTTGCACCGTCGCCATGACGCCCGATCACGGAGAGCTGCTTTACGAGGGCAAGGCGAAGCGGGTGTTCGCGAGCGCGGATCCCGACCGGGTGCTGGTGGAGTTCAAAAACGACGCCACGGCCTTCAATGCCCAGAAAAAAGCCCAGCTGGAGAACAAAGGTCGGCTGAATTGTCAGATCTCGGCAAGGTTGTTCGAGCTGCTGGAGCGCGAGGGGGTGCCGACCCATTACTGCGGTCTGGCCGGGGAGACCTGGATGCAGGTGCGACGGGTGGAGATCATTCCCTTGGAGGTGGTTCTCCGCAACACCGCCACAGGATCGCTCTGCCGTCAGACCCCAATCGCCGAGGGCACACCCATCGATCCAGCCCTGTTGGATCTGTATTACAAGGACGACGCCCTTGGGGATCCGCTGTTGACCGAGGCCCGCGTGCATCTGCTGGGTGTGGCGGACCCAGCGCAACTGTCAGCAATTGAACAACTTGCCCGCAGGGTGAATGGGGTGCTGCGGCCTTTTTTTGAAGAAATTGATCTGCAGCTGGTGGATTTCAAGTTGGAGTTGGGGCTCGCGTCCGATGGAACACTCCTGCTTGCTGATGAGATCAGCCCTGACACCTGCAGGCTCTGGGACCGCCGCAACAGCAACGCCGAGGACCGGATTTTGGACAAGGATCGCTTCCGCAAGGATCTCGGCGGGGTGATGGAGGCCTACGGGGAGGTCCTCAAACGGGTCCAAGGCACCTGCGCGAACCCCCGCAACTGCCTGTAAGGTCGGCGCACCTTTTTGTGGCTTCGGCCCAGCCTGCGCCTCGATGACACGCCGTTCGTCTCGCCGCTCCTCGGTTGCTGTTCGTCGCACGGTGTTGGGTCTGATGCTGGGGATGCCCCTGGTTGCCCAGCCGGTGCTGGCCCAGGAGTCTCCGCCGTCTGCCGCCGAAACGGTCGAGGTGGAGGAGACGGTTGTTGAGGAAACGGTTGTTGAAGAGACAGTTATCGAGCAGCCCAGGGTTCTGATCTCCGAGGTGCTGATTGAGGGCATCGAGGGTCACCCGGAGGAGGAACGCCTTCAGATCTCCACTTACGACGCGATGCAGGTGCGTCCGGGGATGCGTGTCACACGGGAGGAGCTGCAGAACGATTTGAATGGAATTCAGGCCACGGGTTGGTTCTCGGATGTGCGGATCGTTCCCCAGAACGGACCGCTCGGCGTGCAGGTGGTTGTGCAGGTCGCTCCCTTCCCCTCCCTTAGTGCTGTCGAGATCAGTGCCGACGACGAGGCTCTTCTGCCCGATGCGGTGGTGGAAGAGACGTTTGCGTCGGATTACGGCCGCACGCTCAACCTCAACGACCTGCAGCAGCGGATGAAGGCCCTGCAGAGCTGGATGGCCAGTGAGGGCTACTCCCTGGCTCGGGTGTCTGGTCCTGAGCGGGTCAGCCCCGATGGGGTGGTCACACTGAAACTGCTTCAGGGCAGCGTGGCTGGCGTCGAAGTCAAATTCCTCAACAAGGAGGGGGATGACACCGATGAGAATGGAAATCCCATTGGCGGTAAGACCAAAGAGTGGGTGATCACCCGGGAGATCTCGATTCAGCCTGGAGATCCCTTCAACCGAAACAAGCTTGAGAGGGATATCAAACGGTTATACGGAACCCAGCTCTTCAGTGATGTGAAGGTGACGCTGCGGCCTGTGCCCGAGGTGCCAGGGGATGTGTTCATTGTTCTCGGCATCGTTGAGCAGTCCACCGGTCAGCTTTCTGGCGGCCTTGGCTACAGCCAGAGCCAGGGCGTGTTCGGTCAGGTGCAGGTCCAGGAGACCAATCTCTTTGGACGTGCCTGGACTCTGGGTACGAACATCACCTACGGCCAGTACGGCGGTCTGGCCAACCTCAACTTCTCGGATCCCTGGATCTACGGCGACAACCACCGCACCAGCTTCCGAACGTCTTTGTTCTTGAGCCAGCAGGTGCCTCAGGTCTTCCAGAGCGAAGACAACGGCAACATCCGCACGGCCAAGCACTACGTCGACAACAACACCAACAAGGCCTACCGGACAGGCCGCAATTACGGCTTCACTGATGGTGATGCTCCGGGCAACATCAACAAGGCTGAGGACGAATATCCCAACCGCAGTTGGTTTGACTACGAGGGAGACACGGTGGTGCTGCGCAAGACCGGCGGCAGCTTTTCCTTTGCCCGCCCCCTGAACGGTGGTGATCCTTACAAGGATGCCAAGTGGAATGTGCTTGCTGGCATGTCCTTCGCTGAGGTGCGGCCGATCAACTTTGCCGGTGACTCAAGGCCCTACGGCGTCTCCACAAATAACTTGGGCAAGAAAGTTAAAAACGACGACATCATTTGCGTGTCGTACAACTGCGCTGACAGCAACACCCTTGTGGGGGTGCGTGTCGCCACCACCTACAACAATTTCAACAATTCTCGCAATCCCACTAGCGGAAACTTCTTCACCGCCGGAACCGAGCAGTTCGTCGGCATCAATAACGATTCGCCCACCTTCAACCGGCTACGGGCCAGCTACACCCAGTTCTTCCCGGTGGACTGGCTGAAGCTTCACAAGGGTTGCCGTCCCAAGCCCGGCGAAGAGGCCGATTGCCCGCAAGCCATCGGTGTGCAGATCAAGGGTGGCGCCATCATGGGTGAAGCGCCTCCATACGAAGCGTTCTGCATGGGTGGATCCAACTCGATTCGGGGTTGGTACGACTGCGACCTTGCTGTGTCCAAGGCCTTCAGTGAACTCACAATCGAGTACCGCTTCCCGCTGATCAGCATCTTCTCTGGTGAGGTGTTCATGGATGCCGGTACCGATTTCGGCACTCAGAAGGATGTGCCAGGCAAGCCGGGCCTGCTGCTCGATAAGGATGGCTCCGGTGTTTCGCTGGGTACCGGCGTGATTGTCACCACGCCGGTCGGTCCGATCCGACTTGAGGTGGCCAGCAAGGACTTCGCCTCCGACTGGCGCTTCAATCTGGGAGTGGGCTGGAAGTTTTAGTGACCAGCTGGCCTCAGGACTACTCAGCTGCCTGGACCCTGGCGGCTGAGACAACATGCTCCGGCGTCGGTCTCCACAGTGGGGCTGAGGCCACGGTGCAGCTTTGCCCGACGGATCAGCCGGGATTCCACATGCGCTTGCCGGGGATGGAGCAATCGATCCAGCTACGGCCGGATCAGGTGCGTGACAGCCAGTTGTGCACCACGCTGGATCTTGGCCCCAGCAAGGTGGCCACCGTTGAACATCTGCTGGCGGCCCTGGCGGGTTGCGGCCTCAGTCATGTCGAGATCGTGGTCAGCGGTCAGGAAGTCCCCCTGCTGGATGGCTCAGCGCTGGTTTGGGTGGAGGCCATCGCTGCGGCGGGTTTGGTGTCTGCGGCAACCCCCAGGCCGGCTCCACCCCAGTTGGACCAACCACTCATGCGTCATCGCGGCAGCAGTGTGATCACGGCCACCCCGGCGGACCGCTTCGCTGTCGTGGGAATTATCGATTTTCCTCAGCAGGCCATCGGCCGTCAGCAGTTCGCCTTGGACCTCACGCCCCAGCGGTTCGTGGATGAGATTGCTCCGGCACGCACCTTTGGCTTCCGGGAGCAGGTGGAGCAGCTGCGCGCTGCCGGCTTGATCCAGGGCGGAGCCCTGGACAACGCCCTGGTCTGTGACGGCGATCAGTGGATGAATCCTCCGCTGCGGTTCGAGGATGAACCGGTGCGCCATAAGCTCTTGGATCTGATCGGCGACCTGGCCCTCGTCGGTTTTCCCCAGGCACAGGTTCTTGTGTACAGGGGATCCCATGGTCTTCACACCGATCTCGCAGCCGCTTTGTGACTGAATCCACCACCCCAGACATCGTGCTTACCAGCGAGCAGATCGCCGGTTTGCTTCCGCACCGTTACCCCTTTGCTCTGGTGGATCGGGTCATTGCCCATGAGCCCGGGGTTTCGGCCACGGCGATCAAGAACGTGACGATGAACGAGCCCCAGTTCCAGGGGCATTTCCCAGAGCGCCCGCTGATGCCTGGGGTGCTGATTGTGGAAGCCATGGCGCAGGTGGGCGGGTTGATCGTGACCCAGATGCCCGATCTGCCCAAAGGACTGTTCGTTTTTGCCGGCATCGACGGGGTACGCTTCCGGCGCCCTGTGGTTCCTGGAGATCAGCTGGTGATCCGCTGTGAACTGCTCAGCCTTAAGCGCAAGCGCTTCGGCAAGGTCAAGGCAGAGGCCACGGTGGACGGAGATCTGGCCTGCTCCGGCGAATTGATGTTCTCCCTGGTGGATTGAGCGCGATGTCGCAGCAAACGGCGTCACAGCAGATTCACCCCACGGCAGTGGTGGACCCGAAGGCCGAGCTGGCCTCGGGGGTGGTCATTGGTCCTGGTGCAGTGGTCGGCCCTCAGGTGGTGATCGGAGAGAACACCTGGATCGGTCCCCATGCCGTGTTGGACGGTCGGCTGACCCTGGGGCGTGACAACAAGGTGTTCCCGGGTGCCTGCCTCGGACTGCCGCCGCAGGATCTCAAGTACCGCGGTGCCGAAACCGAGGTGCTGATTGGGGATGGAAACACGCTGAGGGAATGCGTGACGATCAACCGGGCCACCGAAGAGGGCGAGGTGACCCGTATCGGCAACGGCAACCTGTTGATGGCCTACTGCCATCTGGGGCATAACTGCGATCTCGGAAACAACATCGTGATGTCCAATGCCATTCAGGTGGCGGGCCACGTTGTGATCGAAGACCGTGCCGTGATTGGTGGCTGTTTGGGCATTCACCAGTTCGTCCATATCGGTGGGATGGCGATGGTGGGCGGGATGACCCGCGTGGATAGGGATGTTCCGCCGTACTGCCTGGTGGAAGGCCATCCGGGTCGTGTGCGGGGTCTGAACCGGGTGGGCCTGCGTCGCAGTGGCATGGCCGGCAATCACGACGGCGCTGAACTCAAGCAGCTTCAGGAGATCTGGACCCTGATGTATCGCTCCGATCTGGTGATTGCAGATGCGCTCAAGCAGGCTCGAGTCCAGGCGTTGCTGCCGGCCGCCGAGCACCTCTGCCGATTCCTCGAGGCATCCACTGGTCAGGGGCGACGGGGTCCGATGCCACTGCAGGGCCGCTGATGGTTCGGCTGCTGATCAGCACCGGTGAAGTCTCCGGTGATCTTCAGGGCAGCCTGTTGATTCGGGCCCTGCGGTTGGAGGCGGAACGGAGGGGCATTGAGCTCGAAGTGCTTGCCCTTGGTGGACCGCGCATGGAGGCGGCGGGGGCTTCGTTGATCGCTGATACCGCGCCGATGGGGGCGATCGGTCTGTGGGAGGCCGTCCCGTTGATTCTTCCCACGCTGCGGCTGCAGGCCCGGGTGGATGCGCTGCTTGAGGAACGGCCCCTCGATGGGGTGGTGCTCATCGACTACGTCGGAGCCAATGTGCGGCTGGGCACACGGCTGCGGAAGCAACGGCCCCACCTGCCGATCACGTATTACATCGCCCCCCAGGAATGGGCCTGGCGCTTCGGCGATGGCAGCACCACCCGTCTGCTGGAGTTCACTAACAAAATCCTGGCGATCTTCCCGGCGGAGGCCGAGTTCTATGCGGCCCGCGGTGCGGATGTGAGCTGGGTGGGTCATCCGCTGTTGGACAGTTTCCAGAATTTGCCCGACCGCGCCAGCTCCCGACGCCAATTGGGCCTGGATCCTGAGGCGCCGGTGTTGTTGCTGCTGCCGGCATCCCGGCCCCAGGAGTTGCGCTACCTGATGCCACCGTTGGCCCAGGCGGCGGCCCTGCTGCAGCAGCGCCACCCTGATCTTCAGGTGTTGCTTCCCGCCGGGCTGGAGCAGTTCGAACACCCCCTAGCTGTTGCGCTTGAGGAGGCTGGTGTGTGTCATGCCCGGGTAATTCCGGCCGCTGAAGCCGATGCTCTTAAGACCACCCTTTGTGCGGCGGCGGATCTCGCCCTGGGAAAATCCGGCACGGTGAATCTGGAACTGGCTTTGCAGGGGGTTCCGCAGGTGGTGGGATATCGCGTGAGCCGACTGACGGCGTGGGTCGCACGCCATGTTCTGCGGTTCCAGGTGGACCACATCTCGCCGGTGAATCTGTTGCTCAAGCAGCGGTTGGTGCCGGAGCTGCTGCAGGACGAACTCACCGCAGAAGCTTTGGTGGAGAGGGCTTTACCCCTGTTGACCGCCACCCCGCAGCGCCGGGCGATGCTGGAAGGGTATGAGCGGTTGCGGGCCACCCTTGGTGCACCCGGAGTGACCGGACGGGCTGCTAAGGCCATTTTTGATCAGGTGATCGGATGAAACGAACGCTGCTGCTGCTCTCTACCTGCTTGATGCTGTTCTGCTGGCCCCAGAGCGCCATGGCCGAACTGGAGACAGCCGTCTTCGCCGGTGGTTGCTTTTGGTGTTTGGAGCACGACCTGGAGGACCTGCCCGGGGTGCGTGATGCCGTGAGCGGCTACAGCGGCGGGCATGTGGAGCGACCCACCTACCGCCAGGTCAGCAGCGAGACCACTGGCCATCAAGAAGCGGTGCAGGTGCGTTTTGATCCTGAGCAAATCAGTTACGCCGAGTTACTGCGCAGCTATTGGCGCAATGTGGACCCCCTCGATGACGGTGGTCAGTTCTGCGACCGCGGCGATTCCTACAGGCCGGTGATCTTTACGGCCGATGCCGATCAGGCCCAGGCTGCTGAAGCCAGTGCCGAGGCGGCGGCCCGCGAGCTGTCGCAACCGCGGGCCGCGCTGAAAGTGGAGCTCAGGGAAGCGGCTCGGTTTTGGCCTGCCGAGGGCTACCACCAGAACTACGCAGAGAACAATTCCCTCAAATACAACTTTTATCGGTTCAGTTGCGGTCGCGACCGGCGTCTGGATGCGGTGTGGGGTGCTGAGGCGCGAACCGGTCAGCCATGGCGTTAAACCACTGAATTCGGTCAACTTCCTTAAGAAATAGACAATCAACCTGTTGAAAAGATTAAGCGCCGCAACCTGATTGATTCAGCAAGTTCTCAGTGAACAGACGGGTTTCCAGCCATCGACCAGGCTTGCGGCCATGCTTACGATCAGTCGGTAAGTGGAGGAATGTATGTATCTGCTGACCATTAAGGATGGTCTTGGCACCCGTCACATCGGTCCCTATCCGTCGCCGAAGCATGCGTCGGACGACCTTGATCGTGTGTTGGAAACTTGCTCTGAGCGAGCACGGTGGCAGATCCACGCGCTCGAAACACCAAGCCGCTCCCTGGAACTTCAAGCTGTTGCGTCTTGAGCAGTTGCGTCTTGATCAGCCCTGACGTCGCCCTGGAAAGCCACGGGTGAGACCGCTGTCAATCATCAGTCCAATACCGGCATTGATACAGATCAGGCTGAGGGTTCCGTACCAGAACCAGGGGCCACCGTCATTGCCCAGCATTTGAACGACCTTGCGGCTGAGCGCTTCGCCGAACAGGCAGAGGCCCACCGGGAGCAGAAGCACCCCCAGCTGAGCCTTGATGTACCAGCGCACCGGGGATCGACTCATGACTGGGCCAGCACCCAGTTCACCAGGGTGCGCACGCCGTAGCCAGTCGCACCGGCTGGATTGACGCCTTTGCCCTTGTCACTCCAGACCGGCCCGGCGATGTCGATGTGGGCCCAGGCGGTCTCCTTGGCCACGAATTCCTTGAGGAAGAGGGCAGCGGTGATCGAGCCCCCTGGCCGCGGACCGGTGTTCTTCATGTCGGCCAACAATGACTTCAGCCCATCCTTGTAGGACTGCCGCAGGGGCATGCGCCACAGGCCTTCACCGCCGGAATGGGCGGCGGCATCGAGGGCTTCCGCCAGGTCGTCGTTGTTGGACCACAACCCGGCCATCTCATCGCCAAGGGCAATGACGCAGGCTCCGGTGAGGGTTGCCAAATCCACAACGGCATCGGGCTCCTGCTCACAGGCGTAGAGCAGGGCATCGGCGAGGGTCAACCGGCCTTCAGCGTCGGTGTTGTTGATCTCGATCGTCATGCCGTTGGCGGCCGTGACGATGTCACCGGGGTGGACGGCAGAGCCGTTCACCATGTTTTCGCAGGAGGCCACCACCATGTGCACCTCAACGCCGGCTGGCTTGAGTTCAGCGATGCTGCGCATGGCGCCCAGCACAGCGGCGCTGCCGCCCATGTCGAACTTCATCATGTCGATCTGCGCCGCGCCCACCTTGAGGTTGTAACCGCCGGAATCGAAGGTGAGGCCCTTGCCCACCAGGGCGACGCGGCGTTTCACTTCGCCCTCTGGGCGGTAAATCAGGTGAATGAATTTGGGCGGTAGATCGGAGCCCTGGCTCACGGCCAGAAAGGCGCCCATGCCTTTGGCTTCGCAGTCGCTGCGCTCCAGCACCTTGAGCTCAAGGCCGTGGTCGCTGGCGATGCCGGCGGCTGTTTCCGCCAGGGCGCCCGGGGTAACCACATTGGGGGGGGCGGCCACCAGCTCCCTGGCCAGCTCCACGCCGGCACAGGTGGCGTTGACCGCCATAAAGCCGCTGGCGGCGGCCGGGTCGAGGTCGATCAGCTCAAGAGCTTCGGGGATCCGGCGTGGTTCCGCCTCCTTGCGGAAGCGCTGGTCTTTGTAAAGGCAGAGCCGCACGGCTTCAGCACTGATGCGGGCCGCTTCGGTGGCATCGGTTCCATGCCATGGCAACTGCAGTCCCAGAGTGCCTCCACAGCCGATCGCGGCCTTGGCTGCACGGGCAGCGGCGCCGCGCAGGCGGTCGATGTCGATTCCATCGGCGTCGCCCAGGCCCAGCACCACCAGGCGCTCTGGGCCAGCACCCAGGGGCGTGATCACCAGTTGATCACCCGGCTTCCCCTTGAACTCCTGCTGTTTCAGGGCGTCGGTGATCCCCGCAAAGCGCTGTTCCAAGGCCGTTGCGGTTGCATCGGCATCGCCCTGGGGTAGCCCCACCGCCAGCACATTGCCGTTCCACTCCTGCAGACCGTTGGAGGACAGGGAGAAGCGCATGGATGGACGCATCGGCAAAGAACGAGCGTAGCGATCCTGCGCGACGCCTTTGCACCTTGCTGATCAGGGCGAACAGCGCTGGTTCAGGGCGGTGATGATCAGCTGCTCGGCATCCGGTTGGCTCTGGATTACGAAGGCTTCCTGCTCGAGTGCAGTGTTGTTGGACTTGTAGTGGTTGTGCAGCAGATAGCGGATCCGGCTCACCACCGCTGGATCAACCTTGCGTTGCACACCGATCAGCGAGAGCGCTCCGTTGGGACAGCTCTGGGCGGCATGCACCGCTTCATGCAGCAGCACGGCCCGGGTGATGCCGAGCTCCCGCACCAGGGGCGAAATCTCCAGTCGTTTCTCCGCCGGGATGAAGCGTCCGTAGGCCTGCCCCGGGGGCTGCCGTTCTTCAAGCGTGAAGCCATGCCGCAGCAGGCTTCGCTGCAGCTGTGCGAGGTCGGCAGCGGTGGCCGGCAGGGCCAGTAGCAGCAGAGCAAGGGCCGTTTGGGTTGCGGTCACAAGTCGGCGTTGAAGGGGGTGGCCCATCGTTGGCGGGTTTCCTTATTGAAGGGCGGCCACCAGCGTTGAATCAGCTGTTGTTCCAGGGCCCTCCGTGCGCGGGTGGCCTGAGGTACATCGCAGCTGAAGCGGATGCTCAGCTGGGCACTGAGTTCGCAGCGCTGAAGGGCTTCGCCGTAGGCGGCGAGGTAGGCCTTGCAGTCGTGATCGCCTTTCCAGCGGCGCTCGGCGGCGAGCGTTTCTCCCACATAGAGCAGAAGCGGCTGCTCCAGTTGGGTCGGCCGATCCATGACCAGGTAGATCGCGGCACCCCGATGGGACGGTTCCGGCCATCGCCAGAAACTCATCGCCAGGGGGGTCAGCGTCAGCGGATCCAGGGCCGCGGCAGCGTCATCAGGGGAGGAGCCGAACAGATCCCCTTGGGCGGCCTGAGCTGTTTCTCCGCGGAACAGCGGCGCTTGATGGTCATGCAGGCGCTGTTGCCAGGCGATCAGCTGCTCCCGTTGCAGGGGCAGCTCAGGCCCATTGCTGAAGGCCAGCGCACCGGTGGAGAACAGATCTCCCTGCATCAGTGAAGGGGCAGGCTGGGTCCGGCGCGGCGGATGCCGAAACTCACCCGGCCGATCAGGTTTTCCACGGTGCTGGCGGGAAGGCAGAGCCGTTCCTGCAGGTCAGCCAGATCTTTGAAACCGCAGCTGCGTCGCTCCCGCAGCAGGCTGGCCAGCCGTTGCTCTGGCCAGCAGAGCAGCTCGAGTTGATCGGCGCTGGCGTTGTTCAGGTCAAGGGGAGTGGCCTGCGGCTGCAACGGAGCATCGCCATGCCAATGGAAGACGAGATGCGGTGTCCAGAGCCTGCTCAGATCGATGGGCAGCTCTAGCAGCCGGAACAAATCATCAGCGCAGGCGAATTGCACGCCCCCCTGTTGCAGGCGCACCAGCAGATCGGCCATGTCCTGGCTGCAGCCGGGCAGTTGAAGCCACTCATCGCGGCTGGCCCGATTCACATCCATCACCCAGGCTGGAGGCTCGGCCTCGATCGCTAATGGCTGTAGTGGCGCTGGACGGGGTGGTGTTGGCAGCTGCCCGGTGGCCTGCAGCACCCGCCTGGCCAGGGGATCCAACCAGTGGCTGCGGGGCATGCTGCTCAGCAGAGATGGGCCGACATTAACGAGGGTGGTGGGGTTGCGTCAGCGCAGGGCGCGCACAAGACCCTCGCAGCCCCCCTGTTCGTCGATGTAGCGGCGCATCAGGTCGTCGTAACCGGGAGCGCTTTGCACCTCCTCGCGCTCGGCGGCGCTGACCCCTTTGCTGAGCAGAAACCGGTTGGCGATGTCGCGGGCCTGGGCAGCTTTCATCCGTTTGGTTTCAATCAGACAGCGGGCATTGGCCTCGGCGATGGTCACCAGGGCGGTCGTGCGCTCGCTTGCGGCATTCACCGCTGGCATCCCGAGGCTGCTGACGCTGAGAACGACCAGGGCTGCGGTGGCGGCGCGTCGGACCATGGCGTCAAGACCGTTCAACTCCTCTCAGGATGGTCCCTTTGGGGCTAAGGGGTCCAGCGGGGAATCGGCATCGGTGGATCCACCAGATTGTGTTGAAAGGCCATCAGCACAGCCTGGGTGCGGTTCCTGGCATTCAGTTTGCGCAGCAGCCCTGTGATGCAGTGCTTGGTGGTTTCAATCGAGATGTGGAGTTGATCCGCAATCTCCTGATTGCTCAGGCCGCGGCAGAGGCCACGCAGTACGTCTTCTTCCCGCAGGCTCAGCACGTCGCTGATCGGATGCCCCACCCCTGCCAAGCTGCGGTCGTGATGGGCCACGCCGGCAATCACCGGATCCATGTGGCTGCCATCGCTTTCCATGGCGCGCAAGACGCTGAGCAAGCCGCCGTCGCCAATGCGCTCATGGCTGCAGAGACCGTCGCAATCAGCCGCTGCAGCGGCACGAATGGTGCTGAGCAAGGGGCGTTGGATCAGCATCAGGCAGCGCAGCGAGGGCTGGTGGGCCTTGGCTGCTGCCACCAGGGAGGGGCCGCTGCCACGTTCGAGCCTGTCGCTGCAGATCAGCAGATCGGCGGCCGTACTGCTGAGGCAGGCCAGGGCTTCCGCTTCGGTGCTGGCAGCCCCCACGATGGAGCCGATGCCATCGAGGCTGTGCAGCAGGCCGCTGACCAAAACCCGATCGGCCGAAGCGACCACCAGACGACGCCCCTCCAGCAGGGGCCGGTTGCGCTGGGGCAGCTCACGCATCGCGGCCAGCTGAGCGGTGAAGTTCACATCCTGAATGCAGCCCGAAACTCACCATGAATCCCATGCCGCCTGCGGGCGGTGCTGGTCAGGAAGACCGTACAAAAATCCCGCCTCAGGCCTCGGCAAGGTGCGGCGATTACCCCTCAAGCAAGTCGATTGTTCTTGGCAGAATTGCCTGTGCCCAGCGCGACTCGACATGGCCTTCTTCGATTCCGACATCGTTCAGGACGAAGCAAAGCGGCTGTTCAGCGATTACCAGCAGCTGATGCAGCTGGGCAGTGAGTACGGGAAGTTCGACCGAGAGGGCAAGAAGAAGTTCATCGAGACGATGGAAGAGCTGATGGGCCGCTACCGGGTGTTCATGAAGCGCTTCGAGCTCTCGGAAGATTTCCAGGCCAAGCTCACGGTGGAGCAGCTGCGCACCCAGCTCAGTCAGTTCGGGATCACCCCCGAGCAAATGTTCGAACAGATGAATTCCACCCTCGAGCGGATGAAGGCCCAGATCGAGCCTCCCTCGCCGAGCTGAACCAGCACTCGTACGATCGCCAGCGCCCGCTCGTTGCGCACCCCATGTCGGACTCAACCCCGTCGCTGCCGAATTGGCTGTCTCGGGGCATGGCCGATTTGTTCCCGGCCGGCGACCCGAGCGATGCTGATCAGGCCCTGGCGGCACGGCTGGTGCAAGCCGAGAAGGAGGGCAGGCCGCTGAGGGTGAAGCTGGGCATTGACCCCACCGGCAGCAACATTCATCTCGGTCACAGCATCCTGTTCCGCAAGTTGCGGGCTTTCCAGGACGCAGGCCATACGGCGGTGTTGATCATCGGCGATTTCACCGCGCGGATCGGCGATCCCACGGGCAAGAGCGCCACCCGGGTGCAGCTCAGCAAAGAGCAGGTGGCTGCCAACGCCTCCACCTATCTGCGCCAGCTTGGGCAGGACCAGCCCAAGGAGACGGCACTGCTCGATTTCGAAACGCCTGGACGCCTAGAGGTGCGATACAACAGCGAGTGGTTGGAGGGAATGGACCTGCCGGCTGTGATTGGGCTGCTCGGCACCGGCACCGTGGGCCAGATGCTGGCCAAGGACGACTTCTCCAAGCGTTATGGCAGTGGCACCCCTATCGCCCTGCATGAATTCCTCTACCCGCTGCTGCAGGGCTATGACTCGGTGGCGGTGAATGCTGATGTGGAGCTGGGGGGCACCGATCAGAAGTTCAATGTGGCCATGGGCCGTGATCTGCAGCGCCATTTCGACAAGGGCACCCAGTTCGGCCTGCTGCTGCCGATCCTGGTGGGGCTCGACGGGGTTCAGAAGATGAGCAAGAGCCTGGGCAACGTGGTGGGACTGGAAGAGGATCCTCTCTCGATGTACTCCAAGCTGGAGAAAGTCGGCGATGGGGCGATCAACGACTACGTGACGTTGCTCACCGATCTCGATCTGGCCTCGTTGCCGGAGAACCCGCGCGAGAAGCAGAAGGCGATGGCCCTGGCGGTGACCGCCAGCCGCCATGGTCTGGCGGCGGCGGAGAAGGCGCAGAGAGATGCCGCTACCTTGGTGGGCGGAAGCGGTGATGCCGGTGCCGATGTGCCCGAGGCGTCGCTTGCAGAGGTGAACTTCCCGGCCAAGGCCTTCTATCTGTTCAGTGCCGTGGGCATCTGCGCCAGCAGCAGTGAGGCCCGCCGTCAGATCAAAGGGGGTGCGGCGCGCCTGGATGGGGAGAAGATCACCGACCCCAACCAGGAGTTTGCGTCGGCAGCGGAGCTGGAGGGCAAGGTGCTGCAGCTGGGCAAGAAAACCTTCCGGAGGCTGACGGCTTGAGCTGCCAGTAATCCCCCTTTTGGGGGATCCGCCAAGAGAGAACTGGCGCGATGGTGAGTTCATCCGAGCGACGAACAATGACAGCGCCATGTCTTGAGGCTGAATGCAAATCCGATCAGCAAATTGCTGCTGATTTCTTATCTTACCTGCAATCGCAATTTGAGGATCCTGTCGCGTATGAGGTGGAGCCGACGCGACTGACTGGAGGCTTCGATGCTCGGTTGTATCGCTACCAGCTTGTTGATCAGGAGCCACGGGTCCTCCGCATTGAGCGTCCTGAGCGAAAAGAGGAGGGGCTTCTATATCAACAGTTTGTGTATCAGACCCTGAATCAGCAGGGTCTCAAGACTCCTGTGATTCATCATGTTTGTGGAGATAAATCTATTTTGGGTGGGGTCTTTGCGGTCATGGATCTCTTGCCCGGCCGAACTGTGTTTGAGCTGGCTCCAGAGCTTCATGCCAAGGTCTTGGGTGAGTCGATGGCCACCATGCACGAGATGGATGTGAGGCCCATCGTTGAAGCCTGCAGGCAGTCTGATGTCCCGGATGAGCTGTATTTGAGTCCAATTAGTCATCAAAAGGCGTTGGATTCTTTGGAAGAGGCGCACCCATGGGCTTCTGAATTGGTTGGTTGCGCACTCATTTGCCTCTTGATGGGAGGGATCTCGCTGTGATTCATGGTGACTATCACGGGAATAATGTGATGTTTGATAATGGCTCTGTTTCAGGGATTCTGGACTGGTGGTTTTCTGTTTCTGATCCCGCTGTGGATCTGGCTCATACAATGAATGTTTATCTGGTTTTCGCGCGCCAGATTGATCCGACGATGTCGCCTCATTTTTGGGATCAGATCATCGATGGGGTTCTCAAGGCTTATCAATCCATCAGGCCTCTAAATCACGAGCACATCCAGGCCTTTCGTGTGTTTCACCTCTTCGGAGTCTTCATTGCCGGTGCCACTGGTGTTGGCCTCGAATTCATGCGAAAGCCTGAATCGCAGCGCGACTATCTGAGTTTCATTGAGCAAACGACAGGCCTCACGCTGTCTCCCTCAGTCTGAACCCTGGTTGAGATGCATCTGCCGGCGCGACAGGATGGACTCCGGATCAATCGCTTGCCTTGGCTCCGTCGCTCTCCGCTGCCCCCGCCGATCGGATCATCGTGGCCCTCGATGGCATGGCGCCTGATCAAGCGCTGCGCTTTGCCGCCCAGGTGGCGGGGCTGCGCTGGGTGAAGGTGGGCCTGGAGCTGTTCGTGCAGGCCGGCCCTGAGGTGGTGGCGCAACTTCGGGATCAGGGTCTGCGGGTGTTCCTCGACCTCAAATTTCACGACATCCCGGCCACGATGGCGGGGGCTTGCCGGCGGGGGGCGGCGC
>NZ_VTLC01000012.1:0-589 GCF_020514255.1 Synechococcus sp. MU1611 | reverse complement strand
GCTCCCTGATCTACGGCAACAACATCATCTCCGGTGCTGTTGTTCCTTCTTCAAACGCCATCGGCCTGCACTTCTACCCCATCTGGGAAGCTGCTTCCCTCGATGAGTGGCTGTACAACGGCGGCCCCTTCCAGCTGGTTGTTTTCCACTTCCTCATCGGCATCTACGCCTACATGGGTCGTGAGTGGGAACTCTCCTACCGCCTGGGCATGCGCCCCTGGATCTGCGTCGCTTACAGCGCACCTGTCGCTGCAGCCTCTGCTGTCTTCCTGGTTTACCCCTTCGGTCAGGGTTCTTTCTCTGACGCAATGCCCCTGGGCATCTCTGGCACCTTCAACTACATGTTGGTGTTCCAGGCCGAGCACAACATCCTGATGCACCCCTTCCACATGTTGGGCGTCGCAGGTGTCTTCGGCGGCAGCTTGTTCTCCGCCATGCACGGCTCCCTGGTGACCTCCTCCCTGGTGCGTGAAACCACCGAGAGCGAGTCCCAGAACTACGGCTACAAGTTTGGCCAAGAGGAAGAGACCTACAACATCGTGGCTGCCCACGGTTACTTCGGTCGCCTGATCTTCCAATACGCCTCCTT
>NZ_VTLC01000005.1:0-182686 GCF_020514255.1 Synechococcus sp. MU1611 | reverse complement strand
GATGCCGCCCAGGTTCATGTGGGCAGTGGGGTTATCAGGATTGAGCTCGAGTGATTTGAGAGTGGAGGCAAGAGCCTGATCAAGGTTGCCGAGGTCTTTGTAGA
Source organism: Synechococcus sp. MU1611 (assembly GCF_020514255.1). Classification (NCBI taxonomy): domain Bacteria; kingdom Bacillati; phylum Cyanobacteriota; class Cyanophyceae; order Synechococcales; family Synechococcaceae; genus Synechococcus; species Synechococcus sp. MU1611. The sequence continues at coordinate 182,582 of NZ_VTLC01000005.1, read as the reverse complement.
TGCCGCCCAGGTTCATGTGGGCAGTGGGGTTATCAGGATTGAGCTCGAGTGATTTGAGAGTGGAGGCAAGAGCCTGATCAAGGTTGCCGAGATCTTTGTGGATGCCGCCCAGGTTCATGTGGGCAGTGGGGTTATCAGGATTGAGCTCGAGTGATTTGAGAGTGGAGGCAAGAGCCTGATCAAGGTTGCCGAGGTCTTTGTAGATGCCGCCCAGGTTCATGTGGGCATCAACAAGGCTTGGACTAAGTCTTATTGCTTTTAGCGTTGCCTCAAGGGCGTTGTCTAGATCACCAGCTTGCCATTTTAGGTATCCATTTCTTTCGAGATACCTGCTGTTCTCGGGTGAGATATGTACTGCTTTATCTGATAATATGATAGCTCGTTCTGGATCGTTTTCTTTTAGCAAGCCTGAATAGTTGTGAAGAATGTCTGAATTGTCTTGGCTAATATCTGTTGATCTTTTGAATAGCTTTAAGGCTCTTTCGTTGTTGCCTAGTGCTTTCTCGATTGTTGCCAAGAATCCGAGGGCAAAGCTATTCGCGTGATCTGCTTGTAATGTTTTTTCTAGAGCAATCTTTGCGCCTTCTAGGTCCCCTTGTTGGTATTTGATGATTGATTGTTTGATTGCTTCTTCTGTTTGTGATCTGCTCGAACCTTGCTTTATGCTTTTTTTGTGTTTTTGAGGTTTCCCAAAGCCAGCCATCAGGTGCTCAGTTTGTGAGACATCCTAAGTCGACTATACGCGACTTCTCAAGCCACTCTCAGTCTCTCTCCACCCCGTCCTCGCATCGAATCTTTTGACGATCCAGCTTGCGTTGTAGTCGTGATGTGACCCCGAGCTCAGCACTTCGCCACATCCGGTTCATCTCTCGGGTGAAGTGAGCAGCGAGTTTGGGTGAGTGAATCACCAGCAGGGTTTCGTCGTTGGTGTGGGCAGCAGAGGGCGACCAATTGAAGGATCCAGTGATCACTTTGCGGTTATCGATCACCGCGAACTTGTGATGGAGCTTGTCGCTACGCGCAACACGGGGGGTGCCGACGCCTTGAAGTGCTTGCTCCAGCGGCTGATTATCCGCTTCTACCTTGCAGGTGTGATCTGGAAGGGTGACCCCCAGCAGATCGAGCACCTCAGAGAAGGGGCGGCTCGCAAACCCAGGATCGGCGACCAGCCTGATTTCAACGCCTTGTTCGACCTTCTCCCGCAGCACGTTGGTGAGTTGCTGCGCGGAGAACACAAACAGGGCCATATCAAGGCTCTTTTTTGCGGCTTTCAGTCGCTTTGCCAACAGGTTCAGCCCGTGATTTGCATCTCTTTTCGGATGGGGGGAGAACAGCACATCCACTTGGGTGTCACTGATCTGCACGGTCTGCATGCCTTCTTTTGCTTTCTGCAGGCCAAAGCGACTGTCCTGTTCGCCACCGGGGCCATCCCCCCACATCTGGGTGAATTCCTTGCGGAATACCAATGCGAGCTCAGGGCTGTGGAACCGCAGCAGGTGATTCACGTTGCCGCGGCTGGATGGCCGGCCAGCATCACCGTGCAGGCCGGAACTGGTGAGATTGGCGCTGCCCGTAATCACCGTTGCTTGATCGATCACCAGAAATTTGTGGTGCATCAAACCGCTGCCGCTGCTCCCGTCTTCGGTGTCGTCAAGCAGTGGAATCTGCGCGGCTTGAAGGAGCGCCACAGCATCACCGCGGAAGGCTTCTTCCGGACTCGTGCTGCCATCGCCATTGCTATCAGCCAGTCGGTTCAACTGATGCCAACGCTGTCGATCCCGTTGGTTTAATCGGCTGGGTCGTTGTTCGCTCCAGGCTTGGCTGTAGTTGTTCTCCAGCACCACGGCAACGTGAACGCCTCGCTGTTGTGCTGCGATCAGCGCTTGGGCAACCTTCGGAAGACTGAGCTCTTGAACGGCCAACAGCACCTCCTCGTGGGCGGCATTAATGGCTGCAATCAGCCATGCCTCCATGTCGTCACCATTGCGCCAGTCGCCTGTTAGGGGTGAGCGGTAGCGCGATCTGGCGTTGTGGTTGAAGACCACATCGATCTGCTCGGGCATCGCCAGATCTGCCGGAGCTGTGCCTACCACCGATCCCGCTTGGCTGCAGCCACTGCAGAGAAGAGCCGCTGCCATCCATCCCAGCTTGCTCTTCAGCATCGAGACCAAGACCTTGCCTTGATCAGAGTTCCCCCGTCTTCAGTGGGGCATCTCCGATGTCTTCAGCATCGCAATAAACCAGAGTCCGCTCAACACGAGGGCGACTCCCACACCAGCTCCGATGCTGACGCGTGCCATCACCAAAGGCACCACCAACGGAAAAACCATCGCCCCCGCGAGGGGGGTGATGGCCACGAACCAGCGCAAGGACGCTGGTGCTTTGGAATCGGAAGGGTTCAGAACCACTCGGCGCGGGCTTCGCTGGCGGGGTTGCTGTTGTCTTCAGGGGTCTCACGCTTGAAATTGAGCGTGATGTTGCGCTTCTGCTCTCCATCAGAGGCTGTGGCCTCGATGGCATACATCTGCTCACCATCCCGGAAGGGGACCTGAATCCGGAAGGTGCCATCGGTGGAGAGAGGAACCTCCTCGCCTCCGATGGTGAGGCGGGCCGAAGGGTCGGTGGCGCCGTACACGATCAGTTCGGCGTCGGCCACCAGCCAGAAGGAGCGTTGGCGAGGTGCCACGCCACCCAGGCCGGACTCGTTGCGGCCGCTGGCCCAGAGACCAACACCAGAGTCGTTCAACCCGGTGCTTTCGCCAGAGGTATCGAAACCTTCCTGGAATTCTTCGGAGCCGACCCGGCGCCGGCGGAATTGAACAGTCGCGCTTTGGTAGAGCCGCTCGTGTAGCCCACTGTTGCTCGACTCACTTGGTGAGACGGGAGTCGTCGTTGTTGCTGGTGCTGCTGGGGCAGCATCGAGGCTGAAGGGAACGAACTGGTCAAGAATCTGTTCGCTGGGGTGGAGAGCAGGAACGCGCGCCACCGAAGAGAAGGCCAGAGACATCCAGGTCGTGCCGATGCGGTAACCCAGTTCGACGCGGTAATCCCGGTCGCAGAGAGGTACAGGCAGGTACCACTCGGTGCTGTGGCTGTCGACCGGCACTTCCTGGAGAGTATGTGGATGTGCGTTGCCGTCCTGCATGCCGGTGACGTCAGACAGGCGGAGGCAAAGACGGCTGGCTCCATCCTTCTGGGCAACCTTGCGATCGGCTTCCGAGATTTCCCAGAACACGTAGGCCCATTGGGGATCACGGGGCAGAAACACAACGCGGGTGTCGCTCGTGCTCACGGCCGGTGCGTTGAGCTCCGCTTCGATGGCTTTCAGGTCTCCACCGCGCTTTTGCTGACGCTGGGCAACTTCGTCGACAAGTGTCTCTTTGCTCTTGCGGCTGTAGAGCGGCACTCCCAGATCACTGGCGATCTGACGCAGTTGACGAAGGGTGAGACGTGCCAGTGATGACAGTGTTTGAGACACGTCTAAAAACTCCAGGTTTCGTTTGGGATCATTGTGATCCGAAAAATTCCTTTTCGAGCCGGCAATGGCCCAAGGGTCAGTGGATCCTGACCACTTGTTGGGCTCCGATCCCGGGGATCACTGTCTCTCACACAAAAAAAGCGGGGCTTCAGCCCCGCTTTTTTGATTGTGCTTGGCTCCGGACTCAGCGGCCGAGGGTGCGATAAGGAACCTTTGCCAGGTAGTCGATGTCGGCACTGGTGCTCCCACCCACCCGACGTGGACTGCCGATTTCGCTGACCCAGGCCATGTAGTCCTGAGGGGAACCACCCTTCCGGATCTTTGCGCGTTCCGGCAATTTCTTGGCAGGACCACCGGTGAAGATGAGCTGAGGGAAGCCCAGGATTCCGCGGTAGTACTCGTCGTAGCGAGGGGTGGTGATGTTGAAGGGAGTGTCACCGAGCTCGCGGCCGGGAAGCACACGGTTCCGCTGGTAGGGAACAGTGTCGTAGCCGAAGGTGTCGAGGTATTCGGTGCTGTCGAGGAGAACGTCAACCAGGCCCTCGAGACCCTTGGTCGCAATCACGATCGACCAAGACAGCTCCTCGCCTTTCCCGTTGACTTTGCGACCAAGGATCCGCTCGCAAAGGTGGCGGACAACCTTGTAGTTGCTGTTGAAGCCGTAGAAGGTGCGCTTGAAGGTGTCGGAGAGCACCAGGCCGCGGATGAAATCACGAACGGTGATTTGGCCATCCTTGAGCTGGGACTCAAGGTTGACGTCCCGATCTGTCTCGAAGGCGTGGAAAAAGATTTGGCGGTAGCCGCTCTCAACCACCGTGTCGAAGTTGTCCCGGTCGTCGGCAATCTCAATGGAGTAGGCCCTCGATCCTTCCTCGGAGCCAACGCGAATGTTTGGAACACCACTCCTGAGGGAGTTCTGGGTGATCGGTGCGTACTCCAGAAGAGGAATGGCCACGCGAGCTACAACATCCACTGTCCGGGATCGTAGAAGTGCTCGGTCTTGCCCCCTTCAGCAGGTGTTGCAGCGATTACATGCCGTAATACTTCTTCTAAGTATTTCTGCTTACCAGCCGAAGGGGGCGAGGCCTGCTGCGCTGATGGCAGTTTGAGCGCTATGGCTGGACTCCGGCGCGTCATCCAGCTGCCTGGTCTCCATGCAGAAGGAGGCGTTGTTGGAGAGCCCCTGAACCGTGCTGGTGCGCAGCCGCAGGTTCGGTCCCGCGAACCAGAAGCGCTCGAGGGAGCTCATCATTTCGTAATCGGTGGTGAGGATTAGGCCGTTTTCCTCGTCCATGCGGAACTGGCCGGCTACCGGCGCTTTTTCGGCGTAGCCGCGATCCCGCAGCAATAGTCCGCGTCGCCCCGTCTCGTCCTCGGGGATCAGTCCGAACATGGTCTGGTCTTCGTGGGATTCACCTGCGCGGTCCCAGGCCATTGATCCGCTCCAGCGCACCCAGCAGCCGCCGACGATTCGCTCAACGCTCTCGTTGTTGCGCTCGGCGATCTCCGCGAGTCGCTCGTCTCCCTTCAGCAGTTCCTCCACGACGATGAAGGAGGCTCCGGCTTCGGCTCGGCGATGCAGCAGATGATGCTGGCTGCGCTGCGAAGTCCACCGGCCACAGCTCAGGCGAAAGAAGCTGAGGGCGTCCGAGATATCAAGCATCGCCCGCGTTAAACAGATGAATTGATGATGGCAGCTCGTCGACGACTGTCACGACAGCCATGTCAGCCACGGCAGCGGGCTTCGGCGGAGTTGATCAGATCGTCGAGGGTCAGCGCCAAGGGTGGCTTGCCCAGCTCAATCGCCAGCTGATCGAGCTGGTCGGCGGCCGCCCTGAGCTGCTCAAGCAGGGTCTCGAGAAAGGCGGGGTCGTCCGCAACGACAGGTTGCTGCCTGCACCAGAGGCGCTGTTGGTCTTCGTCGGGGATCGCGCCTGTGGCCTCGCGTTCTGCCATCGCCTGAAAGCTGTCCAGACAGTGGCTTAGAACCCGCAGGTGATGCCGATCCAGCTGTGGCAGCAAGGTGGCATCGATCTGTTCAATCGTCGCCCGGTCGATGGCCATCAGCCCTCGGCAAGTGGAGTGATCCGGAAGCCGCAGGCGTGACCTCCCTCGAGCCGCCAATGCACGCGTTCGACTCGACAGTCCGGCACGGTCTGCCGGATCAGTAGTAATTCTTGGTCGCATACCGCAGGAAATTCCTCGGCGATGCGTTGCACCGAACAGTGGGCCTCTTCGAGTCGCCAGCTGACGCCGTCGTCGTCTCTGCTGCAAACGGTGACGTAGCCCTCGTCGCGCCGCAGCCGTGCCAGATGTTCGAGGCGAGCCTCAAGGGAGGCATTGCCCAGGCTTTCTCGGTATTGGCTGGCTTTCGACTCGGCCTGCTGGTTCAGCAGCTGACGCACGGTCGCTTCGGGCAGATGGCTGCGCATCGAATCCAGTAGCCCCAGGGCGAAGCGGTCACTGCCGTCTGGAAACTGGGCCCGTCCCTGGTCGGTGAGACACCAGCGGTTACTGGGACGCCCTGGGCCGCTGGAGTTGCTGCTGGCGCACACCAAGCCACTTTCGGCAAGAGAGCGCAGGTGCCGGCGCATGGCCTGCACGGAAATGCCCACGGTGCCGGCCAGATTGCCAGCGTCTTCCTCTCCGCGCTCCATCAGCAGGGAGAGCACGGCGTCGCGGGTGCTGGCAGGAGCCGAGGCGCTCATGAAGAAGCCAAACCTTCCCACACGATGCCATCGAATTGCCTCGGAATGTCGGCCGGGTTGCAGGTCACAATGGGAAGCCCGCTGACCGGAGGCCTGTTGGCCTAGGCTTCCGATAAGGAAACCGCGGGGTTTCGTAATTCGCCGCTCCCTCCACTTCCATGTCCGACGCCCCTCAAGAGCCGACAGCAGAAAGCCTGGAGGTGATCCGCAAGTTCGCTCAAACCTATGCGCAGCGGACAGGCACCTATTTCTGTGCTGATCCCAGTGTCACCGCTGTTGTTCTGAAAGGTCTCGCGCGTCACAAGGACGACCTGGGAGGCGCTCTGTGCCCATGCCGGCACTACGACGACAAAGAGGCCGAGGTCTCCCAGGCCTTTTGGAACTGCCCCTGTGTTCCGATGCGTGAACGCAAGGAATGCCACTGCATGCTCTTCCTCACTGAGGACAATCCTTTCGCCTGCCCTGACAAGACGCAGTCCATCTCCACTGAAACGATTAACGCCACCGTCGGCTGAACTGAATGACCAGTACCTCCACACGGGATCTCGTCAGTCAGCCGTACAAGTACGGCTTTGTCACCGAGATCGAGACCGACAAGATCGCCAAGGGTCTCAGCGAGGAGGTCGTTCGTCTGATTTCGGCCAAGAAGGAAGAGCCGGAGTTCCTGCTGCAGTTTCGGCTTAAGGCCTTCCGCCACTGGCTCACCCTGGAGGAGCCTGATTGGGCTGCTCTCGGTTATCCCGAGATCGACTACCAAGACATCGTTTATTACGCCGCGCCCAAGCAGCAGGACAAGAAGGCCAGCCTTGATGAGGTGGATCCGAAGCTCCTGGAAACCTTCGACAAGCTCGGCATCCCGTTGAGCGAACAGAAGCGCCTCAGCAATGTTGCTGTTGATGCTGTTTTCGACAGCGTGTCGATCGCCACCACCTACAAAGAGAAGTTGGCGGAACACGGCGTGGTGTTCTGTTCTTTCAGTGAAGCGGTGAAAGAGCACCCCGAGCTGATCGAGCGTTACCTCGGCACCGTTGTTTCCAGCAACGACAACTACTTCGCCGCCCTGAATTCAGCGGTGTTCAGCGACGGATCCTTCGTCTTCATCCCGAAGGGGGTGGAGTGCCCGATGGAGTTGTCCACCTATTTCAGGATCAATTCCGGGGACACCGGTCAGTTCGAGCGGACCCTGATCGTGGCCGAAGAAGGTGCCTCGGTGAGTTACCTCGAGGGCTGCACCGCCCCGATGTTTGACACCAACCAGCTCCACGCTGCGGTGGTTGAACTGGTGACCCTTGAGGATGCCTCCATTAAGTACTCCACGGTTCAGAATTGGTATGCCGGCGATGAAAACGGTGTCGGCGGGATCTACAACTTCGTGACCAAGCGCGGCCAGTGCCGTGGTGACCGCAGCCGCATCAGCTGGACCCAGGTGGAGACCGGTTCGGCCATCACCTGGAAGTACCCCAGCTGTGTGCTGCAGGGTGCTGATTCAGTAGGTGAGTTCTATTCCGTTGCACTCACCAACAACTGCCAGCAGGCCGATACCGGAACGAAGATGGTCCATGTCGGACCGCGCACCCGCTCCACGATCGTGAGCAAAGGCATCAGCGCCGGACGCTCCAGCAACAGCTACCGAGGCCTTGTGCAAATGGGGCCCAATGCCAAGGGAGCTCGTAACTACAGCCAGTGCGATTCGATGCTGATTGGCGATCAGGCTGCTGCGAACACGTACCCCTACATCCGTTCTCAGCAGCCGCAGGCGGCCATCGAGCACGAGGCCAGCACCTGTCGCATCTCCGAAGACCAGCTCTTCTATCTCCAGAGCCGTGGCATCGGTTTTGAAGAAGCCGTCTCAATGATGGTCAGTGGCTTCTGCCGCGACGTCTTCAACCAGCTGCCCATGGAGTTCGCTGCTGAGGCTGACAAATTGTTGGCCCTCAAACTCGAGGGATCCGTGGGCTGATCCCTGTCTCCACCCTGTCTCTGTTTTTCAACGCCTTCTTCCGTGATTCGCCCTGACGCTGAGCTGCTGCTCGACATCCAAGACCTGCATGCCTCCGTGGAGGACAAGCCCATCCTCAAGGGGGTGAATCTGCAGGTGCGGGCTGGTGAGATCCATGCCGTGATGGGCCGCAACGGCAGTGGCAAGAGCACGCTCTCCAAGGTGTTGGCTGGGCATCCGGCGTATCGAGTCACTGCCGGCACCGTTCGCTACCGCGGTCAGGATCTGTTTGATCTAGAGCCCGAAGAACGGGCGCGTTTGGGGGTTTTTCTCGGATTTCAGTACCCGGTTGAGATCCCCGGCGTTAGCAACCTGGAGTTCCTGCGGGTGTCCACCAATGCTCGGCGGGAGAAAGAGGGGGAGGAGGAGCTCGACACGTTTGCCTTTGAGGATCACGTGCACGACAAGCTCAAGGTGGTGCAGATGGACCCCGCCTTTCTCGAGCGGAGTGTGAATGAAGGGTTCTCCGGTGGTGAGAAAAAGCGCAACGAGATCCTGCAGATGGCGTTGCTTGAGCCTGTGGTGGCGATTCTCGATGAAACCGATTCGGGTCTCGATATCGACGCCCTGCGCATCGTTGCCGGTGGAGTGAACCAATTGGCGACGGAAGACAACGCCACGCTGTTGATCACTCACTACCAGCGTCTTCTTGATGAGATCACCCCGGACTATGTCCATGTGATGGCTGCGGGCCAGATCCTGCGCACTGGCGGACGGGAACTGGCCCTTGAGTTGGAGCAGACCGGATACGACTGGGTGGATCAGGAGCTGGCCACTCAGGGGGCTGCTTGATCATGGGGAGCAGCGTGCTGGCGCCGGTGCAGGAGCGCGGTCGCGCCGCGTTGGAGCACCTCGGTCTGCCCAGCCGCCGGGAAGAGTCCTGGCGACTCACCGACCTCAAGCGTCTTGCGGCTGTGTCGGCGTTGCCGACCAGTGCGTCAACGATTTCAGCACCACTGCCGCCCAGCGTGGAGGGGGTGACCCGTCTGGTGCTCAACGGTTCTGACGATCCCTTGGCAGGGCAGCTCCTCCCGGACGGGATCACGGTTCTCAATGCTGATGAGCTGAAGCAGGCCCTCGGCCACACACTTGATTGCTGCGGTTGCGCCCAGGCCTGGCCGGTGGAGTTCAACCACGCCAAAGCGCAGCAGATCCTGGCCCTCAGGGTGCGGGGGCGCGTGGGTTTGCTGGAACTGGTCCTCGCGGCGGGTGCCGGGTTGAACGCCACCCGGGTGCTACTTCTGCTCGAGGAAAAGGCGGAGCTTGAGTTGCTGCAGGTGTTGTTGGCGGAGGGTGCGTCCGCCCACAGCCACCTGCTGGAAGTGCATTTGGGGCAGGAGGCGCAACTTCGGCATGGGGTGCTGGCCACGGCTGATGGCGCTTCGTCGTTGATGGCGCATTTGGCGGTTGAGCAGGAGCCCCGCAGCTCCTATGCCCTCACCTCGGTCGTTCAGGGCTGGAGCTTTGGACGGGTGGAGCCCCGGGTGGTGCAGGTGGATGGACAAGCGCAGACCGTGCTCAAGGGTTTGGTGGTGACTGGCGCCGAACAGCAGCTGGCCACCCATACCGCGGTGCGTTTCGACGGGCCTGAAGGGGAGTTGGATCAGTTGCAGAAATGCCTGGCCGGTGGCCAATCCCACGCGATTTTCAACGGTGCTATCAGTGTTCCCCGCGATGCCCAGCGCACCAATGCAGCGCAGTTGAGCCGCAACCTGCTGCTGTCTGATCGCGCACGGGTCGACACCAAGCCCGAGCTGGAAATCGTGGCGGACGATGTGCGCTGCGCCCACGGCGCCACCGTGTCTCAACTCCAAGACGATCAGTTGTTCTATCTCCAGAGTCGTGGGATCGCCGCGGCGGAGGCGACCGCGCTGCTGTTGCGCGGGGCCTGCCAGGAGGTGATCGAGCAGCTTCCTGCTGCTGCGCAGGCTTGGCGTCCCCTGGAGCGCGTGATGGGCAGCCTTGCTCCATGACAATCACCGCAAAAGCACGATCTGGTGCGGATTTCGTGGATTTATCCTCTCGATATCGTTCCGACTTCCCGATTCTTGAGCAGTTGGCTCCCGATGGCCGGCCGCTGATATATCTCGATCACGCCGCCACCAGTCAGAAGCCCCGCCAGGTGCTGGAGGCGCTGCAGCAGTACTACAGCTGCGACAACGCCAACGTGCATCGCGGCGCCCACCAGCTCAGTGCCCGCGCCACCGATGCTTTTGAGGCAGCCCGCAGCACGACTGCGGCCTTCGTGGGTGCCGCTACTGCCCGGGAGATCGTCTTTACCCGTAATGCCAGTGAAGCGATCAACCTCGTGGCGCGCACTTGGGGTGACGCAAACCTGAAGGAGGGGGACGAAATTCTCCTCACCGTGATGGAGCACCACAGCAATCTGGTGCCATGGCAGCTCCTGGCCCAGCGCACCGGTTGTGTGCTGCGTCATGTCGGCATCACCGAATCCGGTGAGCTGGATTTGGACGATTTCCAGGCCCAGCTCAGCCAGCGCACCCGGCTGGTGAGCCTGGTGCACATCAGCAATGCACTCGGCTGCTGCAATCCCCTTGATCAGGTGATCCCGGCGGCCCATGCCGTTGGCGCCTGCGTGCTCGTTGATGCTTGCCAGAGCCTGGCCCACAAGCCGATTGATGTGGCAGCGATGGAGGCCGACTTTCTTGTCGGCTCGTCCCACAAGCTCTGCGGGCCCACCGGCATGGGCTTTCTCTGGGCGCGGGAGTCTCTGCTGGAGGCGATGCCTCCCTTCCTCGGTGGTGGGGAGATGATCCAGGACGTCTACCTGGATCACAGCACCTGGGCGGTGCTGCCCCACAAGTTCGAAGCTGGAACCCCTGCCATTGGAGAAGCGGTGGGCATGGGTGCCGCAATTCGTTATCTGCAGGCAGTTGGTCTGGAGGCGATTCAGGCCTGGGAGGCTCAGCTCACCCGGCATCTGTTCAACAGGCTGCAGGCCATTGATGGTGTGCGGGTCTTGGGGCCGACGCCGGATCAGCAGCCCGACCGCGGTGCCCTGGCCACATTCCTTGTGGATGGCGTGCATGCCAATGACATTGCCGCGCTGATTGATGCGTCTGGAATCTGCATCCGCAGTGGTCACCACTGCTGTCAGCCCTTGCACCGTTTGTATGACGTCACGGCTTCAGCCCGGGCCAGCCTGAGCTTCACCAGCACCTTTGAAGAGATCGACCGCTTCAGCGAGGAGCTCGCCTCCACGGTCGCCTTCCTGCGCGAACACAGCTGAGCCGACTCAGGCGGCCAGCTGCTGATCGTTCGAAATGCCTTCGCGTTGCTCCAGGGGGACGACGTTGCCGCTCTGGATGGTGTACTGCACCCAGCGGTAAGACCGCACGCCGGCACGGGGTGCTGCGTTAATCGGTTCAGGGCTGGCGTAGCTGTTGCCGCGATAACGCAGGATCCGCATTAATACTCAGGAAGCTTTGGACACCATCTCAGGCCCGATGCAGTTTCATCCGTTCCATGGGGCACAGGTTGAACGTTCCTGTTGGTTGCTCGCTTAAGCCATCACATTTGCTGAACCCGGTTGTGTGGGTTGTAACCATCTGCTAGCTCAGCCCTGATTCTTCGGTGGATGCTGAGGTTTGCCGCTCAATCCGTTTGATCGCCTTGAGGATGAGGAACAGCATCCAGGCCACCAAGAGGGCTTCGACGATGGTGTCAACTAGCTTCCCAATCTCGATTGCGCCGCCGAAATAGTTGATTTTGAGATCTTCGAAGCTGCCCTTGGGAACAAAGGGGTTCAGGAGTGGCATCAAGAGGTCTTTAGTGACTGAATCAACGATTCTTGTGAATTGTTGCCCCACAATGAATGCAATTGCGACCGTCAGAGCACTGCCCTTGGTGAAGAAGAACTCGATAAATTCTCGGCGCCAACGTTGAAGCATGATCTGAACATTGATGTCTTTTGATCCTATGGGAAGTTTGTATTTGTTGCTTATTTGTCTCGATCTGTCGTGATTTGATGATGACCTCTGGTCTTCACTTCCGCTGCTCCGCCAGGCCCAGTTGACGCCGAAAAAAGGCTTCGGTTTCTTCCAGAACCTGGATTTGTGTGGCTTGGTTGCGGAAGCCATGGCCTTCGTCATCGAAGAGCTGCACCTCCACCGGTATGCCGTTGCTGCGCAGGGCTTCGGCCATGCGCTCGGTCTGTTCCGGAGGCACCACCTTGTCTTTTAACCCCTGGAAGAACAGCACCGGACAGCGGATTTGATCCGCATGTAGCAGGGGCGATCGCTTCTCATAGAGATGACGTTCCGTTGGCCATGCCCCCACCAGACCATCGCAGTAGCGCGCCTCAAACCGGTGGGTGTCTTCGGCCATGGCGGTGAGATCACACACCGCATAGCGGCAGGCACCGGCCTGGAACACATCGGTAAAACACAGAGCCGCCAGGGTGGTGAACCCGCCAGCACTCCCACCTTCGATGGCGATCTTGTCGGGATCAGCGCGACCGGAGTCGATCAAGGCCCGGGCTGCTGCGGCGCAGTCGGCCACATCCACCACCCCCCAGCCACCGTTCAGCCGCTCCCGGTAATCCCGGCCGAACCCCGTTGAGCCGCCGTAATTCACATCCACCACGCCCCAGCCACGGGAGGTCCAGTACTGGATCGCCAGGCTGAGGCCGCGGCGGGCCATGGCCGTTGGTCCGCTGTGGCTTTTCACCAGCAGTGGGGCTGCCCCTGGTGGTTTGCCGCTGGGGGGGTAGTACCAGGCATGGGTGCGTTCCCATTGGTGGCCGTTGAACCACAGCGGTTCGGCCACGCTGATCTCTTCTGCCGCCAAGGGGGCTGGTATGGCAGGGCTGTGGCTCCAGATTGGGGTGGTTGGTCGCAGGTCGAGTTCCAGCAGTCCGGCCACGCTGGTGCCGTTGCTGGCCACGGCCACGGCGCGGCCTTGGCAGGCGCTCAATCCCGCCAGATCATCAAAGGGCTGCGGCAACGGTTGCACGCTTCCATCCAGACTGAGCCGTTGAAATGACCAGGCCCCGCGGCTGCACACGGCTGCAATCAGCTGTTCGCCATCCCAAGCCGTGGTGCTCATCCCATAGATCCATTGGGGCATGGCTGTTTCAGCGGCCATCGGCCAGGGCCTTTCCCAGTCGGCATCGGCGCTGGGTTGGAGCATCAGATTCCACCAACCCGTGCTGTCTTCCGCCACAAGCAACTGTCCGTCGGACAGCCACTGGGGTTGAAACACCGAGACGCCGTCGCCCCCGGCTAACTGACGGGGCTGGAGCAGCCCGCCCGTGTCGCTGAACCCCGCGCACCACAGACTGCTGCTGTCCCAGGGCATGGCGGGTTGCTGCCATTCCACCCAGGCGAAGCGCTGGCCATCGGGGCTCAAGCAGCCATAGCCGGCAAAGTCCGCCGGTTGGTGCAGCAGCAACGGGTTCTGATCGGCCCCGCTCAACGCCAGGCTCACCAGCTCGTCACGGCCCTCGACTTCACGGATTCCGATCCAGCGCTGCCTGGGTAGATCGAGCACGCCATCCGCCAGCTCCCAGTTGCCCTCCCGGCTGAGCCGTTCGGCTGCTGCCAGGGGGGTGGGATGGTCTGTGTTGGTCTTTGGCAGGCGCCAGTCCTGACGCCAGACGCAGCCGCTGTCGATCCAGGTCAGGATCAGCCTGTCCTGCTCCACAGCAGTGGCGAGCACCCCGCCGCCGTAGTCATGCACGCGACTGCGCAGGTTGCTGGGGGCCGGCGTCAGCTCCAGAGGGTCCGCTTCGGAATCGCCGAAACGGCGAATCAAGGCTGTGGTGCGGCCCCGTTCCTGGGGACGTTGCTCCAGCCAGATCAGCCACACCGTTGCATCTGGTCCACTGACCAGTACCGGTTCCTTGAGCCCCGGCAAACGGCCGACGGCATGCTGCGCGGATAACGGAACGGCTCCCATGGCGGCTGAATTAGGCCGCTTACCATGCTGAATCAACGCGGCGTTGGCCTTGGCAGGAAGCTTTGCAGAGTTGGCCCGTCAGGCCGACAAGTCGCGGGACACGATGCTGGTCCCCAAAACCGCCCTTGAAACTCCGCCGTTGGAGATTCACACCCTGGGCGATGAAGTCCTGCGAAAGTCGGCGCGTCGCATCGGCAAGGTGAATGAGCAGGTGCGGGAGCTAGCCCGCGACATGCTGCGCAGCATGTACACCGCTAAGGGCATCGGTCTGGCGGCACCTCAGGTGGGGATCCATCAGCAGCTGCTCGTGATTGATCTCGACTTGGAGAATGCGGCCACACCGCCTCTGGTGTTGATCAATCCGGAAATCAGTGCGGCCAGTGCCGGGCTCGATACCTATGAGGAGGGCTGCCTCAGCATTCCTGGGGTGTATCTCGATGTGGTGCGCCCAACGGCGATTGAAGTGAGCTTTCGCGATGAGATGGGTCGGCCCCGCAAGATGAAAGCCGATGGCTTGATGGCCCGCTGCATTCAGCATGAGATGGACCATCTCAATGGCGTGTTGTTCGTCGATCGCGTCACCGATGAAGACGGTCTGCAGAAAGAGCTCCAGGAGAAGGGCTTCGAGCGCCAACATGTTCGGAGCGTCGCCTGAGCCATGCCAATGAAACCCTTGGCCGGCGTTTTCCTGGCCCTTGCCTGTGTTCTTGGCATTGCCAGCACAGGTTGTGTCTTCGAACTGGCCTATGGCGATCCCGACCTCGGGGTCAAAGCCACCAGTTGGATCTTGGCCCTTGCGGCCCCCGCAACCGTTGGCACCCTGCTGGTCGCCATACGCCTCAATAAACCGGCCTGATCGGGGGCGACCGATTCAGGCATCACTTTTACGATCCGCTCAGTTCCTCCATGGACGTGATGGCACGCTTTCGAACCGTGGCTGCTGCTGGCCTAGCTCTCGCAGCGACCTCGGTACCAGTGGCCTTGGCCCAGGGCTCTCTGTTCACGGCGGTGCCCGTGGAGATGAGCAACTTTGTTCTGGTGTCGGCTCCCATCGGCCAGGGGCAACGCTCGCAGTTGAACATCTACGAACAGCGGACCACGAAACGCCCGTGTTTTGCGGTGGGTGCTGGCTCGCCGGCGATGGTGGATCCCCTGCTGTCCAAGTTTGATTTCACCGGGGTCTGCAACCGTTACATCGACGGCAACGGCTATTCCCTGCGCATCGGTGGTGATGACCTTGGCACCCGTTATCGGCTCAGCGTGGTGAACAGCGGCAGTGATATTGAGTTGCTGGCGACACCGACCCGCAATCCCTCCCAGCCAACCCTGCTCGTCGCCCGGGCCGGCGGGGCCGCCAGTGGCTTTGTTCAGCTGAAGCTTGAGCCGGGGTGGACCCTGAAGCGACGGGCCTACGGCAAGAAAAGCCTGGGCCATCTCTACGTCTATCGAGACAGCGCACCGACTCCCTGAGCTGAGAGGGGACTAAACCGGTCAAAACACCTGTTGTCGAGACCTGTCAGTGAATTCACACTGAAGGAAGACCCAGGAGGCCGTGATGAAAACCACAGTTGTGCAATGGTTTGAGTGGTTTGGTGAAGCGATGACCCATGCGCTGGGGTCGCTCAACGACCGCCATCTCCAGCCCCCGCCGATCGGCACCCAGCCCTACCGGGATACACCGGACAAGCGGGCGCGCAACTACTGAGGTTCAGGTCCCCTCAGCAGATCGGTGCAGCGGTAGCAGCTCGCTTCCGCCACGGCATTGCGGTTAACAGATGACTGATCGTTCAGATCAGCAATGGTCCGTGCCACCCGCAACAGCTGAAGACTGCTGCGGGTGCTCAGGCCGCGTTGTTGGATCAATTGTTCCCATAGATCCAGCGCCGCAGTCTCGATTGCTCCGCTCTGCCGCAGCGCTTTTGCCGACAGTCGGCCATTGCGGCAGCCGGCGGGATTGCGGCTCTGCATCCGCTGGCGGGCCCGTTGAATCCGTGTTGGGCTGCACCAGGACTCGGTGACTTTCGACGGGCCGTGAGGATTCAGCACGTTCGCCATCTCCTTGGCGGAGCGCCGTTCGAGCCGCAGTTGTAGGTCGAGCCGATCCAGGAGCGGGCCTGAGAGCCGCTGCCAGTACCGCTGGCGCTGGCTGATGCTGCAGCGACAGCCATGGTCGCGATCGCCATGCCATCCGCAGGGGCAGGGATTTGTGGCTGCCACCAAGGTGATCAAGGCGGGGAAGACAGTGCTGTGCTGGGAGCGGCTGATCTGTACGGCGCCTTCCTCCAGGGGCTGCCGCAACTGATCCAGCACTGTTCGCGGAAATTCCGCTAGCTCATCGAGAAAGAGCACACCACCGTGGGCCAAGCTGAGTTCGCCGGGACGGGGCGAGCGTCCTCCCCCCAGCAAGGCGGCTGCGGAGCAACTGTGATGGGGCGATCGAAAGGGGCGTTGCTGCTGCAGTTGATCGATGTCATGGAGATGTCCGGCGATCGAATGGATGCGTGTGATGGTGAGCGCTTCCTTCCGGCTCAGGGGCGGCAGCAGGTGTGGCAAGTGATGGGCCAGGCGGGTCTTGCCGCAGCCGGGGGGACCCACCAGAAGGAGATGGTGGCCGCCTGCAGCGGAAAGGGCCAAGCCCCGTGAAGCCAGGCTTGTCTCAATGGATGGCAAGGGCTCCGGGCTGTTGATGCGGCCTGATGCTCGGGAGCCGCTGCAACCGATGACGGGCCAGGGTTGCTCTCCTTTGAGTTGCAGAACCAGCTCCCGCAGGTTGGGCGCGGTGTGGATTGGCAGCCCCTCAATCAAGCTGGCTTCGCTGGCATTGGCGGGAGGGATCACCAGGGCTCGGGCCTGCTGCTGATGGGCCTGGTCGGCGAGGGCGATCACCCCGCGACAGGGCCTGAGGCTGCCGTCGAGACCCAATTCGCCAGCACACCAGAGGCCTTCCAGCTGAGGGCGGGCGAGCTGCCCGCTGGCCACCAACAGCGCCAAGGCAATCGGGAGATCAAAGGAGGGGCCTTCCTTGCGTAGATCGGCCGGAGCCAGGTTGATCACCACGCGAACCAGGGGGCCGCGGAAGCCGCTGTTGCGCAGGGCGGAGCGGACGCGCTCCCGCGACTCCTGAATGGCCTTGTCTGGCAGGCCCACCAGCTGGACGCCCGGCAGGCCTGGGGCGAGATCCACTTCCACCACCACAGGCCTGGCCTCCAGACCTTGTAGGGATGCACTGAGACAACGTGCCAGCATTCTGAAGTGGGTGACGCAGGAGATTCATGCCCTTGCTGTCACACCGGTATGGCTGTTCCTTCGTTCTCAAGGCCCATGGCAGACGACACGATCTTCGGCAAGATCCTTCGCGGCGAGATCCCGTGCGATGAGGTCTATAGCGATGAGAAGTGCCTGGCCTTTCGGGATGTCGCCCCCCAGGCACCGGTGCATGTGCTGGTGATTCCCCGCAAGCCGATCGAGAGCCTGCGCTCCGGTGCTGCAGAGGATGCTCCCCTGCTGGGCCATCTGCTGCTGGTCGCTGCTCGGGTCGCCAAAGAGGAGGGGCTGGACGACTTCCGCACGGTGATCAACAGCGGTGCCGGTGCTGGCCAGACGGTGTTTCACCTTCATGTGCATGTGATCGGTGGGCGTTCTCTGGCATGGCCCCCCGGCTGATGCTGACGGCGAAGCAGCGCAATGGCCGCCAGACTGAGCACAGTTCAGCAGTGGCATGACCCACCAGCTTCAGAACCTGCGGGATCAGGCCGCCAAGCTGCGTCGACTTTCGCAGCCCTACTTCTTTCCATACACCGAAGACAACGGTTGGCAGTTCATCGGACTTCTGGTGAGCCTGCTGTTCTGTGTGGCCGGGATCGTGCTGTTCCTGGTCACCGGGCTGATGAATGGCCTGTCCTGGCTTCTGCCGGAGTTGACCGGTCAGTACCTCGGTGGCGTCCAGTCCTCCCTGGCCATGCTCTGGTCCCGTGGATGGGGGACGGGCATCAGTGCCCTGTTCGTGCTGGGGGCTGTGGTGTTCGCCTCCGTGCGGGGCCAGCTGCGGCACCGCCGCTGGCTGCCTTGGCTGTTTCTCGGTTTGATCATCCTGATGCTGTTGAGTGTGAACGGCATCAATGCCGGCATCACATTCATCGCTAGGGATCTCACCAATGCGTTGATCTCCAAGGACGGGGATGCGTCCTACCGCAATCTCTGGGTTTATGGCGCCTGTTTTGCGGTTGCCCTGCCGATTCGCAGTCTGCAGTTTTATTTCACCCAGAAGCTGGGTCTGTTCTGGCGGGAATGGTTGTCGCTGAGTTTGGTGGACGACTACCTCCGGGATCGGGCGTATTACGTCCTCAACCCCAACGATGAGGCGGCCACCAACGTTGATAACCCTGATCAGCGCATTTCAGAGGATGTTCGTGATTTCACGGCTCAAGCCCTTGGCTTCGCACTCAATATCTTTGATTCGATTCTCACCTTTTCTCTCAATATCCTCATCCTTTATTCGGTGAGTGAGGGCTTGACTTTCGCTCTGTTGGCCTATGCCGCTGCTATTTCGGTCTTGATGATTGTTGCCGGTCGCAAGCTGGTGCGTCTGAACAATTTTCAGTTGCGTTTCGAAGCGGATTACCGCTATGGCCTTGTTCGGGTAAGGGATAACGCCGAATCGATTGCTTTCTATGCAGGTGAACAGCAGGAAGCCAAGGAGGTGACGCGTCGCTTGGCCACTGTTGTTGAGAACTTTAATCTTCTGATCGTCTGGGAGGTGTTGCTGCGTGTGCTGCAGCGTTCCAGCATCTACGCCAGTAATTTCATCCCTTATCTGATTCTTGCTGCGCCGATTCTGGCGGGTGAGATGGATTACGGCGGGTTCGCTCAGGCGAATGTTGCTTACAACCTGGTTGAGGGATCGCTCTTCTTCATTGTCTACAACATCGAAGCGCTGGCCCGATTCTCGGCATCAATTAACCGGCTGGAAGGTTTCCAGTCGAATATCTCGAACCTGGATCGTGAGGAGTGGAGTGATTTCGCTCCGCGGATTGTGCCGTCCGACCGTTTGGCGCTTCAAGGGGTCACGGTCAAAACACCGCGGACCGACAACGTGCTGGTGCGCGATCTCAGCTTTTCGCTCGACACCTCTGAAGGCTTGCTTGTGGTCGGGCCCTCTGGCTGTGGCAAGACCTCATTGCTGCGGGTTGTGAGTGGGTTATGGGGGTCACCCACAGGCACTGTGTATTCCCCAGGGCAGGGGGACCTTCTGTTCATTCCGCAGAAGCCTTATATGGCTCTGGGATCGCTCCGCGAACAGCTCTGTTACCCATTGGATCAGGCCCGTTTCAGCGATGAACAGCTGCGGGCCGTTCTGGATCAGGTGATGCTCGCGAAATTGCTGCAGCGTTACCCCGACCTCGATATCAAGCAGGACTGGCCGCGGTTGCTCTCTCTGGGAGAACAGCAGCGGCTGGCATTTGCCAGGTTGCTGCTGAATTCCCCCAAGGTCGTGGTGCTTGATGAAGCCACCAGTGCCTTGGATGTCGACACTGAATCCCGTCTTTATGCGCTGCTGCGCGAACGCGAGGTGGCTTTCATCAGCGTTGGTCACCGGCCGACCTTGAAGGAGTTCCATGACACCGTTCTCGAGTTGAGTGGAGATCGCGACTGGCGGCTGATCCCGGCGACCAGCTATGACTTCGAACGTTCCTGAACCGGCCGGATGACCTCCACAAGCGAGACGCCTGATTCCACGTCTGTTCCGGAGACGTCCGCCACCACCAACGATGTACCGGCATTCGGTTGGAGTGGGTATGCCGAGCGCGTAAACGGCCGTTTCGCCATGGTGGGTTTTGTCGCGGTGCTCTTGATCGAGGCCCTCAGCCGCGACACCTTTCTCCACTGGGCGGGGTTGCTGCCCTGATCAGGGCAGACGAATCAGATCCACATCCCAGCGTCCGTTTCGGCTCACCTGCACCGCCAGACGTCGGCCTGCTCCGTCCAGGCTGACACTGCGGGGCACGCCCGGTGGATCCAGAGGCAGCCGTTGTGTTGCGCCCACGTTGCGGCGATAGAGCACCAGTTCCGTGCGGCCATCGCGTTGCTGGACGACGGCCAAGCGCTGCCCATCCGCACTGACGCTGACGCTGATGGGTTGGGCGTCAGCACGGTTGAGGCCTGGCAGCGGGACAGGGCTGCGGTTGCGAAGGTCGATCAGTTCGACCCGTTCCCGCCCATTGCGTTGGCCAAGGCTGGCTAACCAGCGTCCCCCCAGGGATGGATCCCGGCGACTGTTCACCGACTGGCGCAGAAGGCCGTTGAGATCGGGCCGGGGTGTGGGTCTGGGACTGCTGCAGCCCGTCATCAGCACCAGGCTGCAGATCAGAGCAACGCGGATCATGGCTCTGACGACAGTGTTGGCGTGGAGAGGCTCTGGCCCGGTGGACGGTCTGGTTCGAGTACTTCACTCAGATCCAGCAGTTCCACGCGCCACCGGCCCTGATCTGTCACCTGGAGAGCGATTTGCTGTGCATCTGGCGCGAGGCTGAGCAGCACCGGGTCCCGTCCCCCCGGCAGCGGCAGGGGATGCATTCGTCCATTCAGGCGGTCGGTCACCACCGCGAGGCTGCGGCGACCACGCTGGGTGATGACGGCCAGGTAGCGACCGTTCCAGCTGAGGGAGGGGGAGCTGTGGGGCTGATGACGGCTCAGCTGCGGAACGGACACCACGGATCCGTCGCTGAGGCGGCGCAGCTGCACCGTGGGTCTGCCGCGGCGATCGCTCACGACCGCCAACCATTCACCACTGCCACTCAGGGCGGGTGCCTGCTGACTGCTGCCGAACAGGGCTCCACCGGCCCGTTCTTGGCGACCGTTGCAGCCCATCAGCGCCAGGCTGGCCAGGAGAAGGAGCAGCGGGCGACGCAAGTGGCTCAGTCGTCAAAGCGGGAGCTGTTGTCCCGAGGGCTGCCGGAAGACGGCCTTGAGCTGCGGGGGGGTTGACGGCTACTGGTCGGGCGATTCGAGGCCAGCGGCGGTTCAGCAGAACGCCTTGACTCTGTTGTCGCAACCGGGTTGGCTCCGGGACGTCCCCGGTTCAGTGATGCGCTGCGGCTGGGACTGAAGGCGGCATCCTCAGCGCCGGACGGGGCGGGTTCGCCGGCAGGACGTTCAGAGCGGCCCGTAGGACGGCTGCCGCGGCGTTGATCGTCCCGCTCCGATCGTCTGGATCCAAAATCGGGGCGTTGCTCATCACGGGCTTCTCCGGCCCGGAAGCGGGCCATGCGGCGGGAGCGTTCACTGTCTTGTTCCCAGCCGGAATCCGTTGGGTTGCGACCCATGGAGCGACGGCTGGCTGCCTCTTCAGGGATCGCGGCGCGGCTGGTGCGGCGCGGTCTGTAGAACTCCTCTTCAGGTCGCTCTTCAGGGTCGTCGTCGCGGCCGGAGAAACGCCGCCGCACCGGCTGGGGTTCATCGAAACGGTCGTAGCCGTCATCCCAGCCCCCGCGCAGTCCACCAGGACCATCGCCGCGATCAGGGGCGGGCTCGTCATCGAAATAGGCGGAACGCCGCGCTTGCTCGGTGGCGACGCCACGCAAGCGCACGCTTTCGTAAGCGAAGAAAACGGTTGTACCCGCTAGGAGGAATTGGCCGAACTGCAAAATCGGGTCAAGACGCCATCCCTGGAAAAAGAGGATGCCTCCGCAAAGCAGTCCAATCGCTGCGAAGAAGACGTCGTAGTCCCGAGCCAGGGCTGGTTTGAACGTCCGCATGAAATAGAGCAGAGCTCCGCCGACGGCCAACACGATGCCGACGATGCTGGCCCAGTTGAGACTGGCGTTAACCAAAACTCTGATCCCACTAGGGGCTCAGTCTACGAGGGGCGCCAGGGGCAGGTCAGAGTTTGCGGTCGAGACGGTCGGTCTGGCTCAGCAGGATCAGCGCGATGGTCGCGGGAACAACAACGATCACACCTCCCCAAACGAGGCTGCTCAGGAAGTTGGAGAGGGAGGGGGTCATGGGGTTGCTGCTGTCTGCATCAAAGCCGCGCTGATCCTAAGGAGCTATGTCGGCTTTCTACGATGACGGGACGATTTGCTTTGAGCTTTGTGACGCCGCTGCTGCTGCAGGTCCTGCCAGTTGTTCATCTTCTTCTTGGTCTGCTGTTGGCAGCCTGGACCCTGGCGTTTCTGCTTCGCATCGTGCTCACTTGGTATCCCCAGGTGGACTTGAACCAAGGCGCTTGGCCCGTGGTGGCCTGGCCGACGGAGCCTGTGCTGGCGCTCAGCCGCCGCGTGATCTCCCCGATTGGTGGGGTCGATGTCACCCCCGTGATCTGGGTTGGATTGATCAGCCTCGTGCGTGAGTTGCTCGTTGGTCAGCAGGGGCTTCTGTCTCAAATTCTGATGCACGCTCAGGCGGCAGCCTGAGTTCAGGGAAGCATCTCCTGCTCGACGAACTTGGTGTGGATGTCGCCGTTGATGAATTCAGGCCGATCCAGCATTTCGAGATGAAATTCCACCGTTGTCGGAATTCCGGTGACGGCACATTCGTTTAGGGCCCGTTTCATCCGGGTCATGGCGTGGTCGCGGTCTTTGCCCCAGACGATCAGCTTGCCAATCAAGGAGTCGTAGAAGGGCGGGATGTCGTAGCCGGTATAAACGTGGCTGTCGACGCGCACGCCTGGTCCCCCGGGGGGCAGCCATCCTGTGATTCGTCCAGGGGCGGGGCGGAAGTTATGGCGTGCATCCTCCGCGTTGATCCGGCATTCGATCGCATGGCCGGTGAGCTGGATCTCTTCCTGGTGCACGCTGATGGGTTCGCCACCGGCGATGCGCAACTGCTCGGCAATCAGATCAACACCCGTGACCATTTCGGTCACCGGATGCTCCACCTGGATGCGGGTGTTCATCTCCATGAAGTAGAAGCCCCCACTGCGATCAAGCAGGAATTCCACCGTTCCAGCTCCCTCGTAATTAATGCTGCGGGCGGCAGCAACTGCGGCTTCACCCATGCGCAGCCGCAGTTCTGGATCCAGGGCCGGGCTGGGGGCCTCCTCCAGCAGTTTCTGGTGACGACGCTGAATCGAACAGTCGCGTTCTCCCAGGTGCACCACATTGCCGTGGCGGTCGGCCAGCACCTGCACTTCCACGTGGCGGGGCCGGTCGATGAATTTCTCCATGTAGAGCCCAGGGTTGCCAAAAGCGGCTTCCGCTTCGCCTTGGGCCGCCTTGTACAGGCTTTCCAGTTGACTGGCGTCCGGCACGAGCCGCATGCCGCGTCCGCCACCGCCGGCGGTGGCCTTGATCATCACGGGATAGCCCATCTCCTCGGCAAGGGCCGCCGCCTGGTTCGTGCTGCTGAGCAGACCTTCGCTGCCGGGAACCGTGGGGACACCCACCGATTGCATCGTCGTTTTGGCGGTCGACTTGTCCCCCATCGAGCGAATCGCGTGGGGTGACGGTCCAACGAAGGTGAGGCCGTGATCACGGCACATCTCGGCAAACTTGTCGTTCTCGGCCAGAAAGCCGTAGCCGGGATGGATGGCGTCAGCGCCGCGGGAGGTGGCCGCCGCCAGGATGTTGGGGATGTTGAGGTAGCTCTTGCTGCTCAGCGCCTCGCCGACGCAAACCGCTTCATCCGCGAGCTGAACGTGGAGTGCGTCTTTGTCGACTGAGCTGTAAACCGCCACGGTGGCGATGCCGAGCTCGCGGCAACTCCGAATGATTCGGAGAGCAATCTCGCCGCGGTTGGCGATCAGCACTTTGCCGATGGGCATCCCGCAGCATCTTCAGGCCTGACGCCGGATCGTATCAGCGCCGACCGATCAAGCCGAAAGCAAAGACCCCGCCCGGTATGATCTGACGTCGACAGAGCCCGAGCGGTGAAGTCGACCACGCGGATGTGGTGGAATTGGTAGACACGCACGTTTGAGGGGCGTGTGGCTTCGGCCTTGCGAGTTCAAGTCTCGCCATCCGCACTTTTTCTCTTGGCCCGTCCCCGCGCAGCAGAACCTGGACCGGCCGTCGTTCTTGTTTCAAACGGTCCCGGTGAGCTGACCACATGGGTCCGCCCACTGGCGGAACGTCTGCATGCCAGCCTCCGCCTTCGTCCACGGTCCTCTACGGCCGCGGCGTCCTTGCATTTGGTCCTGGTTCCCTGTCCCAATGCCACCGGGCAGGAGCCCATGGCGGCAGAGCCCTGGGGCTTGTTTGAGCGCATCGTGCCGGCACGGCGTTTCTGGTCGCTGTTGTTGCGCCCGCAGCGGTACGGCCCCTGGCCCCGGCGGGGTGTGGTGGTGTTCCTGGGAGGAGATCAGTTCTGGACCGTTCTGCTCTCTGCTCGACTTGGGTATCGCCACATCACCTATGCCGAATGGGTGGCGCGCTGGCCGGGCTGGAACGACCGGATCGCGGCCATGTCGGAGGCGGTTCAGCGCCAGCTTCCGGTTCGTTATCAGTCCCGATGCCGTGTGGTTGGGGATCTGATGGCGGATTTGTCATCCTTCGCCCGTCGGGAGGATCCCCTGCCTGAAGGCCAGTGGGTGGCCCTGCTGCCGGGCTCCAAGCCGGCAAAGCTGTGCGTGGGCATGCCATTTCTGCTCGACACCGCCGACCGCCTGGCTCGATTGCAACCCGAATGCCGTTTCTTGCTCCCGTTGGCTCCCACCACAAGCGTGGCGGAGCTACTCCGTTTTGCCGGTGGATCCAATCCAATCGCTGCCCGTTACAGCGCTTCCGTCGCGTCGGTTGACCAAGAGGAGTTGGTCACCGAGTTGGTGACGGCGGCGGGGACGCGGATTCGTCTGTTGCAGCAGCATCCGGCCCACGGGGCCTTGAGCCAGTGCGCCCTGGCCCTGACCACCGTTGGTGCCAACACGGCCGAGCTTGGAGCACTGGCTGTGCCGATGATCGTGATTGTTCCCACCCAGCACCTTGAGGTAATGCAGGCCTGGGATGGTGGGCTCGGGCTGCTGGCGCGCTTGCCGGGCTTGCGGCGTCTGATTGGGGTCTTGCTGACCCTCTGGCGTCTGCGGAACAACGGTCTGATGGCCTGGCCCAACATCAGTGCTGGCCGCGCCGTGGTCCCGGAGAGGGTGGGGGCGATCACGCCGGAGCAGATCGCGCTGGAAGCATGCGACTGGCTGAATGCTCCCGAGAGGCTGGAGGGCCAGCGGCAGGATCTCCAGGCGTTGCGGGGGGATCCAGGGGCGGTGGCTGCCCTGGCTGCAGAGGTGAGGGCATTGCTCCCCCGCGAGCTCAGCTCTTCTTAGGCTGAATAGGCTGCTAAATCCGACGTCCATGACCCCGTCCAATCCGGTCGAACGCAGTGCAGAGGAGTGGAAGCAATCCCTGACGCCGGAACAGTTCCAGGTGGCTCGTTGCGGCGGTACTGAGCGTGCTTTCACCGGTGCTTATTGGAACAACAAGGCCACCGGGATGTATCACTGCATCTGCTGTGGATCGCCGTTGTTCAGTTCTGACGCCAAATTTGACTCGGGCACCGGCTGGCCGAGTTTCTGGGACGGTGTGAGTTCCGATGCGATCAGCACCAAACAGGATCTGACCCACGGAATGGTGCGCACCGAAATCAATTGCGCCCGCTGTGATGCCCATCTAGGGCATGTCTTTGCTGATGGCCCCGCCCCTACAGGCCAGCGCTACTGCGTCAACAGCGCATCTCTTGACTTCAAGTCGGCCTGATCGTCTCCCCGCCCTCCGGCTCGCTCACCAGGGGTCGTCCAGATCCTGGGTCCCGCGCTGAGGAGCTGAGTCTTCCATCGGTTCCACATCCAGGGGTTCACCGGACTGCTGAACAGCACGGCGGGAGGCTGGCATGGCGCGCCTGGGCGGCTGCTCCTGATATGCCGGCTCTTCCTGGTAGGGAGGCTGCTCCTGATAGGCAGGCTGCTCCTGATAAGCAGGTTGTTCCTCGTAACGCGCTGGTTCGTCGTAGGCGGGGGGTTGCTGCTGCTCGTAGGACCGCGGTCGTTCAGTGGAGCGGTCGTTTCTGACGTTGTCCCGCTCGTCGTACCGCGGCCGTTCCTCGTAGCGCCGCTCGTCATACCGCTGGGGCTCATCGAGGTAACGGCGTTGCTGCATGGCCTCCTGCCGCCGATCCTCCAGTTCCACGTATTCGAGTTCCGCATCAGTATCAAGCCTTTCAGCTTCTGAGGCCTGGAGGCGCCGTTGTTCCTGCTCCTGGGGTTGTCCAGAAGTGAGCTGGTTTTCCACGGGCACCAAGTTGACCCGATAACGCTCCCGCTCTTGCTCTTCCCAGCTGGGGCCACCGACTCCAAGTTTCTCCAGCACACCGCTGTTCAGCTGTTTCAGCTTGTCTTCGGCTCCCTCGTAAACAATGATCCGATCCGGGCCACTACTGACGATCTCCTCCACCGGCATTTCCCAGGTGCTCAGCACTCCTTCCCCCAGTAGGGGCACGCCGAGGGCTCCCATCACAAGGGTGGTCAGTTCTCCGGTTTCGATGTCGAAGGCGAAGCCGAGCACCCGACCCAGCTGCTCACCGGATTCGGTGATCACCTGGCAGTTAATGACCCGGCTGTATCGCTCGGGATTGAAGTTCTCACTCAGGGAGTCGGCGGAATCCACCAGGATCACGTCTCCCACCTGACGGATCCGGTCCAGCGGCATCCAGCGCGGCAGGCCGGGCAGAAAACGGGTCAGTGGATTGTCCCGCAGACCGACGGCGACCACCTCACGGCGGTCGATATCCACGATCACTTCACCGACCACCCCCAGGCGGCGGCCGGTGTCGCGGGTGATCACTTGGGTGCCCATCAGTTCAGAGCGCAACCAGAGGCGATCGCTGGGTACGCCAGTGGTGATGGCTTCAGTCGGGGAAGGGGTCGGGGTCAAGCGCGGGCCCTCGGCCATGGACAGTCAGGCCATTGTGGCGCAGGGGTTCCGACTGTCACGTTCAGGTTGCACAGCGAAAACGTCGATCGTTCAGGCGGCATCCGGCAAACCCACCACCTGGGTGTGGGCGCCGCGGGCCTGTGTCACTCCAATGGTGCGCTGGGCCGCGCCGATCATCGGGCGGCGATGGCTGACCACCATGAACTGTGCCGCCTCGGCCTGACGGGCGATCAGGGCGGCAAGGCGCTCCACATTGACGCCGTCCAGGAAGCTGTCCACCTCATCCAGGGCATAGAAGGGCGACGGCCGGAAGCGCTGCAGGGCAAACAGGAAGCTGAGAGCGGTGAGCGATTTCTCACCACCTGACATCGAGGCCAGGCGCCGTACGGTCTTGCCCTTGGGATGCGCCACCAGGGTGAGGCCACCTTCCAGAGGATCGTCCGGGTTCTCCAGCTGGAGGTGGCCATCACCATCAGAGAGCGAGGCAAAGATCTCGCGGAAATGGCCATCCACGGCGGTGAAAGCTTCCATGAAGGCGTCCTGACGCAGCGTGGCCACGGTTTCGATCCGCAGCAGAAGCTCTTCCCGCTCGCTGTTGAGCACATCGAGCCGCTCGTTCAGTTCGTTGAGCCTCTGTTCGAGGGCCTCAAGTTCTTCCAGCGCCAGCATGTTGACGGGCTCCAGCGCTTCCATGCGTTGCTGGATCGCCTGCAGATCGGCTTGTAAGGCCTCTAGGCCAGACAGTCGCAAGGCCTCCGGGATCTCAGGTCTGGGATCCGGCAGGGCCTGTTCCATCTCCTGGAGGCGCACCGCACCGCTGCGCTGCTCTTCGATTAACCCTTCCCGGTCTTCCTTGAGCCGTTCCAGATTCCACTCGGCCTGCTGCAGGGCCTGACGCTGCCGGCCCACCTCGGCTTCCGCGGCATCCCTGGCCCGGCGCTGGCTGCCAAAGCGTTCCTGCAGGTCGCTCTGCTGCTGCTCCAATTGTTGACGCTTCTGCTGAAGGTCGCTTTGCTGCTGGCGCCAGGCGCCATGGGCGCTGGCCAGGGCCTTCACAGCCTCCTGCAGCCGGGTCTCCTCTGCGGCCAGTGCCTTCTCCTGATCCCCCAGCCGTTCGATCGCCAGCTGTCTCTCGCGGCGGGCGTTCAGCAGCTGGTCCCGCTCGCTGCGGGCCGTCTCCAGCCGTTGGTCTGCGTCTTCCTGCTCCTTCTGTAGTTGGGCCCAGGCCGCGGCATCGTCATTGCTGCCGCTGTTCCGCTCAGCCTCATCCAGGGCTTGGAGCTCCACTGTCAGGGGGGCGAGCTCACGGCTGATCGATTCGAGCCGCTGCTGTTGTTCCGTCTGGTCCTGCTGCAGTTTGCTGAGCCTTTCAGCCCGCTGGCGGCTGCGCTCGAGCAGGGGACCGTGGTTCCGCCGGGCCGCATTGCGCTCGGCGATCAGAGCGGCTTGTTGCTGCTCGAGCTGGCGCAGCTGGGGTTTCTGCTGCTCCATCAGTTGCGCCAGCTTCGACTCCTCCCGCCGACAGGCCACCAGGGATTCACCCAGTTCCAGCAGGCGACGACGCAGGGGCTCGGCCTCGTCCTGATCACTGCTGCGACCGAAACTGAGGCTGCTGCTGCGCTGGGAGAAGCTGCCGCCGGTCATCGCGCCGCTTTTTTCCAGCAGCTCCCCATCCAGGGTCACAGCCCTGGAGCGGCCCAACTGTTGACGGGCGCTGGCCAGGTCGGAGAACACCTGGGTGTCGCCGAAGACGTAAGCGAAC
The DNA here is from genome assembly GCF_020514255.1 of Synechococcus sp. MU1611. Classification (NCBI taxonomy): domain Bacteria; kingdom Bacillati; phylum Cyanobacteriota; class Cyanophyceae; order Synechococcales; family Synechococcaceae; genus Synechococcus; species Synechococcus sp. MU1611. The sequence continues at coordinate 153,859 of NZ_VTLC01000005.1, read as the reverse complement.
ACCTGGTCGTACACCGGCTCGAAGCGCACCAGTTCCACAGCTCGACCGATCAGTCCAGCGCCGCTGTCCCCTCCCGGGCGTGCCCCCCTGGCAAAGGCGGCTGAGCCGCCCCCCCCGGGTGAGCGGATCTTGTTCAGGGGCAGGAAGGTAAGCCGGCCGGCACGGCGGCTCTTGAGCAGCTCGATGGCGCGGGCAGCGATGCGGTCGTCGTCGACCACCACCTGTCCGAGACGGGCCCCAGCCGCCACTTCAAGGGCGAGGCGATGGCGATCCTCCACCTCCCCCAGCTGGGCCACAGGGCCATGGATGCCATCGAGGCCGGCCTCCAGTAACAGGCGAAGGGCACCGGTGCCGCGGCTTTCCTGAAGGGCATCACGACGGCTCTCCAGACGAGCGATCTCCCGTTCCAAACGGGTTTGTTCCTGTTCAAGCCGGCTGCGGGTGCGCTGTTGGATGGCCAGGGAGTCGGCCGTTTGCTGGAGCTCCTGTTTGCCATCGGCAATGGCTTGAAGAAGGGTTTGCCAGGTCTCCTCCAGGGTCTCGAGTTGCTGCTGCACGGCGGCACCGTCGGAGCCGTCCTGCTGCTGTTCCTCGGTGAGCTCCTCAAGACGCTCCCGTTCCTGACGCAGCCGTTCCTGCAACTGCTGTTGCTCCTCCAGCAAGGGAGCGACGCTGCTCTGTAAGTCCTGACGGCGGCCACTGCGGCGCTTTTGTTCCTCCACCCAGGCGCCGGAGCGGCCGGCAACATCCGCCAGTCGGCGGCGGGACATCTCAACCGACGCCTCAGCGGCTTTGCAGTTGTCTTCAGCGGCGTTCAGGGCATCCTGATTGGGGTCGCGCTCCAGCTCCCGCGACTGCAGCTGCCACTGCTGGCGACGGGTGGCGAGGTCATGGCGCTGTCCCTGCAGTTTCTGGCCTTCGTCCTGGTGGAGGGTGGCCTGGCGTTCAAGTTCCCGGCTGCTCGTGTCGAGGCCAGCCAGTTCTGCCTGAACTGCAAGCAGTTGGTCTTCTCCCAGGGCCTTGACCTGCTCCTGCAGCAGTTCCAGTTCGGCCACAGCCTTGTTCAGTTGCTCCCGGCCACTGGCGATGGCCGCAGCGTCGCGCTGTTCCTGGGCTTCCAGAGCCTGTTGGCGCGTGGCCAGATCCTTCAGGGCTTGCTGGGCTGCCTCGAAGGCCAGCACCATTTCCTGGCGGCGTCCCAGCTGTAGCCGTTCCCTTAACTCCTGGTACTGGCGGGCCTTGGCGCAGTCCTTCTCCAACCGTTGGCGGCTGGTCAGCAATTCCTGCTCAATGATCCGGCAACGCTCTTGGCGCTCCTGCACGTCATCGAGCTTGCGGCGGGTCTGTTCGATCCGGGTGTCGAACAGGGCGACACCGGCCAGCTCATCGATGAGGCCGCGGCGGTCCCGGTTGCTCATTGAGACGATGCGGGTGACGTCCCCCTGCATCACCACATTGCTGCCTTCGGGATCGATCCGGAGTCGTCGCAACTGGGTCTGCAGCTGCTGCAGATTGCAGGACACTCCGTCAGCGCTGTAGCTGGAGCTATAGGAGCCACCCGGCATCACCCGCAGCTTGCGGGTCACCGTCCACTCGGTTTGCCCCGGTTGAATCCAGGGGCCTTCCGCCGGTGCGTCGAGGCCTTCCTCGGCGGCATCAGGTGACCAGTCGCTGAGATCGAAGCGAACACTGACGCTGGTTTCGGCGGCCTTGCCAGCCTTGAGCATGCCGCTGTTGACCAGGTCCGGTAAGCGGTCGGCCCGCATGCCGCGACTGGTGGCAAGGCCTAGGCAGAACAGAACGCCGTCGAGGATGTTGCTCTTGCCGGAACCGTTGGGTCCGGTCACAACGGTGAATCCCTCCTCAAGAGGGATTGTCATCGCTCCGCCGAACGACTTGAAGTGCGTAAGCCCAACCTGATTGATATGAACCAACAGGATCTGGGGCTGTCAGCAGGCCGAAACTAGCGGAGCTCACGAAAAGCTCAAGGGATCGTTAACGAGCAGTTTCCGTCGGCGATGCGTAGGCAGCCCTGAAGGTCGCCCTGGAGCTGCAGGGTTACGTCTGCATCCGTGGCGTTTGGAAGTTCGCCGCTGTAGCTCCCGGCATGGATCCGTTCGGCCCAGCCCCGGTTGCCCGAAACGGCGGCACTGCGTGGTTCCAGCCAGACCCGCCGATGTGGTGGCAGGGGAACCGCCGGTTGCCCCCCTGCGTTCGGGCGCGGCACGGTCGCGAGGCGCCAGGTTCTGCAGCTGTCCCCATGCTCAAGTAGCAGATCGATATGGCATCCGCTGGGGTCGTCCGGTGCTCCGGTGTGACGCAGTAGGGCGTATCGCGGCAAAGACTTTCCCTCAGCCTTCAGTCTCCCTACCCTTTTAGAGGTTTCTGCCACCGGTCTTTATGGCCTCGACACCGCCGCAGTCCAACGGCAGATTCGAGCATCACTTCCGTGAGCGGTTCGACAGCCTGCTCCCCACCATCCAAGAGCGTTGGCCGGATTTGGCCCATCACACCCTGGAAGCGACCCGGGGAAGTGTGGATGAGCTTGTTCGTCTGATCGAAGCGAATACAGGCCTAACGCCTCAAGGAGTGCGCGATCAACTTGAGGATCTTCTCCATAACGCGGGTGATCGCAGCCGCGACTGGGCCGACAGTCTTGACCCGCTGGAAGAGCAACTGGAACAGCTGCTGGATGAGTTGAACAGCACGCTGCGGCCAAAAATTGAGGCGCCTGTGCGTCAGAGACCGCTTCTGGCCGTCGGTGTTGCTCTAGGTGTTGGTTTGCTGCTGGGCAGCATGCTTCGTGGAGGACGGCGTTCCTGATGGCCGATCAGAACTCTCCGCGTGGATTTGGAGCAGCCGCCAGGGTCACGGCGCTGGCGGCGTCTGTCATGGACCTGCATGTGCGTATTGCTCTGCAGGAGGTGGATCGGGAAAAACGCCGATTGATCAGCGGTGGTTTGTTCCTCGCCATCGGAGGCACCGCCATGTTCCTGGCGTTGTTGGCGGGAGAAGCGTCGTTGCTGCTTTGGATTCAGGCCGAGTGGGGGCTGGATTGGATCCGCGCGCTGCTGACCCTTTCCATTGCCAATCTTGTGCTGGCTGGCATCAGTTTGCGCATCGGTGGGCAGGTTTTGAAGGGGCCTTTCTTGCCCCAGACGCTTGAGGGCCTGATGAAAACTGTGCGTGCGGTGATGGGGCGGGTCTGAACCGGCCCAGCGCGGTAGACGCATCGTCATCACTTCACCAGGCGATTAACGGTTAACGCACGGTTAATGCCAGGTTAACTTGTCTTGATTGTTCTTTTGTGATCGTTGCGCTTCCCCTTCAGGCGAAGGTTTCGGCAGGATCTTGTTCCTGATCAGCAATCCGATTCGCGTCTTGAGCTTGGCTCGGGACAGTCAACTCTTTTCTTGGTGGCCGGTCCCTGCGGATCTGGAAAGTCATCCGTCATCCAGAAAGCGGTCCAGGCTGATCTTTCTTTGTTCGGTGATGCACTGAGAGGTGAGTTTCTCGAGTCTATTTTGGATCGATCCGGTCGTGAATATGACGATTACAGCCTTGCTTTAGAGCAACATTCCTGTTTTCAGGCCAGTCATGTGAAGCGGTTATCGCGAGAGTCGGCCCTGCCATCTGGTCTATTGCTTCATCTTGATCTTTATCAAATTCTGCGGGGGATTGATGCGTCCTATTGGCCTAGGGGGCTGAAAAGAAAGGCACAGCGGCTTTCAAATGAGTCCGACAGATTGCCGAAACGATGCTTTGAAGATCTGCTCAAGCCTCGTCAAAATGATTTGATGATGCAAGCTTTTCTGGCCAAAAAACTGTTCCAACGTTTCACACAGGTTGCAGTTGCAACGGTTCATTGCAGCTTCGAGCGAAATGCCTCTCAGTTGGCGGCCCGCAAGCGTCGTTCAAGCGGCAAATGGATGAAATATTTTTCAGCCCCTGATCACATCGCCCGAGCGATTCATGCTGAGATTTATCGCTGCTGGGATAGCGCGTTGGACCAGATGTCACCCGTCGCCAATGTTTCGATCAATGTTGACTCCGATGATGGATTTTCTGTGAATGGAAGCTTTGTCTCCTACGACGACTGAAACCTGTGGGCTCGTGTTGTCGCATCAGCGAATGTCGTATTGCAACCAGCGGCAATCAATTCCGCCGTTGCTCACAGGAATCCGTCGCGATGCTTTGAGCCGTAGTGCACCCGTGAGCTTCGGATTGCCACTCAACAGCCAAAGCTGCCAGCCGGAGGCTTCTCGGCGTACAAATTGCCCCAGAGCGCTGTAGAGCGCATCGAGCTCCTGTTCGTCACCGATGCGTTGGCCATAGGGCGGATTGCACACCAGAACTCCCGGACCATCGGGCAGTGTTTCGTCTTCAAACGGGCTGGTGGAGATGCGGATGATTCCGCTCAGGCCTGCAGCCTCCACGTTGGCGCGGGCCTGATCAGCGATGGCGGGATCCGCTTCGATTCCAAGCAGGAGGGGGACTGTGAGGTCTCGCCGCCTGCGCTGCCTGGCGCGATCGACTTCTTTCTCCCAGAGTTCGGGCTGGAAATCGGCCCAGCCCTCGAGGGCAAAACGACGCTCCAATCCCGGTGCTTGCTGCAGTGCTGCCAGTGCCGCTTCGATTAAGAGCACTCCCGATCCGCAGCAGGGATCCACCAGGGGGCTGCTTCCGTCCCAGCCCGTCAGGCGAATCAGGCCGGCGGCCAGATTCTCTTTCAAGGGTGCGGCCCCCATGGCTGCCCTGTAGCCGCGGCGGTGCAGGCTCCCGCCACTGCCGTCGAGGCTGAGTTCGGCCACTCCGCGGCCAAGGTGGAGATGTAAGGAGAGGTCGGGGTCGTCGAGATCAATGGAGGAGCGTTCTCCCCACAGATCCCGTTGCGCATCCACAAGGGCGTTTTTGACCTGCAAGGCCGTGAAATGGCTGTGGTTTAGACCCGGTGCTGTTCCGGTCACATCCACCCGGAAGGTCATGGAGGGATGCAGCCAGCGTTCCCAGTCGAGGGCCTGGCGAATGCCGTCATAGAGGTCGTCCCGGCCCTGGCAAGGGAAGCTCGCCACCTGACGCAGCACGCGGAATGGCAGCCGAGCCTGCAGGTGCATCCTGTACAGACAGGCCATGTCTGCTTCGAAGCTGACGGCACGCCTGCCTGGCTTCACGGAATGGGCCCCGAGGTCGGTCAGTTCTTCGCTGCCGGCAGCCTCAAGGCCCTGGGGAAGAACTGCAACAGCAGATAGCCGGTTTGTTCGACCCAAGGGCGTTGTGCTCCAGGCCACCACTCCTGTCAGAATGACAGTGTCCGGCTTTGTCGGACTAGGTGATCCACACCAGTGTTTCGGACAGCGGTTCGATTCCGCTCAGCTCCATTCCCCCTTCTCGGGGCTGCAATGGTTTCGACGGGGCATGAGGAGGGTGACTGAAGCCTGCTCGGTGAGAGCAAACCCGTAACTGCGAACAACATCGTTCGTTTCTCCCGTCAAGCAGCCCCTGTTGCTGCCTGACCCTTAGGGGAGATGGGGTGAAGTCAGCCTTATCACCCAAATGACTCATGGGGGCTGGAAGGCCCCCTCAAACATTGCCCCAACAGGCGTTTCAGTCATTACGACTGAAGGTGAAAATTCGGCTGACGACAAATCGACGACAAATCTGCCATCGGTCTTGGCAGGTATGGAGCGCCACGAAGCACTGGCGTTCGTTTCCAAGCTCTATGACCACGCCAGAGCCGGACACAGCGTCTGGGGCGACAAGTTGCTGCTGCGCAAATTCCTTGGGCAGTGCAGCCGCACCAACAGTGCTGAAACACGCAACGGCTACATGCGCGAGCTGCGGCATTTCACACGTTGGCGTGAAGCCAACTATCCCGATCTGCTGCTTCGACAGATTGATCCCCACGTCATGCAGCAGTGGGTTGATGACCTGCGGCAGCGTGTTGATGCCGGTGATCTGAAGCCCAACAGCTACAACCGCAGAATCTCAGCGGTGTCTGCTTTTTATCGTTGGGCATCGGAGCCAGCGCGTTGCACGACAACAGGTGTTCCGCGGAACCCAGTGCCGCCACGTTGTTTGCTGGCGGCGCAGAAGACCACCAAATCAGTCAGCGAAGAAGACCTGGCAGCACTGCTATCAGTGATCGCACGATCATCTGTCGGCAACCTCAAAGCGCGCCGTGACTATGTGCTGGTCAAAGGCAGCTACCTGCTGGGGTGTCGCGTCAGCGAAATATCGAGGTTGAAATGGGGTGATGTTGAGCGTTTGAGCCATGGCGGCCAAATTCAACTGTTCGGCAAAGGTTCCAAATCAAGAGTGGTCCGCGTTAGCGGCGACACGATGGATTTGTTTGAGTCTCTGGGCCGCGGCGCACCATCCGACTTCATCTTCAAAGGGCAACGGCCAGGAACACACCTGACGCGCCAAGCAATCGCGTTTTCAATGCGGAAGTGGGGCAAGCTCGCTGACCTTGAGCTGCACCCGCACCGTTTACGGCACAGTCACGCGACACACGCTGTGCGCCGTGGTGTTGATGTGTTCACCCTGCAGAGCACGCTTGGGCATGCGTCGTCAGCAACCACCGGTCACTACGTTGCCGCCAACCCTGAAGACAGCAGTTCTCTTCGACTGGGTTGAGGGTTCTGAGGGAAGCACCCGCTTCCTTCAGTCGTAATCAGCCTTGCGTAAGCAAGACTGGGGCCAGTCTTTGAATAGCGACAATGAAACGAATTTTTCTGTTGTTGCCTTTATTGCTGGGTGGATTGTCTGCTTCGTCAAATGCTGAACCTACAGCTGATCAGCAATTGGTTGCCCCTGCCATAGAGCTGAAGCCTGTAGTGCATTTGGTGATCTCTCACTACCGTGGCAATGCAATGCACGGTTCTACTTCTTCCGTAGCAGTTCAAGTGTCTTCAATGGATCAATGCCAAGAGCAGGGAGCAAAAATAGAAAGTGAAAATACTAAGCATGTAAATACAGTTTTCTGGTGCGTCGAAGGAGTGAATTGAAAAGACTCTATCTATTGATATTTTTTCTGTTTTTGTCTTCGGGCTTCATTCCTTCAAAAGCTAATTTTGGAGACGCAGATTTTCCTGCTGGTTCGTTTGAAGGTGGTCCGAAGAGTTACCACGATGCTTGGTGCAGGAAAATCAAGCAGGAATGCCGGGTAAGATTTCAAGGTTCAGCGATGTGGGTAGAAGGGCAAGGGGGTATCTATCGAGATCAATATCTCAGCTACCGCTATGAAAAAGAGAGTAGAGAGTTTTATAATTATATTCACTACATAGACGATGCTGGAAGAGAGCGTGTGGCTTTATTCCTTTTCGCTAATGTCGACGCGCAGCGAGAGTTTATAAAATCATTTCTTCGTTGGAAGAAGCAAGCTGGCCGACCAACGCCCAATCTCAGGCTCCCTGCTAGCCAGGGTCCGCAAGACACACAAGGTCGCGACAAGAGCTATGGCGTCCCGATGAACCCATACGAACGACCCCCGATTACTGACTGGAAAGAAAAGACAACCCCATAGTCCAGTCGTAATTGATAATGCGTCAAAAAAACCGGGAAGGTTGTTGATGCCTTCCCAGAGTTGCCCACACTCGTAAATGCAGGGGTTAATCTCCTGCGCTAACAGTCTAAAATTGGTTGTACTTAGTAGTCAAATCGTGTCACTTTCTGTGCTCGGTGAAGCTGTTATGCGCGAGCTGAAGCGTGACGCGCAATTTGATAATCGTCAGCCTTGTATGCAACAGGATGATGATGTGACCAGCGCACCTGATCCGCTGTCAAATCCACAGTCACGTCGCACACCAACGGAGGTTCACTATGTCGCTTGAAACCGACATCCAAACGGCCTACGAAGAGCAGGAATCTGTTGAAACTGCAGCACGTGCGCTTGAAGCTCGTATCCGCAGGATTGACGGTGCTGCAAGGCTTATGCCAGGGCGTGCCTACGGTAAACCTATTGACCGTGACGCCATTGCAAAGTCGCTGACCCTTCGCAGTTTGATTGCGCAAAAAGATCGTCATCTTGCTGCCTATTTGGGAATCTCAATCGACACACGTAAGGCTGATGCTGAGATTGAAGCGGCCAAAATGCGGGCTGAACGGTTGCGCTTAGAAACTCAGCGTTTGCGTGAAAAGAACCAGGCTGTTGCGCAAGAGCGCCAACACCGTCAATCACTTGCACCGTGGCAACGCGGTTACCGGAGCTTCTGATCATGCTGAGCCGCCCCCATCCTGTTTTTGGTGACTGGTGTTATTGCCAGCCCGGAGACTCACAGCGCCTGCTGGATCGCCAGCTCAGCTACCGCGACGCTGCCCTGAAAGAAGATCCCAGCTTTTGCGGTATGCCGCCTGAATTTGAGCAGTGGTGCAAAACCAGCTGGCTGCCAGCCAACCTTGGGCGTGATTTTTACCGTAAGCAGGCTGAAACTCACATCCAGGGCCTAGCCAGCAAGATCAGCAACCTGCAGAAGGAGATTGAAGAGCGTGCTGGCAACTTGCTTGATGAACGTGACCGGATGATTCAGCAACGTATCTGGCTGCAGAACGAACTCGACAACGTTGGTGCTGGCTGAATGATCAGTTCTGAGCTGCAGCAGCTGTCTGCCGCGTTTGCGGAGACTACGGAATCAATGGTTGATGACGGCAGTTTTGCCAACGCAGCGTGTGATCTGATTCCGCTGCAGATGACGTTGCTGCACTACCTCCAGCGCGAAATCATCACCAACCACCTGCTGCGCGTTGAACCCGACTGGCCATGGGCAAAGCAACCAACGAGACAATAAAAACGCGCGTTGCTGCCCTTAAGGGATTGATCCTTAGCGGCTCTTCCAACAGCACCTGTGTCGAACATGCGGCACAACAGTGGGGGTTATCGCGTCGTCAGTCGTATCGCCTGCTGAAACGGGCATGGTCTGAAGTCCGCGAAGACTTGAACGCCACTGGTGTTGATCGTCAGGAAATGCTCTGCTGGACCATTCACCAGTTGATGGCCGCTGCTGGTGAAGGCGTCAAAAACAAGCAGCCGTCCGTCACTGTTGGCGCTTGTCGCGAGCTTGATGCGCTGCTGGGGTTAGGCGTCAATAGCTCACAACGTGGTCGTTTCGGCTGGCGGCGCTGACTTCCCGTAAAGCGTGTTGCGACCGTTTAGTTCAAAACCGATAAATCAATCTTGCTCGCATAAGTTATATCCACTTTTAATCCTTTGTTTGTCGGCAAGCTTAGGGTTATTGCTTGCCCATACCGCCATTGCAGGATTGGAGTTAAGATAGTCTTCCCAGCAATTTTTTTTCTTTGCTGCTGTCTTTGTCTGGCCAAGCCTTGAGGGAAGATTTTCTTTGGTGTTTGTGCTTTGGCTTTCTCCGGAGAATGCAGCTTCAATTTCATTGAGATCCCGTTCCTCTCCTAAAGCAAGCCCAGTAACAAGTGGTAACTCAGAGAGTAATCTTTTGACAGGCTTGCGATTGATGAAAAAGAAATTGTGGGCAATCTTTTCCCCTTTTTTGTTGTATCCAACAATTGTGAAATAACCTTCAAATTCTTTGCCTGCATCGGCTCCAGCAATTGCTCCACCAATTAGTCCACCTAAGAGTCCTATAGGGCCAAGCAATACTGCCCCTCCTATCGCGCCTGCAGTGGCTCCGCCAAGGCCACCTGCAACACCTTTGCCTGCATCGTAATCAGATGCCTTGCCAACATTCCACTGCGATATCAGGTCTGTGGGGGTAAAGCCCGCAGGGCTGCTTACCCCCTTCCCGCTTACTGAGATCTGGCATTCCATGTCTCCGCATAGAGCGTCATAAGTTCCTGCCAATGCGGTTCCAGTTCCCAGGAGAAGAAGGGTGGTGGCAGCAAGAATTTTCTTTTTCATTTGCTTGGCCTTCCTTTTGATTGATCGAGCATAAGACTTTGAACTATTCTGGTAAGTTTTATTGCTTTGACTTGAAATTAAGGTCTATCTATGATTTTGTTTTTGTCTTTGCTACCCTTTGAGCTGCTCCTGGACTGGCTTGACCATTTCGTGACCGAGGAAGAGCAGGACAGGCTGATGGGTTGGCACCTGGGGGTGAGCCTCTAGTCCTTTTGGGGGATGAAGTCCGCTGAATAAATCACACGGTTGGGGGAGGTGATTCACGGCTGGAACGGAGATGTTGTGTATGGGCGATTCCCTCCAATTGCACAAGATAAATGATCAGCGAAAGTCAAATCCATTTTGCATCGACAGCGTTTAACTGTCTTCAGAGAAAAGGCTCATCTTTTTTTCAGGAATTCATAAAGATCAATTTCGATAAAATTTCCGAGCTAGAGGTCCAGATTGCTAGCGACGAATCAAGCTTTCGCGGTTACAGCCTTGAAAGAAAAAGAATGATGATTAACACCTTTGCAGTTGGAATGCTCTATATTTCAACCTTATCCGAAGAGGATAAGAGTTGTATCGGCCAGGCGTCGCAAAAGCAGCTCATGCTTGAAAAAAAAAGAATTAAGAGTGCAATTTATCTTTAGCGCTGCCGCATGTGCACCTCAAGTCTAGAGAGTCGTCGAGCAATCATTTACAGCCAGAGACCCTCTCACCACGTTCTCACTCAACTCACCACTCAGGCCAATGTTTAGATAGGAAGTAGTCTGCATTATGGAAAAAAGGGGTGCAAGCCCTTCCTTTTTAAAAATCAAATGCAAGCTAAACGACAGTATTTTGAGCGTATCAAACTTCTCACTCAGGCAGGCAAGCACCTTGAGGCTCAAGCCCTTTATGAGCAGTTGATTGATCGTAGAAGCGAAGAATCTGCCATTCAAACTAGCTAGGTCGCCATGACTGATGGAGCAAAAATCTAGGCTGGTTGTTAAACAGAACGATTAAACCAGTGAACTTTTGATTGAGGCCATCCATTTTCCGATAAAACCTCACACACACCACCCCCTCAGCAGTGATGGGGTTTTTTCTTGCTTACCCAGAGCGGGGAAAACTCAACGCAGTTACGTCATGACCCATGACCTGCCGCTTCCACCGTGGCTAGTACTTCAGAAGTTCAGCTGCTCAATGGGCCTAATGAAGCCAACCACCCTTCTTGGAACACTGATCCTGCTCAGCACTTGGAGCAGTGTTGGCGCCACTGAGGCAGGAACATATTCCGTTCAAAAAGCTGACAACAGCATCGAGCAACGCATTGCTGCTGCACGGAGTGACGACGGCTGGTCGCACCTGTTGAAGGCAAAGCTGCACAAACCGCTGGAGATCGCTGCCTGGGGTAACGGACGCGGACGTGGCTGGGCTAACGGCGGTGGCTGGCGCAATGGTGGCGGTTTCGCTAATTCCGGTGGTGGTTTCGCTAACGCCGGTGGTGGTGGCTGGCGCAACGGTTCAGGTGCCTGGGGCAACGGTGGCGGGCGACGTGGCTTTGCGAATTGGTAGAGCTGCAAGCCAACTCCACCCCGTCAGCAATGGCGGATTATTTTGGGCAAGATAGTTAATTAGAAAATTCAAATCAAGTCTTTCTCTCAGGTACTAGATACGTGTCTGTTCTGAATTTCATCAAGGCAACTATTTTAGTTGCTGTCAACACGCTTTCTGATGGTTGTCTCTGGATTGTCCATTAAATTTTGCCTTTGCTGAATTAAAGACATGACTTCGGTGTTGACGCATTCTCCTACTACAGGATTTCTATGCCACATTCCAGGACGTCCGGATTCTGATCCGCTAGAGATGTATCGCATATCTATTGACCAACGAAGTTGGTTGCTTGAGTTGATAAGGCTGCGGTGAAGTGTGTATTGATCAAATAAAATTAAATCACCGAGGATCGTTTTCGTCTTGATGGGTTGTAAATCGCGTCGCTCATTTAGAACTTCTTTCATGATTTCATCCTTGACTTCTGGTCCACTTTCTCCGCGTCGATGTTCAAGCCATCCTAAGCTTGTACTTCTAGGCATTATTTCAATTCCACCATTGTGACTATCTGTAGAGGTTAATGGAATCCAGGCGGTCACAACACAAAGATTGCTCTGTCCCGGATCGGTGGCTCCATAGTCCTGGTGCCAGGGGACAGTCGTAAAAGGGCTAACGCCGTATTTGCTTGGATATTTAACTCTAATGTTGTGAATTGGACTCAGCTCGCTTTTGCTCCAGCCTGTATTGGCCTCCAGTACGCCTTTTATTTCTTGAGATAATGCAAGTTTATATACAGATGGAAGGCAAGGTAGATTCTTCTGCAGAGAAAGCTGGAAGTCTGAGATGCAGTTTGAGAATTGCTTGGCTTGTCGATCAATGTCATTAAAAACCAAGCCCTTCTTGGGTGAACCTTTGATTGTCATCCATTCAGATAGTTCTGCTTTAATTTCCTGGATTAGATTCTTGGGAATTGCGTTTTTACAGTGACGCCATCCAAGGGGGCCTAATGGTGATTCAGTTTTAAAGTGCATCAGCCATTTTCGTTGAAGCCACATTCGAACCATAGCGACTGGACTGGCTTGGCCATTTCTTGGCGGTGGAAGAGCAGGACAGGTTGATGGGGCTGCGCACCTACTTCGCCCCGCTGTAATGGCAATCACGGCCTGGATCTTTAGGCTTGGTTGACGGCACCGCAGGCTGCCGGTGTGATCCACATCGAAATTTTAATTTTTTGTGGCTTTTATCCTCTGTGCGTAGCTAAATAAAAGTTGGCATCTTGAGGATTTTTGTCTATTAATTGGATATGCGTTGGATTTTAAGATGACTCTCCGAAGCGTTTTGCTTGATGACACATGGACGCCAAAGATCAGAAACATAATAAATAGTGATTTAGATATTGAGTTGATTTCATATTACTTTTCAGACGTAAATTCCAATAACTTAGGCTTTGAGGAATTTGCAAGGGATGTTATAAGCGAAGTTGATGCAGCGCTGGATTTAGACTTTGTTGAGGCTCCTGCTAATGACAGTACTACGATTGATTTTTATATTAGGGACTGGACTGGCGCTGATGGCGATACTCTCGGCTTATGTACATGGTATGGAAGTGGCTACATAACATCTGAAACATTTGTAAAGCCTATAGCTTCTTTGAATCATAGGCATAATAGTTATAATACTTTTGTTCACGAGTTCGGTCACGCACTTGGGTTGGGTGAACCTGGCTTTGACGCAAGGTGGGATCAAGATGATACGGCTATGTCATATAATTCAAATGTTTATGGTGAATATCGAACTTCATTCGCGCCTGCCGATTGGAGTGCGCTTGAATCCTTGTGGGGTGTTGAAGATTTTATTTTAGTCGGAGATTCAAATGCAAATACTCTTCAAGCTCAATATGGTGCAGTTCATGCAGATTCCATTGATGGCAGCGATGGAAACGACACATTGCGTGGTTACGGAGGTGGTGACTACCTCATCGGTGGTAATGGCAATGACTTAATGGGTGGCAACTTCGGTCGCGACACCTTGGTTGGTGGTGCTGGCAATGACGAGATGAACGGTGGTCAGGGTGGTGACGACATGTCTGGAGGTCCTGGAGCAGACATCGTTCGTGGTGGTGCTGGCAAAAACACAATTAGTGCTGGTGCTAACGATGGTGCTGCGGACAAGGTCTATGTCCACGCTGATTCGGTCTTGTATGGACGCCCCACAGACGGCAGCTTTGCTGACTTACTGAATGACCTAGAAGCTAATGATCGGATTTATATCCATGGCGTTGAGGGCAGCCAGCTGAGTTTCCAGATGGCATCACTCCCCAGTAGTAGCGAACAAGGTGTTGGCATCTTTGCCAATGGAGCCCTTGAAGCAGTCGCCACTGGCGGGCTTGGAGTGGATCAGGTCATTGCAATGACGGAAGGCGGATTCTTCTAGTCGTCATCTAAGGACGGTCGGGAAGCCTGATGCCAATTGGCTGAAAGCAAAAAAAGATCCTTCGGGGAAAAGCAGGGGGCGCTGATGTTGTCGCTATCCATCTCTCGACAAAACATTTGTCCCGTTAGCAATGGCGATATTTTTCATTGTTCACCCAGTTGAGGGATGCGAACCCCTGAATTCAGACGGAACAATCAATCGAATGGGGGAGTTGGTTTCCAGCTGAAACGGCGAGGTTTTGTTTAGAGACAAGACGATCCATGTTTGGTTTTGAACTGGCTATCGCTGCTGCCATCTGGACGCCACTAACCGTCTTCGCCTGCAAGTGGATTGCTGATGCATGATGCCTGACCCCAAAAAGGACATCGAGCGCCTGCAGCGAGAAATTGATCATGCGCGGTCCGATGCAGATCGTGCATTTAAGGGAGAACCACCCAAGCCAGTTCTCTACAGACAGTCAAGCCTCGGGCTGGATGCAGTGCTCACAGGCGCGGGAATGCTCGTGGTCCTGGGGCTGTCGGTAAGCCTGGCTAGCGAACTCACCAAGGATCAGGTGACCGCACTAACGGCCGGGAGTGTTGGAGCTGCGGGCGGCCTGGTCATTGGATACAGCGTTGGCCGTAAGAGGCGTAGCTCGTGGAGGTAAGCCGCAGAAGGCTCGTTGATGGGCTCGATTCAGATTCCAAGTCGCCCTGGCTCAGTGGCTAGGGAGTGGGGTTTTCCTTTTGCTTCTTCCCGTCGACCTTGTTCTTCGAGTTTGCGAACTCCGTATGTATGGCGACTTCATCCTTTGATGAAACGGCTCTAGTTCTTCTTCTCCAATGGATCCAGCTCGAACAGGACTGCTCCATCCCTGCTGAGCACCCTGGTTTTCCTGCCGATCATCCTGGAGATCCTCGTTACTGATTCAAAGGCAAGCTCCAGCGAAGCTTCAGTCGTGTGGAGGTGCCATTCCAAAAAAGGGTTCAGTTCTTCGACTCGGAACTGTCTTTCTGACATGCCCGTCAGTCGCCCTCTATCAGGACTCTTGTAAGGGTTCCCCCTGGGAGATGGAACTGGAGTTGAGAGTCGTTTCGTCAACTCCCTCGGACTTCTGCTCTGCTCTTGTCAGTCTCTCCACCAGGCTGAGGGTGTCATTGGGAGACAACTCGCCGTCATTCCCCCACTTGAGACTCGACAGGTCTGGTGGGCACATGAGGAAAAGAGAACTGTTCTAAGGAAGCTATGGGTGCTGAGATGCCTATTGCTGCAATGCTCCCCGAAGATTCACGGAAGAAATTCTGAATTGAGTGCCTTGGTGATACCAAGAGCGCATCAGCCTCAGTGCTGACGAGCATGAGCTTCAGGGATGGAAGGGAGGAGTGGTCTGCAAGCTCTGGGCATCGTCTTGCAACACATGGGCTGACCCCTGAGGTGAGTCAACCCATGTGTTGCAAGACGATGACGTAAGCACTTTTGCTCCCTGGACGTGGGGTGCTGAGCGACTAGGTTTCATCGGTCCTTATATCTGTAGGCGCCCTCTCGATCGCATAAGGCCCTGTGTCTGCCGCCGTTGGGAACGCCAATCGATGACTGACCGCACCTTCAGTATTTCTTGCGCACTGCGCGAAGCGCAGCTGCAGCGCCTGGAAGCCTCTCTGGCCTCCAAGGCGGCCGCCAAGCCTCAGGCGAAGACAGAGGCACCCAAAGACAAGGACGTGAACACACGCGACTGATCGCAACAGTCCGAACGCATCGCTTGATCAGAACGGCATATTGAGTGGCATCCGGTGCTTGCCGGTGTCCTCAATAGATGTGCTTTGGCGACACTGCTCTCGATCGTGTTGGGTGTTGCACTGGCGTGGGGGATCACGCGGGTGATCATTGGCCTGAGCGATCGTGCTCGCCGTCGCAAGCGTTCTGCAGAGGATTGAAGCTGCTCATCAGAGCCCGCAGCAAAAATGGCGCATGATGTGGGGGAAGCAGATGAGCCTTGTGACGACCAAGACGAAATCCTTGTTCAGCTGGAAGTACGCGGGGATCCTGGTGGGGATGAAGCTGGGGATCGTTGCAGTTGTCCTGGGGCTATCCCGTGTGGGTCTTGTCCCCGAGTGGTTTCCGCCTTGGGGATAGTTACAAACAACCCCGGTTGGTATCGAATTTCGCTGAATCGTCTGGCCTCACTGGCTTATTTGTGTTGCGTCCCGGACTCATGCACCTAGCTCGGGACACGGACCCATGTCAGCGGCAACTGCTGGGTCCGCCTGTCTAGCGCGATTGGCTGGGCTTAGGGAGTTCGCTTCCGTCGGCGGAAAGACTCAGTGATCCAGTCGTCCAAGGGTTCAAAAGTGCGTTCTGATCATCCTCTGGGGAAGCAGGGAGGACTGACGTCGACATCCATTCATGAATGGCCTGACACTTTGGTTAAGGCGGCTCAACCAGAATGCCGACCAAGATTGAGTTGATGGAATCGAGTTTGGAGCCAATCGAAAATCTGAAAAGTTGAATAAGAATTTCACGCACGCCGTTGTGATGACATTTTCTTGTTTGTTGGCTCGTGTCGTCATCTTTTTAATCATGGTCATAGTTGTTACAGGCTGTCTTGTTGGGTCTCTTGGCTGGCTTGTCGTTTGTGATCTCGATTTTGGATCAGAGAATCGTTGATGTTTTGTTTGAGTTGGGTAGAGCCTTCAGGGTCGAAAAAGAATGAATTGCTACGGCTGATGGTTCAAGCCAGTGGGTGTTTGACCTGCACCTCTTCTATTGGAGGCTCGCCCCGGGGTACCCCCGCGGCGTCACCATCCAGTCATCCTCGGCACGGCTGCTGCTGTTCCCGATCAGAACCAAGGTGAGCATGTCCACCGATTCAGGCTCTAAGCGTTCAAGGCAGGTGAGCTGATGTGATTCCTCAGCGCGGCCCAGCTGCCGCGCCAGCATCACCGGTGTGGTTGAGGGGCGGTGTTTCAGCAGGATATTTTTGGCTTCCCCCAGCTGCCAATCCCTTCCCCTGGAGCGTGGGTTGTAGAGCGCAACGACAAAATCTCCCGCTGCGGCTGCTTCCAAGCGCTGCTTGATCACAGTCCAGGGCGTAAGGCGATCGCTGAGGCTCACGCTGCAGAAGTCATGCATAAGTGGCGCTCCCGCTCTGGCGGCGGCCAGCTGGAATGCTGAAATTCCGGGATGCACAGTGAAGCTGGGTCGGTCCTGCTCAGGTTGCTGAAGCAGCAGCTCCAGAGCTAATCCCGCCATTCCATAGATCCCGCTATCTCCAGAGGAGATGAGAGCAACCTTGGCGCCCTGTTGTGCCAAGCGCAGTGCTTCGGCACAGCGGTCCCATTCCCGGGTGAGCTGACCGTCGAACCGAATTTGATCCGGACGTCTTAGGGGCTCCAGCAGATCGAGGTAGAGGCTGTACCCAACCCAGGCGCAGCATCGCGATAGGGCCGATTTGGCGTCTCCGCTGAGCAGGGATAGATCTCCGGGACCACTGCCGACGAGGTGCAGTTCGCCCCGACCCGGTGCGTGGGGTAGCGGAGCTTCGGCAATGGCCACCGTGACGGCGCCCTGTTCTCCCGGAGCGGGATGGCTGATTTGCTTTGGCTGGATCAGAACACCTTTGTCGCCTGCAGCCAGTAACGCCGCTGCTTCTGACACTGAAGCTGTTCCCATTTCCCTGCGCACGACCTCGGAGGGGTTCGGCACGTCAATGGAGGCCAGCGTTTGCTCTGCAAAGGTTCGGAACGGCCATGCCCTGGTCTGGCTCAGTTGTTGCAAGGCTGGTTCATCGGATTTCCGCTCTGCGCTGGCGATGCCGGCGACAGCCTCCTTCGCCAGCCCGGCTGTTGCTAAAGCCTCGGTAATGGCCTTTTCGACCAGGGACAGACTGGTGTTGCGCTCGCAGCCGATGCCGATCCAGAGCGTTGCTGGATGCCATTGGCAATCACCCTGAAGGCGCGCTCCGATCACAAGGTCAGCGGCCTCTGACGCCACTTTTTCGAGCAAGTGCTGGCTTTCGGGGCATTGCCAGGCGGAACATCCACTGTTCTGATGAATGCTGATGCTGAATCCCTGGGCTTGCCGCACCATCAGAGTGCGCCAACCCGCCACCGACCCCCTGCGTCTCCAGCCCCAGCCTTCACCAAAGGCATCCAGGGGGAGACGTCCTTCATGGGCGCAGGCGCCAGTGATCACGGCCTGCCCTCCCAGATCCATGGCGATCTCCCGCGCGCGTTGTTCAGCACCTGCGGAATGGCCTCCCAGCAGCGGGATGATGAAATCCCCTTTCGGGTCGAGAACCAGAACGGCCGGATCCTGCTCCTTGCTTTGGATCCGCGGTGCGATAAGGCGTGTCACCGCGCCCACGGCACCCACAATCAGCACGACGTTCTGCGCCATCCAGTGCTCATCAAGAGCAGTATTGATGTTTTGATCGGCCGCCTTGATCCGGTCAATGTGGCCGCGCAGCAGCAATCGCTCCAAGAGCGGCATGGCGCTGGGGGAGAGTCCTAGGCCCAGAGCAGGTACGTCGGGTGTTGGGTTCAGGGCAGGGAATCCGGGTCAGGGCTTGCGCAAGCGGCCATCACTGTTGAGCAGCTCACGCGCTGATCCTCCCAGGCTGCTGCTCGGCATCAGCTTGGCTTCTGTCTTGGCCTGCTGTTCGAGCGATTCGGTTGGCTTTTCCGCAACCGGTGGATTGTTCTCGCTGGTGTTCATTGGAAGATCGTTGTCAGCGGGCTGCTCCTTGGTCGGTGTTGGCTGGCTGGCCTCTGCCGTGGCTTGGTCCTGAGCCAGGGGCGACTGTGGGGTCTCGTGATCGCTGTTCTCGGGGGCGATGGGATCGGTCTCTGTCTCTGCTTCTGTCTCTGTCTCGGCCTCGATCTCGACTGGCGCCAGTTGTGGTGGCTGTTCTGCTTTCTGTGGAGCCTCTTTCGGTTGTTCGACCGTTGTTTCCGGCATCTCTGGCTCAGGTGATCCGCTTAAGCGGGCGAGTTGGCTCTCATTGAGGCGCGATCGCATCCAGCCCGGCTTGGGACCTGATGGAGCCTTCAGGTGAACCAGCTGATTGTTGAACACGGGTGTGATCGGCTCGCCCAGCTCATTCAGAAGTTCCATCTGAATGTCGTGACTGCTTGCGCCATTGGATCCTATGAGCCACAGGGCCTCCTGGTGATCAACCAGAAAGCTGTCTCCATCAATGCTGATGCGTAGACGCCAGCGTCCATCCCCCTCACGCAGGTTTTGGAGCGGAGCATTCCAAAGGAGCCAGTCCACCAGAAGTGGTTGCAGGCCTTGTTCTCCAGCGGGTGGAACAGGAACCAGCCAGGGTGAATCCCGGTCGGGTTGCGTGCCCTGAAGTTTTTGCCAGAGGTGGACGCGGCCCTGGATGGAGGCCCCTGGTGACTGAACGGCCTCCCCCCAGGGATAAGCAGCCCATGCGCTGAACCTGTGACTGCCCGCTTCCAGATCGTCAATGCGGACCGTCAGGCGGTTGCCATCGCTATCGCTCAGCCGTAGGGGAGAACGGTCATCGATCTGGATGGCGATGTGGGGGCCCAGACCCAGTTCGGGGTCGTTGTTCAGGGGCCAGTCATCGATCTCGAAACTCAGCTCAAGCTCTTGCGTCGCCACGATGGTGTCGTTGCTTGGATTCACCAACCGCAGGGATGGACGGTGCCGTTGCAGCTCCTGCCGCAGCTGTTGCACCGCCCCTGGTGGGGCAACCTCCTGGAGCTTCCCGCTGGGGGTCGAGCTCGATAGGGGCTTCGCTCCGGTGCCGACATCGCGGTTGAAGAATCCAGGTCGTGCATGAACTGGCAATCCGGCGCTCAGCAGCACCACAGCTGTCAGCAGAACAGCCCATATCGACTTCAGGCCAGGGCGAAGCATTGGGCATGAACAGATCTGATCATTCTGAACAATCAGCCCTTCAATGTCACAGTTTTAGTTATTTAAGGAGAATATTTGCGGGAAATTGTATTGCTTACTGGTTGAGATCTTCATTGTTTGACTGATTCTCGGCCTTCTGCAGACGCCTGTCGCTGACTGGCCCGCCATGGGATTGAACCTTTGTAACTCAGTTCCCTTTAACCCCCACCTCCGCACCTATGCTTCCGCCAGCGGTCCCCTCTGTGGGGCCCCAGCTTCAGTGCAGTCAAGGGGTTTCGGCTCCCTGCCTCACTGACGCCCTGACGCTGATTCCCTGTGGATTGGTGTCCGGGGCCCCGGTGGATTCCGATTCGCCGGAGGGGTGGCCCACCACCTCGAATCCCGTCCCTCGAGGAACGACTCGATGACCATCAGCCCACCAGAGCGTGGGAGTGACGCGAAGAGCCAGGTCGAGAAGGTTGACAATCCTGCAACCTTTGAATTGTTCGGTAAACCCGGACATTTCGACCGCGCCCTCGCGAAAGGTCCCAAAACCACCACCTGGGTTTGGAACCTTCACGCCAACGCTCACGACTTCGACGCTCACACGAGCGACCTGCAAGAGGTCTCTCGGCGGATTTTTTCCGCGCATTTCGGCCACCTGGCCGTCATCTTCATCTGGCTCAGCGGTGCCTTCTTCCACGGCGCACGCTTCTCCAACTATTCCGGTTGGCTTGCCGACCCCACCCATGTGAAGCCAAGCGCCCAGCAGGTCTGGGCTGTCTTTGGCCAAGACATCCTCAATGGAGACATGGGTGCCGGGTTCCAAGGCATCCAAATCACCTCAGGCCTCTTCCAGATGTGGCGGGCCTGGGGCATCACCAGTGAAACCCAGCTCATGGCTTTGGCCATCGGTGCTCTGGTGATGGCCGGCCTGATGCTCAACGCTGGTGTTTTCCACTACCACAAGGCAGCGCCAAAGCTGGAGTGGTTCCAGAACGTTGAGTCGATGCTGAACCACCACCTGGCAGGTCTGCTGGGTCTCGGTTCACTGTCATGGGCAGGCCACCTGATCCACGTCTCGGCTCCTGTCACCAAGTTGATGGATGCCATTGATGCCGGCCAGCCGCTGGTTCTCAATGGCAAGACCATCGCTTCGGCTGCAGACATTCCGCTGCCGCACGAATTCTTCAACCAGGATCTGCTGGCTCAGCTGTACCCCGGCTTCAGCGCCGGTGTCGGTGCCTTCTTCTCCGGTAACTGGGCTGCCTACAGCGATTTCCTCACCTTCAAAGGTGGTCTAAATCCTGTGACGGGAAGCCTTTGGATGACGGATATCGCCCATCACCATGTGGCGATCGCCGTGATGTTCATCGTTGCCGGTCACATGTACCGGACCAACTGGGGCATCGGTCACTCCATCAAGGAGATCCACGAAGGCCAGAAGGGCGATCCCCTGCTGTTCCCTGCCACCAATGGTCACGACGGACTTTATGAGTTCATGACCACTTCCTGGCATGCCCAGCTGGCGGTCAACCTGGCCATCGGCGGCTCAGTGAGCATCATCGTTGCTCAGCACATGTACGCGATGCCTCCGTATCCGTACCAAGCGATCGACTATCCGACCCAGATTGGTCTCTTCACACACCACATTTGGATCGGCGGTTTCCTGATCGTTGGCGCCGGCGCTCACGCTGCCATTGCCATGGTGCGCGACTACGACCCCGCGAAGCACATCGACAACGTGCTCGATCGGGTTCTCAAGGCTCGCGACGCGATCATTAGTCACCTCAACTGGGTCTGCATCTGGCTCGGAGCCCACAGCTTCGGCCTGTATGTCCACAACGACACCATGCGTGCCTTGGGTCGTCCCCAGGACATGTTCAGTGATTCGGCCATCTCGATTCAGCCGATCTTTGCTCAGTGGATTCAAAACGTGCACGCCGCAGCTGCCGGTAGCACCGCTCCTAATGCCCTCGCGGGTGTGAGTGAAGTGTTCAACGGCTCGGTGGTCGCCGTCGGCGGCAAAGTCGCCGCGGCTCCCATGCCGCTCGGCACTGCCGACTTCATGGTCCACCACATTCACGCCTTCACGATTCACGTGACGGTGCTGATCCTGCTGAAGGGTGTCTTGTACGCCCGCAGCTCCCGTCTCATCCCTGATAAGGCCAACCTGGGCTTCCGCTTCTCCTGCGATGGTCCTGGTCGTGGTGGTACTTGCCAGGTCTCCGCTTGGGACCACGTGTTCCTGGGCCTGTTCTGGATGTACAACTCCCTGTCAATCGTGATCTTCCACTTCTCCTGGAAGATGCAGAGCGACATCTGGGGAACGGTGAATGCCGACGGCTCCGTCGCGCACATCACCAATGGCAACTTTGCTCAAAGTGCCATCACCATCAATGGCTGGCTGCGTGACTATCTGTGGGCTCAGGCCGTTCAGGTGATCAACAGCTATGGCTCGAACACGGCTGCCTACGGAATCATGTTCCTCGGCGCTCACTTCGTGTTCGCCTTCAGCCTGATGTTCCTCTTCAGTGGCCGCGGCTACTGGCAGGAGCTGATCGAGTCCATCGTTTGGGCTCACAACAAGCTGAAGGTGGCTCCCGCCATCCAGCCCCGTGCTCTTTCCATCATCCAAGGCCGTGCCGTGGGTGTTGCCCATTACCTCTTGGGCGGAATTGCGACCACGTGGGCCTTCTTCCACGCCCACATTCTTGTGGTCGGCTGACCTCACCTGACCTCTCCCTCTAATGGCAACGAAATTTCCTTCGTTCAGCCAGGGTCTGGCCCAGGACCCGACAACCCGCCGTATTTGGTACGGGATCGCCACGGCTCACGACTTCGAGAGCCATGACGGAATGACGGAGGAGCGCCTCTATCAGAAGCTCTTCTCCACCCATTTCGGTCACCTCGCGATCATCGGCCTGTGGGTTTCGGGAAACCTGTTCCACATCGCCTGGCAGGGCAACTTCGAGCAGTGGGTCGCCGACCCCCTGCACGTGCGCCCCATCGCTCACGCAATCTGGGATCCCCACTTCGGTCAAGGCGCCATTGACGCCTTCACCCAGGCGGGTGCTTCCTCCCCGGTGAACATCGCCTACTCAGGCCTGTATCACTGGTTCTACACAATCGGCATGACGACGAATGCCGAGCTGTATCAGGGTTCCATCTTCATGATGATCCTGTCGGCTTGGGCCCTCTTCGCCGGCTGGCTGCATCTGCAGCCCAAGTTCCGTCCTTCCCTGGCCTGGTTCAAAAACGCTGAATCGCGTCTGAACCACCATCTGGCTGTTCTGTTCGGCTTCAGTTCCATCGCGTGGACCGGTCACCTGGTTCACGTTGCGATCCCCGAAGCCCGCGGTCAGCACGTTGGATGGGACAACTTCCTCAACGTTCTGCCTCACCCCGCCGGTCTTGGACCCTTCTTCACCGGTAACTGGGGTGTGTATGCCGAAAATCCCGATTCTCTGAATCAGGTCTTTGGTAGTTCCGAAGGTGCCGGCACCGCCATCCTCACCTTCCTTGGTGGCTTCCACCCTCAGACAGAAGCTCTCTGGCTGACGGACATCGCCCACCACCACCTGGCTATCGGTTGCATCTTCGTGATCGCCGGCCACATGTACCGGACCAACTTCGGTATCGGTCACTCCATCAAGGAGATCCTTGAAACCCACAACCCTCCCCAGGGCACTCCTGGTGATCTGGGTGCGGGCCACAAAGGTCTCTACGACACCATCAACAACAGCCTGCACTTCCAGCTTGGTTTGGCTCTCGCCTCCCTTGGCGTGATCACCAGCCTCGTTGCGCAGCACATGTACTCGATGCCGTCGTATGCCTTCATCGCGAAGGACTACACAACCCAGGCAGCCCTGTACACCCATCACCAGTACATCGCCATTGCGCTGATGTGTGGTGCCTTTGCTCACGGTGCGATCTTCTTCATCCGTGACTACGACCCCGAAGCCAATAAGGACAACGTCCTGGCTCGGATGCTCGAGCACAAAGAAGCGATCATCAGTCACCTGAGCTGGGTCTCCCTGTTCCTCGGATTCCACACCCTGGGTCTCTACGTCCACAACGATGTGGTCGTTGCCTTCGGTACCCCCGAGAAGCAGATTCTGGTTGAGCCCGTTTTCGCCCAGTTCGTACAGGCCGCCTCTGGCAAGGCCATGTATGGAATGGACGTGCTGCTCTCCAATGCCTCCAGCTCCGCCAGCCTTGCGTCCCAGAACATTCCTGGCGACCACTACTGGCTTGATGCCATCAACGGCAACACCGATGTCTTCCTGCCGATCGGCCCTGGTGACTTCCTTGTTCACCATGCCATCGCTTTGGGTCTGCACACCACCACCCTCATCCTCGTGAAGGGTGCCCTGGATGCTCGCGGCTCCAAGCTGATGCCCGATAAGAAGGATTTCGGCTACTCCTTCCCCTGCGACGGCCCCGGCCGTGGCGGTACCTGCGACATCTCTGCCTGGGACGCCTTCTATCTGGCAGTCTTCTGGGCCCTGAACACCGTGGGTTGGCTGACCTTCTACTGGCACTGGAAGCACCTGGCGATCTGGTCTGGCAACGTTGCTCAGTTCAACGAATCCAGCACCTACCTGATGGGTTGGTTCCGTGACTACCTGTGGCTCAACTCCTCCCAGCTGATTAACGGTTACAACCCGTTTGGAAGCAACAACCTGGCCGTCTGGGCCTGGATGTTCCTCTTCGGTCACCTGGTATGGGCTACCGGTTTCATGTTCCTGATCTCCTGGCGGGGTTACTGGCAGGAACTGATCGAGACCATTGTCTGGGCACACCAGCGCAGCCCCATCGCCAACATGATGGGTTACCGCGACAAGCCTGTGGCTCTCTCCATCGTTCAGGCTCGTGTTGTTGGTCTCGCCCACTTCACGGTCGGCTATGTGCTGACGTACGCAGCCTTCCTGATAGCTTCGACTTCAGGAAAGTTCGGTTGATTCTTTCCTGATTCAACCGGCGACGAGTCGTTCCTCGTTTCACTTATCCCCATCCGGTTATCCGGGTGGGGATTTTTCTTGTGGGAATCTCATTCAGTAGGAATTTGGTTACTGATCATCATCTGATTAGTGATTGTTGGCTAACTTGCATGAAATCTTTTTTGGTTCACATCTGATCCCTAAAACCGCGCCATCGTCTGTTCTGTTGCCCTGTTGCGACCGGTTATTCAACAGTGCGGAGGAGTGTGCGCGGTTGTGGAGGCAGCTTGGCTGTGATTACAACATCGTTCAGGTGTCGCCAGGCCCCCTTCGTGGACGTCTAAGGGTCGACCATCAGGATGGAATCCTGCTTGTTTCGATGCAAGCAGATCAGGCGTTGTTGGTGGAGGGCACACGTCACCCTCGCTGGTTGCCATTCACGATTGAACATACGGACAACTACAGCGACCACCGTCATTTTGGTGAGTCGTTGGCTCCGAATGCCCTGGCTGGATTCAACACCAAGATGAAGGAGACATTGATGAGAACGTCTCCAGGTGGCAATCGGATTGCAGCTGCTCTTGTCGATCGTCGTCGCATTGACACCTGGGTCGAACTGATGGGTGCATCCGAGATTGCCAATCGAATGGAGCACAACAACACAGCCATTCTTCCCCCAATGGTTCATCGCAAGTTGCGTCAGTTGATGGTGCTTCCCGCCTGGCAGGGTGCTGATGTGCCACAGCCTTTCCAAGCTGATTTTCTTGAAGCGCAGCTGATCGAGTCTCTTTCGCCAGAGACTTCAGCTCTTCTACAGCCTGTGCAAAAAAACCATCACACTGATCTTGTGCAGGAGTTGGTTCGCTTTTCCTTTCGATCGAGCATGACGCCCATCTCACTGAGCTCGGTGTGTCAAATGTTGTTCACCACCAAGACAACACTCACCGTGAGTTGTCGTGAAATGTTTGGTTATGGCCCGATGGCATTGATGCGTCGTATTCGGTTGCAGCAAGTGCACGAAGCGCTGTCCAATCCTGATCTCCAGCAACGGTTGGGTTGTTACACCGTCCAGCAGACCGCCGAGCATTTTGGCTTTGCTAGTCGGAATCACTTCGCAAGTGCCTATCGAGATCTCTTCGCGGAGACTCCGCGCACAACCTTGTTGGCGTCCCGCTGAAAGGTCAAGGGAACTTGCGTTGAACTTTTTCTGTCCTTTTGGTCCTGGCTCTGCCTAGCCTCTGCTGTCGGATCAAGACCAGGCTGATCGTGGATGAATGGGAGCTTCTGCTGCGGAACGTTGGTGAGTGGCGCGGCTGGTTCGACACCATGGACCGATCGTTGCAACGAACCAAACGTCAGCCATCTCTGCTCACGCTTCAACCGGCGCTCTCCGGGATCGCTCTTCATCTGACGTTGCTGTTCTGGCCGGAGGGGTCGGGATCTCTCCTGCAAACTCCCGCCGGCGAGCCTGAAAAACGGATTGTTCAAAGCTTCATGCGCGTTGATCCCGATATGGGTGTCTTCGCTACGGGCAGCTTTTCCAGAGGCACGCTGCAGCGTTCCAACTGGAGCACGCTCTATGCCGAATTCGGTTTTTTGCACAACGAACGGCGCCATCGCCTGGTTCTGCTTTGGGACAGTGCAGGGCAGTTGGATCGGATCGTTTTGATCCGAGAGTTCCTTGTCGGGAGTTCAGCGGTCGAGTGTCCACCCTTGGAGGCCAATCAACTTATGGGGGACTGGGGTTGCGATATCAACTCCCCAGGAGATGGCCTTCGGCTTGAAGCGGACGATCTTGAGCAGTGGGTCTTCTTGCCCGACGGAGGTGCGTTTCTGGCGCCGCTGCAGATTGATCCCAACCAGACGTTCAGCATCGAAGCGCTTTGGTTGTCGAGTCCGACGCGTCTCGAGCGAATTGCGCGTCGTTATGCAATCAACGGTGCGCTGACGTCGGTGGATCATCAGCTGCTTACCCGTTGACCTCTTCCCCCTTAGGGGGTGTTGCTCAATGGCTCTCGTTCACCCCGTCTTTGATTGCTGAAAGCAATGTCGAGCGTGCGGAGGTAGGTGTGCAGTCCTGCATCCTGGATCGGCAGCACATAGGCGTCTGCGCCGGACTCATTGTGGTGTGAGTGCCAGTAGCCCGGGGGTGTCACGAAGGCTGCACCGGTCACCCAGTCTTCCCGGTGACCATTGCGGATCATTCCGTTGGCGTCCAGTTCGGTGCCAATCATCGTGTAGCACCCCGGTTGGCAGGCCACCGCAAAATCAAGAGCGATCGACTGGTGTCGATGCGGGCGTTGGATCTGACCTGCGGGGAGAATTCCCAACATGGCCCACAGGGTGTGAGTGACGGTTCGTGTCTGAGGAAATGCGTCGTTGCCTAACAGCACACTCACCCGATTGGCGTTGGCTCCTCGAGGATTTTTGGCGATGGCATCCAGCTCAGCGCGAGCATCTTGATGGCTGTAAAAGCAGGGTTGAAACACCGGCTTCACGGTGGTCACGCCCAGATAACGAAGCAGGGGGGCATCGTGCACCCAGTAGAGGCCGGCGCGACCCTTGCTGCTATGGATCGCTTCCCCGCCTGCCGGAAGGACGAACGTATCTCCTGCGCTCCAGTGAAAAACCTGACCACAGGCTTCGGTTTGCCCACGGCCTCGGGCAACGAAGAACAGTTGACTTGTTGCATCCGCATTGGTGCGGAGTGCTCCTTGATCCAGTCGAATGAAATTGCCGCAGAGGGATGGACCGGTGGCCGGGCCCTCGCAGTGCAAGTCGGCACTCAAATCAAGAGATTGAAGGGCCGTCCCGGTCTCATCAAAGAAACTGGCTGAAAAGCTCCGGTAGGGGATCGTGCTGATCAGCCCCTGCTGCAGGGGATTGGCCGCTGAGGCGTAGTCGAAGAACTGCGCCTGGGAACTGGTTGCCGTCGTTGCCCGCGGGGTGATGGTCATCGTTCCTTCCAGCAGCAGAACCATTGGATCGAGGCAGCACCCTACGCGGTGGGCATTCGATCGCGTTTCAACAGCAGGTAGACGGCAGGGACTGCAAACAGGGACAGCAAAGAGGCCACTAGCAGTCCACTGAAGACCACGGTGCCGATGCTGATACGGCTGGCGGCTCCCGTGCCCCGGGCGAGCAGAAGAGGCAGGAAACCCGCCAAGGATGTGACCGCTGTCAGCAGGATTGGGCGCATCCGGTTCACGGCAGCGTCGATCACGGCTTGGCGCAGTTCCAGGCCTGCTGCAAGCCGTTGGTTGGCGAATTCCACGATCAAAATTCCGTTCTTGGCCGCCAGGCTCACCAGCACCAGGAGTCCCATCTGGCCGTAGACATCCAGTGGAAGGCCCCGCAATTTCAAGCCGATCAGAGCTCCGAGCAGAGCCATCGGCACCGTCAGCAGAATGATCAACGGATCGACGAAACTCTCGTAGAGCGCGGCCAGAAGCAGATACACCACAGTCACACCAAGGGCGAACAGCACCCAGGTCACCTGCGCAGCCCTTTGTTCTTCCAACGCAAGGCCTGTGAAGGCCAACCCGATGTTGCTGCCTCCAATCCGATCTCCTGCCTGGGTTAGAGCGTTGATGGCTTCACCGCTGCTGACCATTGGAGCGGGGATGGCGGTGATGCGGATCGCCCGGTTGAGTCCGAAATGGCGAATGTTGTTGACGCCCTCCTCCCGGCTCAAGCTGGCCACTGTTGCCACGGACACAAGCTCACCGCTGCGATTCCGCACCATTAGGCCGGTGAGATCTTCGGGGCGACGTCGCTCGCGGCCATCCAGCTGCAGAACAATCGAGCGGATCCGACCGCCGTCGAAGGTGTCGTCGATGTAGCGGCCACCGAAGGCTGTGCCGATTTCCCGCAGTGTTGCGCCGTAGTCGAGGTCGAGAGCGGCCAGTTGGTCGCGATCGAGCTCCAGGCGCCAGCGGGGGAAACTGGCATCAAAGCGGGTGCTCACCCGTTCAAAGCTTTCTGTTGCTTGAGCCGTTTGGATGAACTCTTGGGCGACTCGGCCGAATTGCTCCAGGCTTAATTGGCCGCCGCTGCGGTCCAGCAGTTCAAGAGAGAGTCCTGATTCACTGCTGAAGCCCCGCACTGCCGGAGGGGTAATCAGCACGACCCTGGCATCGCCGACCCGTTGCTGAATCTCGCGGTTGAGTCGGCGTTTGATGGCGCCACTGCTCTGCTCAACGCCGGGCCGATCCTTCAGGGCTTGCAGTCGCAGGTAAAAGGACCCTCGGTCTTCTCCGCTCTGCCCGAACGAACTGCCGGCATAAAAGTTGCCGGTGCGCACCAGCGGTTCTTCGCTGACGACGCGCCGGATGTCGTCCATCACGGCCACGCTGCGCTCGAGGCTGGCGCCGTCGGGAAGGGTGAAGTAGCCGCGGATCTGACCTTGGTCGTCATCGGGAATGAAAGCTGTCGGCATCACCGCCAACCCTGAGGCTGTGATGACAAGGCCGCTCAGCAGCACACAGGCGATGAGCCGCTTTCGCTGCAGCCAGTGCTCGAGGTGCTTCGCGTATTGGCATTGCAGTGTTTGCATTCCCTCCCGAAGCCAGCGGCTGAGCTTGCCGATGGCCCCAGGAAGACGTCCACCACCTGGACCCAACACACGGGCGCAGGCCATCGGGGTGAAGCTGAGCGCATTCAAGGTGGAGAACAGAATCGCTCCGCTGATGGCCAGGGCGATGGGTTGATAAAGGCGTCCAATCGATCCAGGAATGAGCAGCACGGGAAGGAACACGGCTGCCAACACCAATGAGGTGGCCACAACAGCAGTCGCCAGCTCAGCCATTGCGTCTTCCGCCGCCTGTTCGGGGGGGGTGCCCTGTTCGATGCGTCCGGCGATGTCTTCGCTTACGACGATGGCGTCATCCACAACGATCCCGGTGGCCAGCACCAGCCCAAACAGGATCAGGCTGTTGAGGTTGGAACCGCTCAGTTTCACAAGGCTGAGGCTTCCCACCAGCGCCACCGGAACGGCAAGGCCCGGGATCAGGGCGAGGCGCCATCGGCCCAAAAACAGCACCAGCACGACCAGCACCAGCAGCACGGCATCGCGCAATGTGATGAAGGTGCGATCGAGGTTGGCCTCAACCGTGTCGGCCACATCAACGATCATCGAAAGCTCGATGCCCGGCGGGAAGCTCGGTCCCAACTGCTGCAACTTGCGCTTGATCGCCCTGCTCACCTCCAGGGCATTGGCCCCGTCACGCTGGTAGATCCCCACGGCGACGGAGCGCTCCCCGTCCAAATTCATGGCCTCTCGTCCGTAGTTGCGCTGTCCGAGGGCAACCCGTCCCACATCCTTCAGTCGCAGCAGCCCGCCGTTGTCCAGCCGGCGCAACACGAGATTCTCGAAATCCGACCTGCTGCGGAGGCGCCCCTCCGCTTCTACCGGAAGGCTCAGCAGCTGGCCCGATGGAACAGGGGCCGCGCCAATGCTGCCAACGGCAGCCAATACATTCTGTTCAGCCAGGGCTCGGCTGACATCGCCAAGGGTCAGGTTGGTTTGTTCGAGGCGTTGCGGATCCAGCCACAGGCGAAAGGAGAGTTCACTGCTGCCGAAGATCTGCACATCGCCGATGCCTGGTGTGGTGAGCAGTGCGTCGCGCAGGGTCTGGTCCAGCCAACCTGTGAGAAAAGTCGGGACGTATTGATCGGGTGGGTGGCTGAACCCCAAGATCATCAACAGGTCTTCCGAGGAGCGACGCACCTGGAGTCCCTGGCGCGTCACCGCTTGAGGCAACCGGCGGCTGGCGAGGTTGACCTCGTTCTGCACCTTGATGGCATTCAGCTCGGGATCTCCCGCGTTGAATCGCAACGAGATGCTGGCGCCGCCTTGCCTGCTGGTTGAGCTGATGCTTTCGACCCCTTCAAGGCCATTCAGCTGTTGTTCCAACACCCGTGTCACGCTCTGCTCCACCACCTCTGGCGAAGCCGCAGGGAAGCTGGCGTTAACGCTGACGCGGGTGGGCGCGAGTGGCGGAAGATCCTCTAGCCCCAGGCCGAACAGCGCTGTGCAGCCCGCCAGAAGGATCAGCAGGCTGCAGACGACCGTAAGGACCGGCCGTCGGAGAAACGGCTGGGAGATCGACCGCACCTGGACGTCTCAAAAGTGTGTGGATCTTGGCAGGAAAAATCCCCCGGTTGCCTGCGGGGCAAGCAACCGGGGGATGAATGGTTTGGGTGAAGGGCTCGGGTGAATGAATTCAGCCGACGCTCCAGACACCAGCAGCGATCTTGAACAGATCCTGAACGTGAACGGTGTTGCAGAGGAACCAGGCAAAAACGGCGCCGCCGCAGCCACCAAGCCAGAACCCACTGGTGAAGTCGGACCAACCTGTGCGGGTGAAGAGGTCGGCGGGAGGATTCTCAACCGTGACGTCTGCCGGGGGGATGTTGGGTTGCTTGCCGGGCTGGTTGTACAGCAGGAACAGCAGGCTGAGGATGTGAACAGCACCAATGGCGGCCAGGAGACCGGCGGTTTGCTGATACTCGGTGGCACGCAAAGGGCCACAGATGGTGAACGGGCCGAAGAGCAGATAACCGAACGCTGCGCCCGTTTCCAGGCCACGGAAGTTCGGGGAAATCCCAGGGCGGTACAGGGGCAGGTTGTTGATCAGTCCCTTGATGAAATAACCGCTGTTGACGGGGGTCGCAAGATTGCCGACGCAGGGATCAGCAGCAGGAGTGACAGTCATGAGTTACGAGTGCTGAGGGGTTGAAACGATCCGCAGTTCGCGGTCACTCGGCAGCGGTGATCACTCGACCAACAAGGACGATGAACACTGCGGGAAAAACGATTCCGGTGATGGGCACAAAAATCGCAGGCAGCCAGGCAGCAGCGAAATCTCCAGTCATGTCGAGGCCAAAAGCTTCGCAGCTACTGTAAGGAGGTCCGATCTGACGGCCTGCTTTAGGTCGCACCGGCGACATAAAAGTTCAATCCGCATGCAGAACGTTCTCCTCCCTGGTGCCGTCGTCCTGCTCACGGTGGTGCTCTGGTTGCGCAGGAAACCGCTGAAGCCGATGCTCTCCAGCACCGATGCCAGTGGTGTTGCGCAGCTCAACCGTGCCCAGCTGGAACTGGTGATTGAGCCTGCATCTGTGGGGGATGTCGCTGATGATTCTTTGGAGTCTTGGACGGCACCAACAAGCGAGCTGGAGCGTCTTGCTTTGCAGCGTCGCTTGAAAGCTGATATGGAGGCTGGGCCAGAGGAACGGTTGCGTGCCGTCCGTTTGGCGGCTCGATGGGGGCATCGTTCGGCGCTCCCCATGCTGCGCCAAGCGCTGCGGGACAGTGATCCACGTGTGGTTGAAGAGGCAGCAGCAGCGATCGCACCTTTTCGCTCTGCTCCAGCTGCTGTTTCGATCCGTCAGCCGGCTCGGCCACCTCGCAACGTTTCACGGATGCGGTAGATCGGCCTGCCCTGGCTTTCGTGATACGTGCGGATCAGCAGTTCGCCAAGGAGTCCGAAACAGAAGAGTTGAATTCCAGCGAGTCCAAGGACAACGGCCAGCGTGAGCAGAGGGCGGTTGGCGATGTCGCCACCCATCACTTTGATCGCCAGTAAGTAGGTGCTGGCAATCAAGCTGGCGGCAATCGCCAGCAAGCCCCCGAAGCCGAACACATACATCGGTCGGGTCAGGAACCGCTTCATGAACCAGACGGTGAGCAGATCCATCAACACCCGGAAGGTGCGGTCGATCCCGTACTTGCTGCTGCCGAACTGACGGGCACGGTGGTTCACCTTGACTTCGGTGATCCGTGCGCCCTCGATGAAGGCCAGGGCTGGAAGAAAGCGATGCAGCTCTCCATACAGCCGCATATCTGCCAGCACCTCCCGTCGATAGGCCTTTAGTGAGCAGCCGTAGTCATGAAGTCGCACGCCGGTCACCCGTCCGATCAAACGGTTGGCCATCCGGGAGGGCAATTTGCGTTGAAGCGCGGCGTCCTGGCGCTGATGGCGCCAGCCACTCACGAGGTCATATCCCTCTCGCAATTTGGCCAACAGCATTGGGATGTCGGCTGGATCGTTCTGAAGATCTCCATCCAGGCTGACGATGACCTCTCCACCAGCAACGTCAAACCCTGCTGCCATGGCTGCGGTCTGCCCATAGTTCTTGCGCAGCAGCACGGCCACCACTTCAGGTACGTCGCTGCTGACTTGTGCCAGCACCTCTGCGGTGCGGTCGCTGGATCCATCGTCGACAAGGACCAGTTCAAATGTCTCACCGGCTGGACGCAGTGCCGAGATGAGCTGGTTAACCAGATGGGGAAGGCTTTCCTCTTCGTTGTACAGCGGCACCACCACCGAGAGATTCAGAGGTGCACTCATGCCGGTCGCGCTGCGAGTCGCTCAACTTAAGCAGGGTCCCTGCCGATCTTGCTGACAGCGTCAGGAGAGATGGGATCCGTCATGGCAACGAACCACACGACCTGCGCTGCGAAATTCAGCTCGGTAATGGCAAGCGACCGGGTGTCGGTCGCGGCTGTGGAGACTGTCGATGCCGATTCCATTGCGCCCATGGGCCTGGCCTGAGCTGTGGCGATAGCGGCCATCGCCGAGATGAAGCCCCACATGGGTGCAGCGCCGGCGTGTGCCGAAAAACAGCAGATCTCCCGGTTTCAGCAGGCTGTAATCGTCGGGAAGAGCAGCAATCGGTTGGCAGAACCGTTCTTGTTGGTAGGCGTCTCGCGGAATCCAAATGCTTTGGCTGGCGAAGGCCATTTGCATCAGGCCGGAACAATCCATGTCCGGCTCGGTGGTTCCGCCCCACAGATAGGTATTGGGCTGTTGCTGGGCGGCTTCGCTCCAGGCGAGCACGCCAGGCAGCCTCCGTTCAACTTCCGACTCGCTCAGCGGCGACGGTCTCCAGGGTGAGCATTGCTCAGCTCGCCCCAGGACAGCCTCAAGGTCCAACCAGCAGCGGTAACCATCCTCCAGCAGCTGCACGGCGATCCTGTTGCGCTGCTTTTCCAAGATGCGAAAGCGGCGTCCACGACAGGCCTGCGTGGTCAGATTCTCGCCATTAGGTCGTGCATAACCATTGACGTCCTCACACAGCTGCCAGCTGGAACCTGTCTGAATCAGGTCTGGGGCCAGCAGGGTGCCTAACGTCGCCATGGCCCAATCGAATCGCTATGGCGTTCTACCGTCCCGATCCCGTCATGGCGGCTCGGCTTGAGACGGCACTCGATGCGCTCGATGCAGACGGCCGTCCGGGGCTGCGCAACAGTTTGGCGATCACCTGGGTGCGGTACACCGATGCTGCACCGGAGGCTGGTCAGGGGTGCGGCGCCTCCTGGAATCAAGACCGGATCCTCTATCCGGCCAGCGTGGTCAAACTTTTTTATGCCGTCGCCGTTGAGCAGTGGTTGCAGCGCGACCTGATCCCAGACGGTGATGAACTGCAGCGCGCCGTGCGCGACATGATCGCCGACTCCAGCAACGATGCCACTGGGCTCGTGGTTGATCTGCTTACGGGCACCACCAGCGGCCCTGCACTCCATGGCGAGCGCTGGGAGCTCTGGACCCAGCAGCGTCGCTTGATCAATGCCTGGCTGCAGAGCTTGGCCTGGCCAGAGCTGGAGGCGGTGAATTGCTGTCAGAAGACCTGGGGAGATGGTCCCTATGGCCGGGAGAAAATCTTCTATGGAGCCGACAACAGCAACCGCAATGGCTTGTCCACCGTCGCGACAGCCCGGATGTTGGAGGCCGTCATGACCGGTGCGGTGGTGTCGCCGCCGGCATGTCGTCGGCTGCAAGGTCTGTTGCAGCGCTCGCTGGATCAGCAGCAGCGGCGTGCCGATCCTGAGAACCAGGTGGATGGGTTTCTCGGCGAGGGCTTACCCGAGGAAACGCAACTGTGGAGCAAGGCCGGTTGGATGAGTCAGGCCCGTCATGATGTGGCTTGGTTTCAGGCTCCCGATCAGCAGTCACCGACCTTGCTGGTGGTGTTCACAACGGGTCCTGATCGCGCCAGGGATGCATCCCTTTTGCCGGAGTTGGCACGGCAACTCAGCCAGTTCACCAGCTCCGAGGAGCGGGTGAATTAAGCACATGAGCTTGGAACGGAGAGGGAGGGATTCGAACCCTCGACAGAAGTTGCCTCCTGTAACTCCTTAGCAGGGAGCCGCTTTCAACCACTCAGCCACCTCTCCAGCGGCGCACCCAGAGTACCAAGTGCTGGGCAGTTGGTCAGACTTCCACGCGGGGCAAGCGTCGTTTGAAACCGCAGAGGATTTCCCAGGGAATCGAACCGCAGTGATCGCTCCAACGTTGAGGGCTCAATTCAAGCTCGCCGTCTCGACCAAGCAAGGTGACGATGTCGCCTTCTTTCAGTTTGGGTGCATCGGTGGCATCAATCAGAAGCTGGTCCATGGTGATGGCCCCCACCTGCGGGAGCAGGTGATTCCGATGTATGGCATGAATGTGTCCGCTGAGAGACCGCAGAACGCCATCGGCATAGCCCAGGCCCACCACCGCTAGTCGGGAGGGGCGCTGCGTGACGAAGCGATGGCCGTAGCTGACACCTGTTCCGGCAGGGACTGCACGGATGAGGCTGACCCGGGCACGTACGGCCAGGGCGGGTTGCAGGGGAATGACGTCGCTCAGGTGGGCAGCTGGGGCATGGCCGTACAAGGCCAGGCCGACGCGGACGAGGTCGTGGTGCAGCTCACGATTGAGCAAGGTTCCAGCGGAGTTGGCTAGATGGCGGGTGATGCTGTCGCCCTCTTGTGGCACGGCCGACAGCATGCTGACGAAGCGATCCTGCTGGATGCTTGTCAGGGAATCGTCGGGTTCGTCTGCACAGGCCAGATGGCTGTAGATACCCACCAGATTCAAATGTTCCAGGCTTTGAAGCCCCGCTGCGGTCTGATGACTGTCGCTGAGGGAGCAGCCCAGCCGTGCCATACCGGTGTCGATCTTCAGCTGCACGTCGAAACGTCGACCACTGTCGGCTGCGAGCGCGTTGCACAGCTGGGCATCGCTGAGGCTGCTCAGGGTGGGCATCAATCGCCAGTGCAGGCAGGTGTGTAGATCGTCCGGTTCGTGGAGGTTGCTCAGCAACAGCACCGGTGCCTCCAGACCAGCCCGGCGCAGCTCGAGGCCTTCCTGCAGCGTCGCCACACCAAGGCTGGAAGCTCCCCCTTGAAGCGCTGCACGCGCAACGGTTTCAGCGCCATGGCCATAGCCATCGGCCTTCACCACCGCCATCAGTTGGGTGCGAGGGCCGAGGTGCTGGCAGAGAGCCCTGGCGTTGGCCCGAATCGCTGCAGGTGAAACTTCCACCCAGGCGCGCTGACGTGGATTCAGCTCCGGAATCACAGGCAGTGCTCGGCGCTACCGAGACGGCTTCACATCGCCGATAGCATGAAGCTTATTGAGTGAGCTGGCATGGGCCAGGTTCTCGTTCTCAATGCGTCCTATGAGCCGCTCAATATCACCACCTGGAGGCGGGCGGTGGTGATGATGCTGAAGGGCAAGGCCGAAGGTCTGGAACATGACCCCTGTCGGCAACTGCGTCAGGGCACCCACCTGCCGACCGTGATCCGATTGCGCCAATACGTACGGGTGCCCTTCCGCCAGCTGCCCCTGACGCGTCGCAATGTGTTTCAGCGGGACAACCACACCTGCCAGTACTGCGGCAGTCGTGACGATCAGTTGTCGATCGACCATGTGATGCCACGAAGTCGTGGAGGCGGCGACACCTGGGAAAACGTGACAACAGCCTGCCTCAGCTGCAATGTGCGCAAGGGCAACCGAACGCCAAAGGAGGCGGCCATGCCTCTGAGCCATGTGCCGCGCCGTCCGGCCAGCAGCCTCAGTTTCGAGGCTCGGCGTCAGATCCATTCAGGCCATCACCAGGAATGGGCGAAATACGTCATCGGTTCTTGAACGTCAGGCGTCGGTCTGTTCGCTCAGGGCTTCGAGTTTCTGACGTTGTTCTTCGGCGATGCAGGCACCGATCAGGTCCTCTAATTGGCCCTCCAGCACAGGCTCCAGCGTGAAGTTCCGGCCCAGCCGGTGATCGGTGGTTCGGTTGTCCTTGTAGTTGTACGTGCGGATTTTTTCGGAGCGGTCTCCACTGCCGACCTGAGCGCGTCGTTTGCTGCTTTCCCGTTCCGCAGCAGCAGCTTGTTCCCGCTCCAGCAATTTGGCCCGGAGGATTTCCAGGGCCCGTTCCCGGTTCTGTAACTGGGAGCGTTCCTGGGTGCAGAACACGCGGATGCCCGTGGGTTTGTGGAGGAGGTCCACGGCGGTTTCCACCTTGTTGACGTTTTGTCCCCCTGCACCACCCGAGCGGGCGGTGCTGATCTCCAGATCCTTTGGATCAAGCTGAACTTCCACCGCATCGGCTTCCGGCATCACCGCCACAGTGGCGGTGGAGGTGTGAACCCGCCCCTGGGATTCCGTAGCCGGGACGCGTTGAACCCGATGGACCCCCGCTTCAAATTTCAGTTGGCTGTACACGCTGTCGCCGCGCACCGAAAGGATCAGCTCTCGAAACCCTCCCAGGTCGGCCTCCGTGCAGCTCATCGGCTGCACCGCCCAGCCCACCTTCTGGCTGTAACGCTCGTACATCCGAGCCAGATTACCGGCCCAGAGACAGGCCTCATCGCCTCCTGCACCGGCTCGAATTTCGAGCATCACACTGCGCTCATCGCGGGGATCCCGCGGTAGTAGAGCCAGGGTGAGTCGCTCCGTCAGCGTTGTGTGCTTTTCCTGGAGGCTGACCAGTTCATCCTGGGCCAGTTCCTCCATCGCGGCATCACCGCGGCTGTCTTTGAGCAGCTGACGTGCTGAATCCCGCTCGTTCTCGAGCTTTTTCAGTTCCTCAAAATCGAGCACAAGCGGCTCAAGCCTTGATCGCTCCCGCGCGATCGATTCGAGCCGCTTTGGGTCAGCGGCCACATCAGGATCAGCCAGCTGCCGCTCGAGGTTGCGGAAGCTGGCTGTGGCCGTTTCCAGCCGAGAAAACAACGTCGAGGCGTCCATGCCCCGTGCTCACCCTCAGGCCTTGGACTCGGCCTGGGCTGGTTCGGCACCTTTCTTTTTGGTGCCCATGCCGTACTTCTTCATGAAGCGGTCCACGCGTCCCTCGGTGTCGAGGATCTTCTGGGTGCCGGTGAAGAAGGGGTGGTTGCCGCTCCAGACGTCGACATGGATCTCTGGCTGGGTGGCACCAGTGGTCATGACCACTTCGCCGTTGCAGATCACCTTGGCGTCGGGATACCAGGTGGGGTGGATGTCGGGCTTTGGCATTGGTAAAAAATCAGCGCTTGGAGAACTGAGGAGCCTTACGTGCTTTCTTGAGACCGTACTTGCGACGTTCCTTGGCACGGGGGTCGCGGCTCAGGTGACCTTCCGTCTTGAGAGGCTTGCGGTTGTCAGCGGAAAGCTCACAGAGGGCGCGGGCTGCACCCTGCTTGATGGCGCCTGACTGACCTGTAAGTCCACCGCCGTGAACATTTACCAGAATGTCGTATTCGCTAGTGAGGCCAAGGGTCTCCAGGGGAGCTTTGACCGCTGCGATGTACGAGGGGTTGTAGTTCAGATAGTTGTCACCGGGACGACCATTGATCGTGATCGTTCCATTGCCAGGAACAAGGCGTACACGGGCGACTGAGGTCTTACGGCGACCAGTGCCCCAGTAAACGACGGAGTTGCTGCTCATTTGGCGGATGCGGAGGGGTTGAGCTGGAGAGGCTGGGGCTTCTGAGCCGCATGGGGATGCTCGGTGCCCTTGTAGACCTTGAGCTTGCGGAACATCTGGCGGCCCAGAGCGTTGTGAGGAAGCATGCCTTTGATGGCCTTCTCCACAATCCGCTCTGGAATCCGTTCCTGCAGAGCCTCAAAGGTTTCAACCTTCATGCCCCCGGGACGTCCGGAGTGACGGCGGTACAGCTTCTGCTGGGGTTTTCTGCCGGTGACTTTGATTTTTTCGGCGTTCACAACGACGACAAAATCACCGGTGTCCAGATGGGGGGTGAAGCTGGGGTTGTTCTTGCCGCGAAGCACGGCGGCTACCTCAGTGGCAAGGCGGCCGAGGGTCTGATTCTCAGCGTCCACCACGTACCACTGGCGGTCGATCGAATCAATCGGGGGGAGAGAGGTCTTGTTCATCGCGCCGGCATGCCGGTTCGGTTATGTCCCGCCTGTTGCAGCGGAACTGGGCAAAGGGGGTCGGTCCAGAGCTGGACCTGACGGGGCTCAAAGATCGAGCTTACTCTTCAGCCCTCCAGCTCCTTCGAGTTGGGCAGCACTCCGAGTAGAGGCCCGTTTATCCCGGCGTTGAGGGTGGATCCGGAGGTGGATCGCTCTCAGCCAGAAAAAACCACGGTTGACAATCGTACCAGCCGGCTTTTGTGAAGATGGGCTCGGCATAGCCAGCACGAAGCAGGCAGAGGCCGGATGCGGGCGCTGACTCCTTCACCTCGTGGCGTCTTCGCTCTCGCCAACGATCCTCAAAGGCGGTAACGCTGAGACGCTGTTCGCCGACCGCCACCAACTGGGCCATCAACAGTCGCACCATGCCGTACAGGAAACCACTGGCCTGAATTTCGACCCGGAGAAGATCGCCATCACGCTCCACGAGAACCTCCTGCACCGTTGTTCGGGCATGGGCGCGACGGCTGCCTGCCTTCATGAAGGCACTGAAATCGTGCATGCCAAGCATCGTGTTCAGTGCGTCCCGCATGCGGGACGCATTCAGTTTGTGCTGGTAGCGGTGCCAGCTCCACGGACTGAGAAACAAGTTGGGACGTCGACCGTTGTAAATCGTGTACCTGTATCGCCGGTATGTGGCCGAATAACAGGCATGCCAATCGAGCGGACGGGCGACGGATTCGCGCACACGAATCGTGCTCGGGAGGCGTCCGTTCAAGGCGGGGGCCCATTTGTGAGCCGGGATCGGACCATTGCAGTCGAAATGCACGACCTGGCCTGCAGCAT
The DNA here is from genome assembly GCF_020514255.1 of Synechococcus sp. MU1611. Classification (NCBI taxonomy): domain Bacteria; kingdom Bacillati; phylum Cyanobacteriota; class Cyanophyceae; order Synechococcales; family Synechococcaceae; genus Synechococcus; species Synechococcus sp. MU1611. The sequence goes on along the minus strand of NZ_VTLC01000005.1, from coordinate 114,278 downwards.
GAACACCGGCGTCAGTTCGGCCTGCAGCGAAGCTCTGCACAGGCCGATGCGGATCAAGCTGTGCAATGGCATCCTCAAGCACGGCCTGAACGCTGCGACCGTTGCTTTGACGCTGCCATCCACAAAACGAAGAGCCCTCGTACTGAAGACTGAGCGCAATCCTCTGAAGGGACGGTGACTCAGGACCTGCAGACGAGGGTTCGAGGTTCAAACGTCAGGACTGACGTGAGGTGTGATCAGACCAGTTCAATGATGGCCATTTCGGCGTTATCACCACGACGGGGAACAGTCCGGGTGATACGGGTGTAACCACCTTTGCGATCGCTGTAGCGGTTGGGGGCCTTGTCGAACAAAGCGTGGACAAGCTGCTTGTCGTAGATGTATCCCATGGCCCTGCGGCGGGAGGCGAGGCTGCCGTCCTTTGCCAGGGTGATCATGCGCTCGGCTTCGTCGCGAAGCGCCTTGGCCCGTGCCTTGGTGGTGGTGACCCGACCTTCCCGAATCAGCTGGGTGGTCAGGGCGCGCAGCATTGCCTTGCGCTGGTCAGCTGGGCGTCCCAGCTGAGGAACTCGGCATTGATGACGCATGGTTCTGTCGGTGACGAAGACGAAAAAGGACGTTCAGGCCGTGCTGCAGTTATGCAGAGGTGCGGCTCTGGGGGATGGAGATGCCGATGCGCTCGAGGGCTTCGATCACTTCATCAGCGGATTTAGAACCGAAGTTCTTGATCTCGAGCAGATCCTCATAGCTGAAGCCCATCAGATCAGACACGGAGTTGACCTGAGCGCGCTTGAGGCAGTTGTAGGCACGAACCGAAAGGTTCAACTCTTCCAGCGGAATCTGTGCTTCTGCCGAAGGCTCCGGCTCAGCAGGGACTTCCTCAACAAGAGTGACCGTGGCCAGCGGCTGGAACAGCTCGATCAGTTGATTGGCTGATTGAGCGAGGGCGTCGTCAGGGGTAATGGAACCGTCAGTGACGATCTCAATCCGAAGGCGCTCCCGTGCTGAACCGCCTTCGGCAACGGCGGTTTCATCGATGGTGAAGTTGACCCGGGTTACGGGCATGAACACCGCATCGATCTGGAGCAGATCAATCGCACTGGTTTCTTCGTTGTAACGATCAACAGGGCGATAACCGACGCCGCGTTCCACATGAACTTCCAGCTCAAGGCTGTGTCCATCGGCCACAGTCGCGATCGGACGATCGGTGTCGACCACCTGGACCTGGGAGGAAAACTGAAGGTCGCCGGCCTTGACTTCGGCAGGACCAGCCACAACGAGGCGGCCGATCTCGAGCTCGCCAGAGCGGCTGTTGACAGTGAGCTCCTTGCAGTTCAACAGGATGTCGAGCACGTCCTCACGAACACCAGGCACCGTGGCGTATTCGTGATTGACTCCTGCAATACGAATCGCGGTCACGGCACTGCCTTCGAGCCCACCCATCAGCACGCGACGCAGCGCGTTGCCCAAGGTCGTGGCCTGGCCACGTTCAAGCGGACCAATCAGGAACACACCCGATTGGGCGCGATCCTCGGATACCTGATGCTCAATGCGATCAATCTGGTACTGCAGCACTGTCTGAATCGGGGTAAGTGGAGAAACCGGACGGAAATCAGGTCGGTTCAGACGCGGCGGCGCTTAGGCCGCCGGCAACCGTTATGAGGCAAGGGGGTGACGTCACGGATGAGCGTGATTTCTAGGCCAGCAACCTGGAGAGCGCGGATGGCGGTCTCGCGTCCTGATCCAGGACCTCTCACCAGAACTTCGATTTGGCGCATCCCTTGATCAAGGGCACGACGGGCCGCTGCTTCTGCAGCCGTTTGAGCAGCGAAAGGGGTTCCTTTGCGGGCACCTTTGAAGCCACTCGCACCTGCGGACGACCAGGAAATCACTTCACCGGCAGTGTCGGTGATCGAAACGATGGTGTTGTTAAAGGTGCTCTGGATATGAGCAACACCGTTGGGGACGTTGCGTTTGGCCTTCTTGGGCCCGGATTTTTTGACGGTTTTTGCCATGGCCGAATGCAGTCAGGGTTAAGGACGTTGAGGGCTTACTTCTTCTTGCCGGCCACAGTTTTCCGCGCGCCGCGGCGGGTCCGAGCGTTGGTGCGGGTGCGCTGTCCGCGAACGGGAAGGCTCATGCGATGGCGACGGCCACGAAGGCAACCAATGTCCTGCAGGCGCTTCAAGGCCATGCCTTCCTGCCGGCGCAGGTCACCTTCAATGGTGTATTCCTCCATGGCATTCCGGAGCTTCTGAAGATCTCCGTCCTCGAGATCTTTGACCCGGATGTCAGGGCTCACACCGGCTTTGGCCAGAATGGCCTGCGAGCGGGTGAGACCAACTCCGTAGATATAGGTGAGGGACACTTCAACCCGCTTGTCGCGGGGAATGTCAACGCCGGCGATCCGTGCCACGGTTGTTCAATTGAAAAGGACAGATGCCTCCGAGATCCTGGAGGCGAGGATGTTCAGAACAGCGGGGGATCAGCCCTGACGCTGTTTGTGCTTGGGGTTGGCGCAAATGACCATGACCTTGCCGTGGCGACGGATCACCCGGCACTTGTCACACATTTTCTTGACTGAGCTGCGCACCTTCATGAGGCGTGGCTCTCCAAATTTCCAAACGGCAACGTTACCATGCGGGTCAACCAAGCACTAATTCGATCCGCTTGGTGATCTCCTCGACAGAGCCCTGGGCGGGGACGGACACCAGCAGCTCCTTATCGCTGTAGAAGCTAATTAGAGGTGCTGTCTTCTCCCGGTACACCTCCAGGCGGTTGCGGATCACAGCTTCGTTGTCGTCGGCGCGACCCCGCGACAGCAGCCGTTCAATCAAAACAGCGTCATCGAGCTCCAGCAGAACCACGGCTTGGATGGGTTGCTTGAGTTCGGCGAGAAGTGGTTCCAGCGCTTCAGCCTGGGGGACTGTGCGGGGAAACCCATCAAGAAGCCAGCCGTCCGTGGTTAAAGCCTTCATCTGGCTTTCCACGATGGCCAGCACCAGGGCGTCACTGACCAGTTCGCCACGGTTCATCACCGCTTCAGCTTCTTTGCCCAGTTCGCTGCCTGCTGCGACTTCGGAGCGCAGCAGATCACCCGTCGACAGGTGCTTCATGCTGTTGGCATCGCACAGGCGAGCAGCCTGGGTGCCTTTGCCGGCTCCAGGAGGACCAAGAAAGAGCAAGCGATTTTTCATGGTGACGTAATCGTGAAGTTGAGAGAACAGAAGGTGCGCTGCTCAGCAGCGCTCACTGGCGAACGAGCCCTTCGTAGCGCTGCGAAATCACATAGGTCTGGACTTGCTTGGCCGTGTCGATGGCCACGCCAACCAAGATCAACAGCGAAGTGGCTCCAAGGCCTTGGAAGGTCTGCACATTGGTGGCGCGTTCGACGCCAGCTGGAATGATCGCGACGGCGCCGAGGAACAGACCACCAAGCAAGGTGAGACGGTTTTGGACGCCCGAGAGATATGTGGCGGTGGCGCTGCCGGGGCGAACGCCTGGAATGGCGACACCCCCGCGTTTCAGGTTCGTGGCAATGTCAGCGGGATTAACGGTGAGTGATGCGTAGAAATACGAGAAACCCAGGATCAACGCAAAAAATGTGAGCGCATAGGGCCAGGGGTTAGCGGCTCCAGGGTTCAGGGCGCTGGCTGCGCGGATCAACAACTCGCTTTTGGTCAGATTGGCGATGGTGACCGGAAGAAAAATCAGGGCCGAGGCGAAAATGATCGGCATAACCCCACCAGCGTTCAGCTTGAGCGGTAGGTAGCTCTGACGGGTGGGGAGAACGCCTGCTCCACCCACCTGGCGCTTTGCACTCACGATGGGGATCCGGCGCGCTCCCTCCTGCACGAAGATGATTCCGACGATCGTGGCCAGGAACACCAGCACCAGAACAACGATGCCAAGAACGGTGTCGCGGTCACCGGTCTGAGCGGCTTCGATCGTCGCACCAAGCGTGCGAGGCAGTGTTGCGACGATGTTCAGGAAAATCACAAGGGAAGCGCCTTGGCCAATGCCCCGCTCTGTGATGACTTCACTAAGCCACATCACCACCATTGACCCGGTGACCAAGGCAAGCGCTGTCTGCACGACAAAGACCACTTCGCTCAGGCCTTCCACGGCGTACTGGCGCAGGATCATTGCGAAGACCACGCTCTGGACGAGACCCCAGCCCAAGGCGACATAACGGGTGATCTGGGCGATCTTTCTCCGACCTGCCTCACCTTCATTCTTCTGCAGATCCTCCAACTGAGGCAAAGCTGCGGTTAGCAGTTGGAGGATGATCGAAGCATTGATGAATGGCAGGATCCCCAGGGCAAAGATGCCCAAGGTGGAAATGCCACCACCGGTGAAGATGTCCAGGAAGCCGATCAGTTGTCCGCCCTGATCGATGAACTGCTTGAACGCTTCTCGATCAATTCCTGGCATTGGGATGTAGATCCCAAGACGCACCAACAGCAGCAGCCCGAGCGTGGTGAGCACGCGACTGCGTAGCCCAGGGTTGGTGATCAGCTGGCTGATCACTTCGGAGGCGTTGGGGTTGCGACCCCGACTGACGAGCATGTCTGGAGGAAAGTGAAGTTGGGCGAAAAGCCAAGAAGCCGCCCGTGGATCGAAATCCAGCGGACGGCTCAGACCCTAGGGCTGACTGGGGGACGAGCCCCCGTTTAGTCGAGGGTTTCGCAGGTGCCGCCTGCAGCTTCGATCTTGGTGCGGGCGGAGGCGGTGAACGCTGAGGCCTGAACTGTCAGCTTTTTGGCTGTCAGTTCGCCATTACCGAGCATCTTCAGCGGATGCTTGGGGCTGGTCACAATGCCGTCCTTGACCAGGGAATCCAGGTTGACGGTGCTGCCCTCGTTCACGTTGTTCAATGCCGAGACATTGAGCACAGTGAAGTGCTTGGGATTCACCAGGGGGAAGTGCTTCAGCTTCGGTACCCGGCGGTACAGAGGCATCTGGCCACCTTCGAAGCCTGGACGAGTGGGGCGGCCAGAGCGGGACTTTTGACCGCGCATACCGAAGCCGCAGCTGGCACCCTGACCTGCGGCGATGCCGCGACCTTTGCGCAGTTTGCGGCGACGAGCGCCCTTATTGGATTTGAGGGAATCGAGTCGGAGAGTCATCGGGAATCAGGAGTAGATCTGCTCGAGGGAGATTCCCCGTTCCTTGGCCGTCTCCTTGTGGGTGCGGAGAAGCGACAGGGCCACCATGGCAGCCCGGGCATTGTTCAGGGGTGTCTTGCTGCCCAGGCGCTTGGCCAAGACATTTTTGATGCCGGCGAGTTCGAGCACCGTGCGGATGGATCCGCCGGCGATCACACCAGTACCAGGGGCTGCAGGGCGAATAAGCACGCTTGCTGCACCATCGCGACCGTTGGAGAGGGTCGGGATGGAGTTGTGACGGGTCAATGGCACTTTGACGAGGTGCTTTTTGCCGTCGGCAACACCCTTGCGGACGGCGCCGATCACATCACCAGCTTTGCCGACACCAACGCCGACTTGGCCTTTTTCGTTGCCGACGACGACGATGGCGCGGAAGCTCATCTTTTTGCCGCCTTTCACGGTCTTGGAGACGCGGCGGATTTGCACCACACGCTCCTGCCATTCGGAGTCGCGCTCTTGGCCGCGGCGACCGCCGCGACGGTCTCCACGACGACCATCACGGTCGCCACGACCACGGCGTTGCTCCTGTTGCTGCTGCCCTTCGGCTGCCGCTGGAACGTCGGCCGCACCCGGTACGGCGTTGGGATTGGATTGGGGGGAGGAATCTGTCATGGGTTAAGCAGGAATCAGAACTGAAGGCCCGCTTCCCGGGCGGCGTCGGCAAGGGCTTTAATCCGGCCGTGGTACAGATTGCCGCCACGGTCGAACACCACCTGCTGGATGCCTTTGGCGATGGCTCGCTTGGCCACCAGTTCGCCAACGGCGACGGAGGCGTCGCAGCTACCAGCAGGAGCCTTGAGACCGGTACGCAGCTCTTTGTCGACGGTGGACGCAGAGCAGAGAGTGCTCTGGGCCGCGTCGTCGATGACTTGGGCGTAGATGTGATTGTTGGAACGGAACACTGCCAGCCGCGGACGGTCTGGGGTGCCAGTGATGTGGCGGCGCAGACGCCGGTGGCGTTTCTGCGTCTGTTGTTTGCGGGAAAGTTTGGACATGGTGGGTGAAAGGAAGGAACGTCAGGACAAGGCTTATTTCTTGCCGGACTTGCCCGCCTTGCGCAGGATGTGCTCGCCCTCGTACTTGATGCCCTTGCCCTTGTAGGGCTCGGGGGGACGGACGGCGCGGACCTTTGCGGCTTCGTTGCCCACCAGCTCCTTGTCGATGCCGGAGACGATCACCCTGGTGTTGTTTTCCACCTTGAAGGTGATGCCTTCAGGGGCCTCCAGCTCCACGGGGTGGCTGTAGCCAGCACTTACCACGAGGGTTTTGCCTTTGACCTGGGCACGGGAGCCCACGCCGACGATCTCCAAAGCTTTGCTGTAGCCGTTGCTGACCCCTTCGATCATGTTGGCGACCAGGGTTCGGCTCAGGCCGTGGCGCTCTCGGGAGATGCGCTTGGTGCTCGTGGGTGAGACCACGATGGAGTCGTTGTCCTGACTGACGCTGACGCCTTCAGGAAGGGTGCGTTCCAGTTCACCCTTGGGTCCTTTCACCTTGACGGTGAGTCCGTCGAGGGAAACCGTGACCTTCTCAGGGACGGGAACGGGGTTTTTGCCGATTCGTGACATGGTTCAGCTCCGGATCAGTAGACGTAACAGAGCACTTCGCCACCGACGCCCTCACGGCGGGCGTCGCGGTCGCTCATCACACCCTTGGAGGTGGAGATGATCGCCACGCCCAGTCCTCCGAGGACTTTGGGCAGGCCGCGAGTGTTTTTGTAGATGCGGAGACCGGGCTTGCTGACCCGCTGCATCGAGCGGATGGTGGGCAGCCTGTGCTTGCCGCTGTACTTGAGGGCGAGCACCAGTTCGGTGCGAACGCCTTCACCCTGCTCGCTGATTTCGGAGATGAAGCCCTCCTGCTGCAGCACCTTGGCGATGCTGCGAGTCATCCGCGAAGCGGGGATCTTGGTGGTTTCGTGACGTTTCTCACTCGCATTGCGAATGCGGGTGAGCATGTCGGAAATGGGGTCGTGGTTGGCCATAGGTGTCGACGGGGAGGGCTCAGTTGCTCTGGAACGGCATTCCCATCTCGCGGAGGAGGGCCCGGCCCTCTTCGTCCGAACGGGCGGTGGTCACGATGGTGATGTCCATGCCCCGGATTGCATCGATCTTGTCGAAGGAGATCTCAGGGAAAATGATCTGTTCGCGCACCCCAAGGGTGTAGTTGCCGCGCCCATCGAAACTCTTGGGGCTGACCCCGCGGAAGTCGCGGATGCGAGGCAGCGCCAGGTTGATCAGGCGCTCGAGGAAGGCGTACATCCGATCACCACGGAGGGTGACGGCACAGCCGATCGGCATGCCCTGCCGAATCTTGAAGCCGGCGATGGCCTTCTTTGCACGGGTCACCAGGACCTTCTGGCCGGTGATCTGCGCCAGCTCATTAACCGAGGCCTCGAGGGACTTGGCGTTGGCGGCGGCTTCGCCGAGACCCCGGTTCACGGTGACTTTCACCACCTTGGGGACTTCATGGATGTTGTTGAGGGAGAGATCCTTCTTCAGCTTGGGCTGAATGGTCTCCCTGTAGCGCTTCTTGAGTGACATAACGGGTTGGGGTGCTTCTGGACGTGGTCAGAAGTCGGGATCAGTCGAGGACTTCACCGGTTTTCTTCAGCCGGCGCTTTTTGGTGCCGTCCTTCTCGACGACGATTTCAACGCGGCTTGCCACCTTTTTGGCGGTGGAATAAAGCATCACGTTGGAGGCATGCAGTGATGCTTCCTCGGTCACGATGCGGCCTGTCTCGCCCTCCTGGGTGGGCTTTTCGTGGCGGGTGCGCATGTTCACCCCTTCCACGACGACACGGTTCTCGTTGGGCAGGGTGCGCAGAACGGCACCGGTCTTGCCCTTGTCCTTGCCGGCGATCACCTGGACGGTGTCGCCCTTGCGGATGCGCATTTTGATGCGCTCGGTGGCCTTGGCCTTGGTGGTTGCAGTCGCCATGGTCAGATCACCTCCGGAGCGAGGGACACGATTTTGGTGAAGCTGCGCTCGCGCAGCTCACGGGCCACCGGTCCGAAGACGCGGGTGCCTTTTGGGTTCTTGTCGTCGTTGATGAGCACGGCGGCGTTGTCGTCAAACCGGATTGAGTTGCCGGTTTCACGGCGCATGGTGGCTTTGGTGCGCACCACGACAGCCTTGACGACGTCGGATTTCTTGACGCCCATGTTGGGGGCGGCATCCTTTACAGCGGCAACGATCACGTCGCCCACGTGGGCATAGCGACGGTTGGTGCCGAGGACGCGAATGCACTGGATGCGCTTGGCGCCACTGTTGTCGGCAACGGTGAGATAGGACTCCTGCTGGATCACTGCTTCACCTCCTGAGCTTCAGCCTTGCTGGCTTCCTCAGCTGCAGCCTTGGGGCTGTGGCTGAGAACCTCGGCAATGGCCCACCGCTTTTGGCGGCTCATGGGACGGGTTTCAGTGATACGAACGCGGTCTCCGACGCGACAGGTGTTGTCTTCGTCGTGAGCCTTGTAGCGGGTGGTACGGCTGACCGTCTTTTGATAGATGGGGTGAGGGAAGCGGCTTTCCACCGCGACCACCACCGTTTTCTCCATCTTGTCGCTGACGACGGTGCCGACCCTTTCCTTGACTGCCATGGTTACGGAGGGGGGATCAGGAGGCGGTGGAGCGCTGGCGCTCCGACTGCACCGTCAGCAGCTGGGCCAGCTTGATGCGGACCTCTTTGAAACGGTGCGTGTTGGCGAGCTGGCGCGTGGCCTGCTGGAAACGGAGTTGGAACAGTTCGCGGCGGAGGCCGTCGATCTGTTCGGTGATGTCCGAATCGGAGAGGCTGCGCACATCTGCGGCGTTGGGACGGGCCATGGTCAGGACTCCACGGTGACGGCTTCAGAAGCTGCCGGGGCCTTGGCACCAGCTGGCTTCTCCTGCTCATCCAGCTGGATGAACTTGGTCTTCACGGGAAGCTTGTATTGCGCGAGGCGCATGGCTTCCTTGGCGATTTCGGGGGTGATTTCATCACCGCCCATCTCGAACAAGATCCGGCCGGGCTTGATCACCGCCACCCAGAATTCTGGGTTGCCCTTACCGGAACCCATCCGGGTTTCGGCAGCGCGCATGGTGACTGGCTTGTCGGGGAAGATCCGGATCCAGATTTTTCCGCCACGCTTGACGTAGCGGGTCATGGCACGACGGCTGGCCTCGATCTGGCGCGAGGTGATCCAGCCACATTCCTGTGCCTGCAGCGCGAACTGTCCGAAGGCAATGGTGTTGCCCCGGGTGGCGACGCCGCGCATGCGGCCTCGCTGCTGCTTACGGAATTTGACGCGTTTTGGACTCAGCATGGTTCAGGCCTCCTGTTCAACCCTCGTTGGAGCGGTCTTCGAACTGTTGGGGCCGACGGCTGGCCCGGCGCCGGGGGGCGGCACCCACCGGCATGGGCTGAGCCTGTTCGCTCAGCACCTCGCCCTTGAACACCCACACCTTGATGCCAAGCACGCCGTAGGTCGTACTAGCCACTTTGGTGGCGTAGTCGATGTCAGCACGCAGGGTGTGCAGGGGAACTCGACCCTCACGGGTCCACTCCGTCCGAGCAATCTCAGCACCGTTCAGGCGACCGGAAACCTGGATTTTGAGACCCAGTACACCGGCACGCTGGGCGCGCTGCACAGCCATGCGGATGGTGCGGCGGAAGGCCACACGCTTTTCCAGCTGCTGGGCGATGTACTCGGCCAGGAGGAAGGCATCACCGTCGACGCGTTCGACCTCGACAACATTGATCCGCACCTGACGACTGGAGTCGCCGACGGTCTTCTGAATGCCGGAGCGAAGTTCTTCGATACCGCTGCCTTGACGGCCGACCAGCACACCGGGGCGTGCGGTCTTGAGTTCAACTTCCAATTGATCGGCCTTGCGGGCGATCAGCACATCGCTGATGCCTGCCGAGCCGTACTTCTTATGGATGAACTTGCGAATCCGATCGTCCTCTTGAAGGAGGGCCGGATAACTCTTGCTGGAGGCGTACCAGCGTGACCGGTGTTCCTGGGTGATCCCCAGGCGCAGACCGGTTGGGTGGATTTTGTGTCCCATTGGGTCAGAGTCCTCGGGGGTCAGGAATCGGTCTGAGCCGCCACAGCAATGCTGATGTGGCAGGTCTGTTTCTTGATCTGGAAGGCCCGGCCCTGGGCGCGGGGGCGATAGCGCTTCATGGAGGGGCCCATGTCAGCGCTCGCGCTCGCGATCACCAGAGATGAGGGATCGAGACCGAGATTGTGCTCAGCGTTGGCCACTGCAGACCGGAGCACCTTGGTGATGGGTCCGGTGGAGCGGTAAGGCATGAACTCGAGCATGATCAGTGCGTCGCGGTAAGTGCGGCCACGGATCTGGTCAAGCACACGGCGCACCTTCGAAACGGAGCCTCGGATGAAGCGTCCGTGAGCTTGGGCAATGGGTGCCGTTGGGGTAGACGATGTCATGGATTAGCGGCCTCCTTTCTTGTCTCTGATGTGGCCCTTGAAGGTGCGGGTGGGAGCAAACTCCCCCAGCTTGTGACCGACCATTTGCTCGGTGATGAACACCGGCACGTGGGTGCGGCCGTTGTGTACCGCGATCGTGTGGCCAATCATCATCGGCAGGATCGTGGAGGCCCGTGACCAGGTCTTGATCACGGACTTGTCGTCGTTGTCGTTCTGCTTTTCAACCTTGCGAAGCAGGCTGTCGGCAATAAACGGACCTTTTTTGAGTGAACGTCCCATAACGGTTTAAGCAAGCGGCAAAGTGATGGTTTGCATCAGGAATCGCGTCCGCCACGGCTCCGCTTGGAGGTCTTGCGACGCTTCCGGAGCACGTATTGGTTGCTGGGCTTGTTCCGCTTGCGGGTCTTGAGACCGAGGGCGGGTTTGCCCCAGGGAGTCACCGGACCGGAACGGCCGATTGGTGCACGACCCTCACCACCACCGTGGGGGTGATCGCAGGGGTTCATCACACTGCCTCGAACCTGAGGACGACGACCCAACCAGCGGCGACGTCCAGCCTTGCCCAGGCTGGTGTTGCGCATCTCGGAGTTGCCGACCTCGCCGAGGGTGGCGTAGCACTCGCGGCGCACCAGCCGAACTTCGGTGGAGGGCAGTTTGAGAGCGACGTAGTCGCCTTCCTTCGCCATCACCTGGGCGCTGGCACCAGCAGTACGGACCATCTGGCCGCCGCGGCCGGCGTAGAGCTCGACGCAGTGGACGCTGGAACCAAGAGGCACGGCTGAAAGCGGCATGGCGTTGCCGTTCTCAATCGGGACATCAGGTCCGGAGACCACGGTCTGGCCGACCTGCACTCCTGCGGGAGCCAGGATGTAGCGCTTCTCGCCATCGGCATAGAAGAGCAGTGCCAGGCGTGCGTTGCGGTGCGGGTCGTAGTGGATTGCCGCAACCTTGGCGGAGACACCGTGCTTGTTGCGACGGAAATCCACCACGCGGTAGAGGCGTTTGTGACCGCCACCGCGGTGGCGGCAGGTGATCACACCGCGGTTGTTGCGGCCCTTGCGGCGGTGTTTAGCCACCACCAGGGTCCGCTCAGGTTTGCGGCTGGTGATCTCACTGAAATCAGTGACCACCCGGGTGCGGGTACCGGGGGTGTAGGGGCGGAAATTACGGATTGCCATGACGATTCAGACCCCTCAGGACTCAGGGAAGAGTTGGATCGAGTTGCCCTCCGCAAGGCGCACCACGGCTTTCTTCACTTGGGCACGTTTGCCAGCGAAGCGCCCCATCCGACGCGAGCGTCGAGGGGGATTCATGGTGCTGATGCCGGTGACCTTCACATCGAAGAGCTGCTCAACGGCGGCCTTGATGTCGGGTTTTGCGGCGCGGTGGTCCACCTCGAAGGTGTACTGGTTGATTTCGAGGGCTCGTGTGGCCTTCTCGGTAATCAAGGGACGGCGGATCACATCCGCCAGGCGGGCTTGGAAACGTTCAGTCATCGCCGTAGACCTCCTGGATGGTTGCGAGAGCTTCCTCGCCCAGCACCAAAGCATTGGCATGGAGCAGGTCGAAGACGTTCAGCTGATCCGCGGAGATCAACTTGACTTTCTCCAGGTTGCGCACGGAGCGGCGAACAACATCGGAGGGGTTCGTCAGAACGATGAGCACCTTGGAACCGGCAGCGACACCGAGGCGTCCCAAAGCATCCGTGATCTCACGGGTTTTGGGGGCTTCCAGCGAAGCAGCGAAGTCCTTCACGACAGTCACATCGTCAATGCGGGCCATCAGCGCTGTGCGCAGGGCCAGACGACGCTCCTTGCGGTTCATCGCAAGGTTGTACGTGCGGGGCTTGGGTCCGAAGATGATGCCGCCGCCCGGTTTCAGGGGAGTCCGGATGGATCCCTGGCGGGCCCGTCCAGTTCCTTTCTGCTTGTAAGGCTTGCGACCGCCACCACGTACTTCTGAACGGGTGAGGGTGCTGGCGGTTCCTTGGCGTGCATGGGCCTGCTGACGCAGAACAGCCCGGTGCATGAGATCAACCGCGGTGGTCTCCTTGGCCACCTTCAGGTCCAGGGTTGCCTTGCCGGCTTCCTTGCCCTGCCAATCACGAACGACACAACTGGCCATCACTTACCTCCTTTGGCGGGCTTGGCGCCCACGCGCACGGCCGGGCGGATGTTGAGCAGCGCACCGGGTTTGCCGGGCACGGATCCCTTCACCACCAGCAAATTGTGCTCGCTGTCCACCTTGAGGATGGTCAGACCGCGGGTGGTGATCTTCTTGCCGCCGTAGCGACCGGCCATCCGCTTGCCGGGGTAGATGCGGCCCGGGGTTGTACCGGCACCGGTTGAACCCGGTTCGCGGTGGTTCTTGGAGCCGTGGGTCATCGGACCCCGGCTGAAACCGTGGCGCTTTTGGTAGCCAGCGAAGCCTCGGCCCACGGTGTCACCGCTGACGTCCACCTTCTGACCGGCTTCGAAATCGCCGACGGTGATGGATCCACCGAGTTCGAGCCCTTCAACGCTGTCGATGCGGTATTCGCGCAGATGACGAAGAAGACCCTCACCGGATTTGGTCAGGTGACCCTGGGCGGGTTTGTTGATCAGCTTTTCGCGGGATTCGCCAAAGCCGATCTGCACTGCGGAATAACCGTCAGTGTCGTTGTTTTTGAGTTGGGTGATGCGGCAGGGGCCGGCTTCGATCAAGGTGACCGGAACAGCTCTGCCCTGCTCGTCGAAGAACTGGGACATACCCAGCTTCTTCCCGAGAATGCCGATGGACATGGGTGGGGAGGAAGCGCCAGCGTGGACAACCACCAGGCGGAGATCCGCATGGGGTCAGGTGCTGATCGATTGGACGCAGACGTGGTTCGAAGCTGAACTCCCGAGGGAGTGGATTCGAATGGGCTAGCGAACGATGCAGCGAGGCTGGGACTTGCATCTGCACGGTGTGCTGTTGCAGTTTCCCGACGGGGATTTCCGAAGAAAGCTCCCGTACTGGCCTAGAGATCCGACGCAATCGTCGAATCTGTTCTGTCGACTGGAGGCCCGGCTAGCGGACGGGCACAGAAACACAGAACAAACAATGAACCTACACCACCGCCCTTGCAGCTCCCCTGATCCCTCTGCCTGCTGCCAGAATCACTCCAATCCCTGTAGATGCCATGCCTCTGCTTCTCACCGGTCAGGCATTTCGCCGCGATCTCGAAGCCAATGGCTGTCTGGCTGTTCAGGCCCCGCTCGAGGGTGGTGCAGAAACGCGCTTGCTGCGTCGTTTGCGAGGCGCTGGATACCGCACCCGCATGACATCAGCCCGGGGACTCGGTGATCCGGAGGTGTTCCTCACCCAGAAGCACGGCATCCGTCCTCCCCATCTCGGTCATCAAAGCGTGGGTCGTGGTGCTGCTGTGGGAGAAGTGCAGGAGGTGGCTCCCCAGCTCGGAGACCTGTTTGAGGGTGATGCCCCTGTGGCTCTCTGGCTTCTTGAGGGTCAGGTGCTGTCGCGTTCGGAACTTCTCTCGCTTTGCGACCTCTGCAAGCGCGAACCCCGATTACGCATCATCGTGGAGATGGGTGGTGCCCGAAGCCTGAAGTGGGAACCGATGACCACACATTTGAACGCCTGACACCTGAGGAAGCCCTCGATCAGGGCCGCTGGGTCAAGCTCATCTGTGGGGCCAGCAATCAGGATTTGCCTGCCATTGCCGATCTGACCGCTGTTTTTGCGGCTGTCGGTGTTCATTGCATTGATGTGGCTGCCGATCCAGCGGTCGCGCTTGCAGCCCGTCGTGGCCTCGACTGGGCTGAAGCCCACACGGGCCATCGTCCCTGGCTCATGGTCAGCCTCAGCGATGGCATGGATGCTCACTTCCGCAAGGCTTGGTTCGACGCCGACCGCTGTCCCGCGGACTGTCCGCGTCCTTGCGAAAGGATTTGCCCCGCTGCAGCAATTCCGCCCGGTTCTGGGATCGACCAGCAGCGTTGCTATGGCTGTGGTCGCTGCTTGCCGGCCTGCCCCCATGGGCTAATCGAGGAACGCGACCATCGACTGGCTCCAGAGCAGGTGATCACGCTGCTGAAATCCATTCAGCCCGATGCGGTGGAGATTCACACGGGGTCTGGGCATGAGGAGGGCTCCACGATGCTGATCCAAAGCCTTCAGCACCACAACGTTCCCTTGCAGCGCTTGGCCGTGAGCTGCGGGTTGGAGGGTCATGGCGTGAATGCTGATCAGTTGGCTCGGTTGCTGTGGCATCGCCATTCCTGTTTGCGGCAAGCCGGTTACAGGCCCCTCTGGCAATTGGATGGGCGGCCGATGAGTGGTGATGTGGGGGCTGGAACAGCGCGGGCTGCGGTTCAGCTCTGGCGTGCCATGCGTCTTCTGGCACCACCTGGTCCGCTGCAGCTTGCCGGTGGAACCAATGCCGCAACGGTGGATCTCTTGCATTCGACGGAACGGCCGGCTGGCATTGCCTTTGGTGGTGTGGCGCGTCGCTTGCTGATGCCCGTGCTCAATGAGGCGCAAACCCGTGGATCTGCCCTGTGGCAATGGCCCGAGGGTTGGGAGCGTGCCCTCTCCCTTGCGCGTCCATTGGTTACTCCATGGCTGCGCCGCTCTTGCTAGAAGGCTGAAACGCGCAGATCCCATGGGCACGCAACGGGTCACCGACGATCTGGATCGCCTTCTCGAACTTCTGCCGGATGCCGTGCAGGAGCAGTTGCGGGAGGAGGAGGCTCGACAGCAGTTGCTTGAGGTGGTGCTCGATCTCGGTCGACTCCCGGAAGCGCGTTATCCAGGTCGTGCCTTGGCACTGGGCTCCACGCCCTTGTCTCGGGAGGACCTTGCGGCGGTGGTGGCCAGGATTGGTCAGTTCGGAGGCGATAACCGAGCAGGGATTGAAAGGACCCTTCACCGGATCAGCGCGATCCGCAACCGCCAGGGTGAGGTGGTTGGTCTGACCTGCAGGGTGGGGCGTGCCGTGTTCGGCACCGTTGCCATGGTGCGGGATCTTTTGGATGGAGGGCAGTCCCTGCTGTTGATGGGGCGCCCGGGTGTCGGCAAGACAACGGCATTGCGGGAGATCGCCCGGGTGCTCGCTGATGAGTTGGAGCGGCGCGTTGTGGTGATTGACACGAGCAATGAGATCGCGGGTGATGGCGACATCCCGCATCCCGCGATTGGCAGGGCCCGCCGCATGCAGGTGGCCAGGCCTGAACTGCAGCACCAAACCATGATCGAGGCGGTGGAAAACCACATGCCTGAAGTCATCGTGATCGATGAGATCGGCACCGAGCTGGAGGCGCAGGCGGCGCGCACCATTGCTGAGCGTGGCGTGGTGCTGGTCGCCACCGCTCATGGCAATGCCCTGGCGAACCTGATCAAGAACCCCACCCTTAGTGATCTGGTGGGTGGAATTCAGGCGGTCACCCTTGGGGATGAGGAGGCCCGGCGGCGGCGCAGTCAGAAGACGGTGCTCGAGCGCGCGGCTGACCCAACTTTTCCGGTTGCGGTTGAAATGCACAGTCGACACCGCTGGGCCGTGCATACCGACGTTGCTGCCACGGTGGACCAGTTGCTCAGGGGCCTGCAGCCCAGAGTTCAGGAGCGCGAGCTGACTGCTGAGGGTGGTGTTCAGCTTGTCGATCCCCCGCAGTCGTCGGGTTTGCTAAGCCCTCCTTCTCCTCGACCGGCAGCTGGACGGCCTGTCTCTGTTCCTGTGTCTGTGCCTCAGACCAGTGCAGCAGAAGCATCTCCTCCTGCCCCTCCTGAGAACACCAACGTTTTGCAGGTTCTCTGTTGTGGGATCACCCCCCGGCTTGTGGACGAAACCATTCGTTCTCACGGCTGGACTGCGCGGGTGGTGGACGATTTAAGTGAGGCGGATGTTGTGTTGAGCATTCGGCTGGGACTCAGCCGCCAACCGTCTCTGAGGCGTCAGGCTAGGGATCTTGGGATTCCAATCCTGGTGATCAAGTCCGACACCCTGCCCCAGGTGACCCGTGCTATGGCTCGCCTCTTGAGTCGTCGGGCAAGTGAAACGGCTGCGGATGCCATCGCTCCCGATCGGGCGTCAAAGGACGATGAATTGGCTGCTCTTGAGGAATGCCGGCTTGCAGTGGAACAAGTGGTGATGCCGCAAGGCAGGCCCGTGGAGTTGTTGCCGCGAACGGAACGCGTGCTTCGCATGCAGGCGGATCTTGTCAGTCGTTACCAACTGCGTAGTGATGTTTTCGGTCAAGCCGAACAGTCGCGTTTGCGGGTCTTCCCTCCCTGATCGCCCTTCGCTTGATTCGCCCGGTGGATTGACGAAGGGTTGGCTGCTATGAGTAACTATTAGTGCTCCGGTGAGCCGCAGGTTGTGGTCTTTTCCGGTTCAGTGGGCCGTCGCCAAGCGGTAAGGCAGCGGGTTTTGGTCTCGCCATTCCTAGGTTCGAATCCTAGCGGCCCAGTTTTTGTTCATGAACCATCGACCCTTGCTGGTGTTCGATTTCGACGGGGTCATCGTCGATGGCATGGCCGAGTACTGGTGGAGTGCTTGGCATGCGTGTCTTCGCCTTGATGCCTCTCCGACAGGATTGACTCCCGACCGGGTGCCTGATGCGTTCCGTCGGCTGCGCCCATGGGTGCATCACGGTTGGGAGATGGTGTTGCTGGCTGCTGAGCTGCCTGTTCTGGATCCCCAGGTTTGGATGCAGTCCTACGCCGAAGCCCAGGCGCTCGCTTTACAGCGTCACGGATGGGAGCCGGAGCAGCTGCAAGCCGCCCTGGATGCGTCCCGTGATGAATCTGTTCGGCAGAACCGCTCCGCTTGGTTGGCGTTGCATCGGCCCTTCCCAGGGTTGGTGGCAAGGCTCCGCCAGCTTGAGGCTGAGGGCGTGGACTGGGCTGTCCTGACCACCAAGACCCAGGCCTTTACCGCTGAGCTGCTGAACAGTCTTGGCCTGCATCCCTGGCGTTTGGACGGTCGCGAAGCTGGAGCGAAGCCCCAGGTTTTGCTTCGGCTTCAGCAGCAGCGAACGTTGTGTGGCTTCGTTGAAGACCGTCGGGCGACGCTGGAGGCTGTGCGGTCCACGCCAGGATTGGAACGACTGCCCTGCTTCCTGGTGAGTTGGGGCTATCTTCGCCCCCAGGATCAGAGCAATCTTCCTCCCGGGATTGCGTTGCTCCATCCGGATCGTTTCCGGGCCCCCCTGGCGCAATGGCCCTGATTCGCTACGGTACGCTTGTACTACCTGAGACGATTCGGCGCTTCTGTGGCATTGGATCTCTCGTTCCTTAGTTTCAGGTCTCTTCCATGCCTGCAGATATGAAATCCAGTGCTTCCGACCCCCGCTCCTCCGGCGAGAAAGACAAGGCGCTAAATCTGGTCCTTGGTCAGATCGAGCGCAACTTCGGTAAAGGGTCGATCATGCGGCTCGGCGATGCCTCCCGCATGAGGGTGGAGACGATCTCCACCGGTGCTCTGACCCTTGATCTTGCCCTGGGTGGTGGTTACCCGAAGGGCCGGGTGGTGGAGATTTATGGCCCAGAAAGTTCCGGTAAAACCACTCTCACCCTGCATGCGATTGCTGAAGTGCAGAAGCGTGGTGGTGTGGCGGCCTTCGTGGATGCGGAGCATGCTCTGGACCCCGTTTATGCCGCTTCGTTGGGTGTGGATGTTGAGAACCTTCTGGTCTCTCAGCCCGATACCGGTGAGATGGCTCTGGAGATCGTCGATCAACTGGTGCGATCGGCGGCGGTTGATCTTGTCGTGATCGACTCGGTGGCCGCTCTCACGCCCCGCGCCGAGATCGAGGGAGAAATGGGAGACCTGGCGGTTGGCAGTCAGGCGCGTCTGATGAGTCAGGCCATGCGCAAGATCACCGGCAACATCGGCAAGTCGGGTTGCACCGTCATCTTCCTCAACCAGCTGCGTCTCAAGATTGGTGTGACCTACGGCAATCCAGAGACGACCACTGGAGGCAATGCTCTCAAGTTCTATGCCTCGGTTCGCCTCGACATCCGTCGGATTCAGACGCTCAAGAAGGGGACGGAGGAATTCGGGATCAGGGCCAAAGTGAAAGTGGCGAAAAACAAGGTGGCGCCACCCTTCCGCATTGCTGAATTCGACATTCTTTTTGGCCGCGGCATCAGCACCCTGGGCTGTCTGCTCGATCTCGCCGAAGAGACAGGTGTGGTTGTGCGCAAGGGCGCTTGGTACAGCTACGAGGGAGACAACATCGGGCAGGGTCGCGACAACACCATCACCTGGATGGAGGAGAACCCGGAATCGACGGCCACGATTGAGACGCTCGTGCGTCAAAAGCTGACGGAAGGTTCGGAAGTGAAGTCGAATTCCATGCGGCCCCTGGCGGCTGCTGCGAAGGCGACTGTCGATAAGTCGACTCCGGGTAAGGCTCCGGAAGCAGCTGCTTGATCTCAGCCGGCTTGGGTCAGTGACTGCTTGCCGCAGACCTGGCCCTGCTGAGCCAGTTCAGCCATTCGGTGTAGTTCCTGGATGGCTTCAGCTCCCTCCAATTTCACGAGTTCTCGGCCATTGCGGGATTCCACCCAGCTGATGCCGAAATCGGAGACAAGAAAGCGCACGATGTGACCATCGCCGATGTCAGCCACAAAAGACGCGCCATGGCCATCGCG
Organism: Synechococcus sp. MU1611; assembly: GCF_020514255.1. Taxonomy (NCBI): domain Bacteria; kingdom Bacillati; phylum Cyanobacteriota; class Cyanophyceae; order Synechococcales; family Synechococcaceae; genus Synechococcus; species Synechococcus sp. MU1611. The sequence goes on along the minus strand of NZ_VTLC01000005.1, from coordinate 95,039 downwards.
ACCGTCGCCGCAGGAGTAACAGGTGGCTGTGACGCCGGCAGTTTCGAGGCTGCCGGCGAGGGCCTGCAGGCTCATCACCAAGTCTTCGACGACAGACCTGTAGTGCTCGGCTAAACGCGGAAACATGATTGAGTCTCCAGTGAGACCAATCCTAAAAGTTTTCTTTCGTTTTCGCGTGTTTGGTCCGGCTGGCCGATCAGGGGGTATCCGAGAGCGTCCACCAGCCTGCGGCGGGTCCGATGAATCGCACCGTGATCCATAGGACCACCATGGCTCCGATGCCGATCCAGGCGCCGCGTGTGGTCACCGCCATGAACTGCTGTGTCTGATTGCGCGTCAGAGGAAGCCAGGACACCACTCGCGGCGATGTATCCGGTGCTTTTGTGTTGGCCTTGGGCTGACGAGGGGGCATGCCCTGTGCAGCTCGGCGGCGTGCTTCTCCCATGCACTTCTGCGCGTTGAACGGAGGTTAGGTGTTGTTCAGTCCGGCAGCAGTCGCTGCAGTGGAATCCAAGGCTCAAGCCGATGCAGCACCTGATCACCCCAACTGCGCCCTCGGAGACGACCATCAAGGATGGCTAGGCGTCCACCGCTGCGTCGCAGTGGTGCAATGGCTGCTGGAATCAAGCTCAATGCTTCCGGCAAAAGCAGGGTGCGGAACCAGTCTTCGCCCTGTTGTTTCATGCGTTCCACCCTTGCTGAGGTGAGTGGATTGTCCAGGCTGGAGAGGGGAAGCATGCCGATAATCAGCTGCGCTGGAGATGGGAGATGCTCCTGATGCTCAAGCCACCAGTCCCAGCTGCAGGTCACCACACCATTGCTTTCGGGTGCAGTCGATTCATGGTCCACACGGCGTCCGAATTCGGCAGCCAGGGAGCTGGTGAGCTGTCGCCGTAGTTGGTCGTCATTGATCAGCAGGATGGTCATTCCCGCCTGACCAAGGATGAGCCGTCTGCTCTCCTCAAGGAGATGTTGGGAATAGATCCGTGTGTTCGGCAGCGGCTGGCGGCGGGGGGCATAGAGAGGGAGGGGTTCATTGAGCTCCCGTTCGCGCAGTGTTGCGCGGACGTCGGGGACCACCCCCGCCTGCTCAAACTCCAGATCCAGCCTTGCGTTATCTCCATTGCTGCTAAACATCAGGCAGGGGTGATCATGCAGAACCCCCCGCAGAAGTTGAAGGGGTTCCAAGGGGGCCAGCTGCCAGCGCCATTGGAGCAACCGGTGATCGAGTTCAGCCCACTCCGTCCAGTCCGCCGGGTTGATCTTTCGGAGCTTGTCCCAGGGCTCAGGGCTCGATGGCATCAGCTGGAGGAGGTCACGCAGCGCTTGCCCTGCTGATCCCTCGAGTCGCACCGCGCCCCCTGGTCGCGTGGCTCCAGCGAACAGCTGTCGGCTCATCCGGTCATGCAGCTCCATCAACCCGGCTTCAGCCTGTGGGCAGGCTTGGCGAAGCTCGTCCCAGTGATGGGGAGTGATCTCAAACGTGAGGGCGTTGCGCATTCGACGGCTCAACTGATCCATCTCCGGGATCAGCAGTTGTCGCGTGCCCAAGTGCCCGTCCCGATGGGCCTGAATCAGCTCTGCAACATCCATCAACCAGAGCTGTGGCCCCTCAGGTGGGGTTGTCCCTTGCCAACAGGGAAGGCGTAGGCCCTGGTTCCGTAAACGGGGCAATTCCAATTGGAGCAGGCGCCGACGCTGGGGGGCCGTCAACACAAGAGCCCCAGCTTCGGGAGCCAGACAAAGCGGTACAAGAAGACCGAGCCACCAACGTTCGCTGCTGCTGGGGGGGAGTTGGACGAGCGTTGTATCGCGGCGCCTCAGGCTTCTGGCCACCAACCGGCTCAGGGTCAGGTGGTGGGGCCAATCCGATTCCTCCTGGCGGAGCAGGGTTTTGATCTGATGGTGGGCCTGGGCTTCCAACATCGTCAAACCCTAAGCAGGGCTCCCCCTGTGATTGGTTCATGGCAATCCATCCATCAACATGGCTTTACGACCCTGCAGGAGTGATGGCGGTGCAACCGGGAAGGGTGGGGATCGTTGGCCTTGGATTGATTGGGGGATCCCTCGGTCTCGATCTCCAGGCGCAAGGTTGGACGGTGCAGGGTCTCGTGCATCGTCAGATCACGGCGGATCGTGCCATGGCCCGAAGGCTGGTGGGAACGGTGTCGACGGATCCGCGCTGCCTCGCGGATTGCGATGTGGTGATCCTGGCCTTGCCGATTCCCTTATTGCTGAACCCACCTGATGAGTTGGTGGCCGCCCTGCCTGAATCAGCGGTGGTGACCGATGTCGGTTCGGTTAAACAGCCCGTTTTGGAGGCTTGGCGCCAACGGCATCCCCGCTTTGTGGCGAGTCACCCCATGGCGGGTACGGCCCAGGCGGGGGTCGATGCCGGTGTGCTGAATCTGTTCCGAGGCCGCCCCTGGATCGCAACTCCGGATGCTCAAACGGATCCCATCGCCCTGGACCAGGTTCGTGATCTTGCCCTCAGCGTGGGTGGACATTGGCTGACGTCCACCGCCTCTCAACACGACCAGGCCGTAGCTTTGATTTCGCACATGCCGGTGCTGGTCAGTGCCGCACTGCTGCGTGCGGTGGGCGATGAGCGGGATCCGGAAATCCGGCAGCTGGCGATGGTGCTGGCCTCCAGCGGCTTTGCCGATACCAGTCGCGTGGGTGGAGGGAATCCGCAGTTGGGGGTCGCGATGGCCTCCACCAATCGAGATGCGGTGTTGCGCGGATTGGCGGCGTACCGCTGGAGCCTCGAGCAGCTTGAAGATGCCGTTCTCCAGCAAAACTGGTCTCAATTGGAGTTGGAATTGCTCCGAACGCAAACCCTGCGCCCAGATTTTTTGAGGGCACCTGGTGAGGTCAGCTCCGAAAGCTGAGGGGCTGTCCCCGTTCCGCCATGAGCTGACGGCAGGCATTGAGGGCAGACAGGCTGACCCCTGCTGTGCCCTCGCCTGGGTGAAGGCTGTCGCCGCAGAGCCAAAAACCTGGCATTGGCGTTCGTCCTGCCAGGCCAAAGGGGCCAAACCGGCTGGGATGCTGCCCGAGTCCCCCCACCATTCCATTGGGACGACCCGTCCAGCCGGCGAAGCCCCGTGGCGTTGCCAGCTCAGCGTGCAACCAGGCATCCTCCCGAAGGTTGAGCCAGCTGTTCAGTTCTGCTTGGATCAGGGTCATCATTTCTTGCTTTCGCTGCTGATAGTCCGGCTCCGGCAAGCGGCACCAGTCACCCGTTGGGGTGAACACGCTGGCGATCAAGGTGGCCTGTCCCCGGGGCGCGCGCCCGTCGCCGTCGCGGCTGACAGAGACAAATAGGGATCCCGGGGATGCGCAGCCGCGCTGGAGATGGCCTGGGCAGGGATCGGGCAGGGCATCACGAGATACCGCTCCGTAGAGAACCAGCGCACCACTCGGTTCATGCAGGTTTTCTAGACGCCTTCGATATCCCTTGGGCAGCTGATTCAGATCGATCAGTTTCAGCAGGCACTGGGGGGGAAGGCTGCAGACCACATCGCGACTGTTGAGTTGTTTGTGCTCGTCTCCGGCCGTGGTGACATGCACTTGCCAACCGGATGAGCAGGGCTGCAGTTTGGTGACCCGATGCTTCAGAAGCACGTTCCCGCCGTCGCGCTTAATGGCGGCCACCAGCTGGTCGCTCAGCACCTGCATCGATCCCTCCAGATGCCAGAGACCCAGTGGCGCTTGAGCCATCTGTAGGACTGTGGCGCCGTAGAGAGCGGCGGTGCGATTGGCCGGCTCCTGGGAGTACAGCTTCAGCTGGAGGTCGAGAAAGCGCCGGAGTCGTTGATCTTGACCGCACCCACAAAGCTGCAACAGATCGGCGATGGTGAGTCCGGTGAACAGTCCCGATGCCAGCGTCGCGGGACGCAGGGCCCGCAGCATGGTGCCGAGATCCCAGAGGGAACGCGGTGTCACCACGGGATCCTTGTTGGCGAACTGCCAGTTGCTCGAATGCAACTGATGGCAAAGGCTCCAGAAAGGTTTGCTGCCAGGAAACTGATGCTCCCGTTCAGCGGCCCACGCTTCCGGGTCATGCCAAAGGGGAATGGGAGGTGAGCCATCGCCCAGGTCCACCACACACCCGGGGTTCAAAATCTCCGCTGCGGGAAGAGGCACGTTCAGATGCTTCAGCAGTCGTGCATGACTGCCCCCCGGCTCCAGACCGGCGACCTGGGTCGCCCCAACATCGAACACCCATTCACGGCGACGGAATGTTCCGGCACATCCCCCTGTTTGGTGGTGCGCTTCCAACAGGGAGACCTTGACGCCATCGCGGGCCAGCAGTGCCGCTGCGGTTAAGCCTGCGATGCCACCGCCCACCACGATCACGCTGGAATCGCTCACGACGCTCTGAAGAATCGAGCCATGCTGGCAAGAGAGGGGGCCTGATGAGGATGAACAGCGAACTGCGCCTCGAACTCACAGCGGAGGGTGGTCCGTTGGCGGGGGCTGACATCGCTGATGTCTCGCCCGTGGGTGGCGGTTGCATTCATCAGGCCTGGAAACTGCGTCTCAGTAATGGCCAGGTGTTGTTTGCCAAAAGCGGCGGCTTAAGCGCGCTGCCCCTGTTTGAGGTGGAGGTGGAGGCCCTTGAGGCCTTGCGTGCCCATGCAGACAACACGTTTTTGGTTGTCCCGCAGCCCTTGGCTCTGGCAGCACTGCCCCATGGTGCGGTGCTGCTGTTGCCTTGGTTGGATTGTCGTGGCAGCGACCAAGCAGCCCTCGGCCGGGGTTTGGCACTGCTGCACCAGTCGTCCATGGCATCCAGCCCAGCACGTTTCGGCTGGCACCGTGATGGCTTCATCGGTGCTGGTCCCCAGCCAGGTGGTTGGCGGGGTGATTGGGGATCTGCATTTGTGGAGTTGAGGCTGCGCCCCCAACTCGAGGCCCTTGATTGGTTGAATCAAGCTTCAATCGACTTGGACCCGTTGTTGTATCGCCTTGCAGAGCACCTGAATGAGCATCAACCGCGTCCTGCGTTGGTGCATGGCGATCTATGGGGTGGGAATGCCGCCAGCCTCGCGGATGGACGGGGAAGCATTTTTGATCCCGCCAGTTGGTGGGCTGATCGGGAAGTCGATCTGGCCATGACCCAACTGTTCGGCGGCTTCGGGGAAGAGTTCCGATCTGCCTATCGGAAAGTGCTTCCTGAGGTTCCAGGCGCTGACGGTCGGGTGGAGATCTACAACCTGTACCACCTGCTCAACCACGCCAATTTGTTTGGGGGCGGTTACATCAACCAATGTCGAGCCAGTCTTAGAGATCTGGCTCGACGGCTTTGAGGATCAGCCCAGGTACTCCTGTCGGAGTGTTTGAACACGCTGCACGAGGGCGTTGCGCTTGTCGCTGGTGGTCAGGTTCTGCCAGCTCCATTGGCCGACCACAACCACGCCGAGCAGTTCAAGTAGCCCCGGAACGATCGGTAGGAGATTGATCGTGTCCAGGATGCCCTTGATCAGAATCTGGGCAATGATGACGGCGGCAAAGATGCCAACGATCTTGCCGATGCGTCCCATCTGACTCCAGTCGACCTGGTCAAGGGTGTCGTTCACCTTGCCCAGAACGTCGCTGTAGCGCTCAGCAAAGGAGGTGGTGTCTTCCTGAGCAGGAGCGTCGATGGGTGTCGTCACAGTTGTGTCGGCATCCTTGACTTCAGTGGGGGCGTCACTCATGGAAACGACCATGTCATTCGCTATTTCAGCTGAGGGTATCGGTGAGACGCGATATACGCCATCCGTGCTGCAAATTGATTACCGATGCCACACGGATCTGTGCTCCACTCTCCTGGCACCTCACCCCGAGGAGGGTTGTGCATTGCTGCTTGGCGAACGGGTCTCGCCAGGGCTCTTGAGAGTTCAAACGGCCTGGCCCTGTTGCAATGTCTGGGGGCGAGGAGGATCAGATCAGCAGCCCGTCATCGGCCGCCGCCGCAGATTTCTGGTGGACCCCAGAGAACAGCTTGCAGCGCAGCGTTGGGCTCGTGCACGCCATCAACGTTGTCTTGGCGTGGCCCACTCCCATCCGGCTTCCCCCGCAGTGCCATCGCATCACGATCGGCTTTGGGGAGAGACTGAAGGTGTGATGCTGATTCTTTCGGCTTCGGTTGGGTTGCGTGCCTGGTGGCTGCATGGCGACCGCACCGTGGATGAAATTCCCATCCAGCTTTGGGACACTCACAACCATGCAGGACCGATCGATGCTGAGTGCTGATGAGCGGGGTCGCTATGCCCGCCATCTGATCCTTCCCGAGGTTGGCCCGGCAGGCCAGCTCCGGCTGAAATCTGCATCTGTGTTGTGTGTTGGCAGCGGTGGGCTCGGATCTCCTCTGCTGCTGTATCTGGCTGCGGCAGGCGTCGGCCGCATCGGAATCGTGGATGGTGATGTGGTGGAGCTCTCGAACCTCCAGCGACAGGTGATCCACAGCTCAAGTGGGGTTGGTCGTTCCAAGGCTCGGTCGGCAGCAGCTCGAATCCATGAGCTCAACCCCCACTGCCAGGTCGATGTGCACGAACACATGCTTGATGTGGACAACGCCTTGGATCTCATCGGTGCCTATGACCTGGTGTGTGACGGCACGGATAACTTCCCCAGTCGCTATTTGATCAACGACGCCTGCGTGTTGCTTGGCAAGCCACTTGTTTATGGATCCGTGCAGCGCTTTGACGGCCAGGTCAGCGTGTTCAACCGCACGCCGATGAGCCCTAACTACCGCGATTTGCTCCCAGAACCTCCCCCGCCTGAGTCTGTTCCGTCTTGTTCAGAGGCTGGGGTGATGGGCGTGATGCCGGGGCTGATCGGTCTGCTTCAGGCCACGGAAGCGATCAAGCTGATCACCGAGATCGGTGAATGCCTGGATGGTCGGCTGCTGGTGGTGGATGCCCTGGCGATGCGCTTTCGGGAACTCACCCTCCGCGTTGATCCCGATCGCCCGAAGATTGAAAGCCTGATTGACTATCGCGAGTTCTGCCGTCCGGCGTCATCGGAGATGGAATCCATCAATGTCACGGAGCTGAAGGCCTTGCTCGACTCCGCCCCAGGCGAGATTGTGCTTGTCGATGTGCGCAATCCTGCTGAGGCAGAGGTGGCTTCGATTGAAGGAAGCCACTTGGTTCCTTTGGCCTCCCTGGAGAGTGGAGAGGCGATCGATCTCGTGCGTTCCTTGGCGGAGGGACGGCGCCTTTTGGTGCACTGCAAGCTGGGGGGGCGCTCTGCACGTGCTGTTGATCTGCTGGGGCAGCAGGGCATTGCGGCCACGAATGTGACCGGTGGAATTGATGCCTGGTCGCAGCAGGTGGATCCTGCGGTTCCCCGCTACTGAACCCCAGGGTTAGTAATCCACCCCTCTCTTGAGATCGACACCCTGTTCGGCGTAGTGCTTGTGGCACACCATCTCCGAATGGATGCTCGCTAGATCGAAATAGGCGGGAGGGTTTTTGCAGCGCCCCGTGATGATCACTTCGGTTTCCGCCGGTTTGCGGAGCAGTGTCTGCAGGATCGGTTCGACCGGCAGCAGCTCTAAGTCCACCGTGGGGTTTAACTCATCGAGGATCACGGTCTTGTAGAGGCCACTTGAGATAGCTGCCCTTGCGATCTCCCAGGCCCGCTCGGCTTCCACGTAGTCAATCGGTTCCTGCTGCCCCCGCCAGACGATCGCATCACGGCCGGAGCGGAGGTGGTCCACCAGATGGGGATAACTCTCGCGAAGGGCAGCGATCGCCGCGTCTTCGGTGTAGCCGCTGCCGCCTTTCAGCCACTGCAGGATCAAGACCCGATGGCTCTTGTCTTGGCTGATGCCCCGACCGATGGCCTGCAGGCCCTTCCCGAGCGCACTGGTCGATTTGCCTTTGCCTTCCCCGGTGTAGATCTCGATGCCGCTGCTCACATTGAGAGGCACGACCCGGTTGTCGTTCATGCCCGGACGGCGATGGGCCCGCATCTCGGAGTGGAGGTCGGCTTCACGCACCAATGGGGCAGGTGCGGCCCGACCGGTGACGATGATTTCCATCCCCTCCGGCCGGTTGCTGAGGGTGCGGACCACATCCTCAAGATCCAGCAGACCGAGGTCCAGCACAGGATTGAGTTCGTCAAGCACCACCACCGAGTAGAGGGCACTAGCGATCGCGCCTTTGGCGATCACCCACCCCCGCTGCGCTTCCTCTCGGTCGAAGCGGGTGGCTTCCTCCGCCGTGAAGTGGTCGGCCCTTCCGGTGCGTAGGTGGTCGATCAGGTGTGGGAAGCCCTGCTGCAAGGCCTCAATGGCCGCATCCTCGTCGTAGGCACGGCCGGGACCCTTGAGGAAGCGCAGCAGCAGCACACGGGTCTGCCGCTGCTCGCAGATGCCGAGTCCGATGGTGCGCAGCACAACCCCAAGGGCGGCTTGGCTTTTGCCCTTGCCCTCGCCGTCATAAATGTGCAGCTGTCCATGGCTGCGCTCGCGACTGTCCGCTGCGGTGACGATGCCGATGCTTTGAGGCATGGGGGCGGCTCTTACCGTTGGAGCCTACAGAGATCAAACGATTTTCCCCGCTGATGTTTCGGTTGCAGGAGCCTTTGGCGGATCGTGAGCAGCAGCAGCTGGCTGAATTGCGGCAATGGATGGATGCGCAGTCCGCACTGTGTGTGGCCTATTCCGGTGGGGTCGATAGCACCCTGGTGGCGGCAATCGCCTATGAAGCCAAGGGCAGTTCAGCCTTGGCGGTAACGGGCGTATCTCCGGCATTGGCTCCTCATCTGTTGCGGGAGGCGCGTGACCAGGCTGCCTGGATCGGCATTCAGCATCGGGAGTGTCCTACGGCCGAGTTGAGCGACCCCGACTACAGCAGTAACCCCGTCGATCGATGCTTTGCCTGCAAGCGCGAATTGCATCACCATCTCCAGCCCATTGCCGCGGAGGCGGGCGATGCGTTGGTGATTGATGGCGTCAATCTCGATGACCTGGGTGATCATCGCCCGGGTATCGAGGCCGCCCAACAGGCTGGGGTTCGCTCCCCCCTGGCTGAATTGTCGATCGACAAAGCAGCGATCCGTCTGCTGTCGCGGGCCCTCGGTTTCCCCTGGTGGGACAAACCAGCGCAGCCTTGCTTGGCGTCTCGCTTCCCCTACGGCGAAAGCATCAGTGCTGAACGGCTGAAGCAGGTTGGCCAGGCGGAAGCCTGGTTGATCGCCAGGGGCTTCAGCACAGTCCGTGTGCGATCCCATGGTCTCGCTGCGCGCATTGAGGTGCCCAGTGAACAGATTCGCGCTGTGTTTGCGCTCGCGGAGAGTGAACCTCTGGTCGAAACCTTTCGCTCCCTTGGGTTCACCTCCGTCAACCTGGATCTCGAAGGTCTCGTCAGCGGCAAGTTGAATCGCCGCTGAACGCTTGCCGGTCTGTTCAGCTGGGGAGCTGGGTCGGTGTCTCCACGGGTTCTCTCACCCCAGTGGCAATAGCTGCAGGCGTTTCGCGCAGAAAGCTTGTCAGCGCATGCCGTTTCGCTTGAAGCTCCGTGCAGAGAATCGCGCAGGCCTGCTCCGGCATGGTGTGGTCACCACAGGTGAACACATCAACGGCTGCGTAGCCGGATTCCGGCCAGGTGTGGATGGATATGTGGGATTCCGCCAGCAGGGCCAGACCCGTGACCCCCTGGGGCTGGAATTGATGGGTGATCAGGTTCAGCAGCGTTGCACCAGCGCCTTTGGCTGCTGAGGTGATCGTTGTGCGGATAAAGGCTTCGTCGTCGAGCCGGTTTGGATCGCAGTCGTAGAGCTCGAGAATGCAGTGTTTACCGACCATGTCGGTGGCATGAATCTCAGTTGCACCCCATCCCGGGTTGGGATGCAGTTCAGAGAGGGTCTGCTCCATCAGGCGATGAGAGAAAAACAAGGCCGCCAGACTATCTGATGTCCAGGTCTGGTCTCAGGTCTCTTGCTCCGAGAATTTGGGCCTGCTGCTGCCAGCCGCCGCCAAAGCCTTCGAGGTGGGTGGCGCTCACCAGGCATTGATGCGATTCGCCCACGGCTTCGAGCAAAAGTTGCTGTCGGGTTGGATCCAGTTCGGCGAGCACATCATCGAGAAGCAGCAGCGGTGGCTCTCCGCACAACTGGGTCACCAACTCCAGTTCAGCCAGCTTCAGCCCCAGCACCAGCGACCGCTGCTGTCCAGCGGATCCAAACCGTCGTGCTGGGCTGCCGCCTAGGAGCAGGGCGATTTCATCCCGGTGTGGCCCCACGCGGCAGTTGCCGAGGCGTTCTTCGTCTTCCCGCTGCTCGCGCAGTTGCTCTTCAATGGCGAGTCGCCATGGTTCTTCGGCGTCTTCTCCGTCGAGTCGGCTGCCTGGTTTGTATTGCAATTCCAGAGCTTCTGTCCCACCGCTGAGGTGGGCCTGCCAGCGCTGGGCAATTGGTTCCAGCCGTTGCAGGGCCCGTTGACGCCGCCGGTGAATTCTGGTGCTGACCAGCGCCATCTGGACGTCAAAAGCGTCGAGCAGCGCATGGCGTTCGGCGCTGGGGGTCTGTCTCTGGCGCCAAAGCTGGCTGCGCTGTCGCAACAACCGGTTGAGCCGTGCCATCAGATCGGCATAGACCGGTTCGAGCTGCAGCACGACGCGGTCAAGCCACTGCCGGCGCAGACCGGGTTCGCCTCGCACCAAATCAAGATCGAGGGCGCTGAAGCCGATGCAGCGCAGCGGACCAATCAGGTCCAGCTGCCGATCCAGCAACTTTCCGTTCCGCTTGGCCTGACGCCCTCCCTGGCGACGAAGTTCCAGTTCCAGACGATCACCATCCCCCACGTCGGCACGGATCAGGGCCTGGGGTCTGTCCCACTGGATGAGGTCCCGATCATTGCTGCAGCGATGGGAGCGCAGGCTGCCCAGTAACTCAACCGCCTCGAGCAGGTTGGACTTGCCAATTCCGTTGGGTCCGATCACCAGCAAGCGCGGCTGCGTCAGTTCAAGCTGCAGAACGGTGTGGTTCCGGAAGCCCTGCAGCTGGAGCCTGTGTAGCCGGATGGGTGCAGGGGCGAACAGTGAGTAAGGTACCTGTATCGGGTCGGTTGCCGCTCGATATCACTGAGGCTTACCGCCTATCAGTGGGCATGTAGCTCAGTTGGATAGAGCATCAGATTCCGGTTCTGAGGGTCGGGGGTTCGAGTCCCTCCATGCTCGTGTTTGACCTCAATGTCTCAGCTCAGGCTGAGTCCCATGGCTCGGATGCCATTGGGATCAATCAGAAAACCTTGCTCTTTGAGAGCTTGCAGGGCATCTGCTGGTGCTGAGATCGAAAGGCTGCAGCCTGGTAGATCCCGACGCAGGATTTGCAGGGCACGATGCACCAGAACAGCGAAGAGGATCGCTTGGTTTGGCCCCGGTTTCGCTGCCAAATTCCAAAGATTGGCGTTGAGGGCTAGATCACTGGTGGCCCGCACAAATCCAATCAGTTCCCCATTCGACTCATCCAGGATGCTGATTTGCCACAGACTGCGCTGAAGCGCGAGCTCCCAGCGTTCTTCCGGGTGGGTTGATTCCCCACAGGACATCAGCAGGGTGTTGAGCTGTTCAGACGTTGGAGGGGTCGATGTCTCAAGTCGCGTGCCCTGGGGCAACGGTGGAATCGAGGGTTGTTGAAGGAACGACAGCACAGTGGCTCAACCGGTGTTGCGCATGCCGGCTGCAATGCCATTGAGGGTGAGCAGTGCACCTCGCAGCAGCTCACTGCGGCTGTAGGTGCGTGTGTCTTCGGGCGCTCCCGGGGTTTCGCTCATGGGCGGTTGCCGGTTCTGATCACGCAGTCGCTTCAGCAGCGCAACCTGGAGAAAGCCCAGGGGAACGATGGTGCGATTGCGCAGATCAACGGACAACTGCAGCCCTTGATCAGCTCCCAGCAGTCGGTTTTGTCCCGTGATTTCCAGCACCAGCTTGCGGGTGAGTTCGTATTCCTTGGCGATCACCTGGAAGATCGCTTCAAAGGCCTCTCGCTGTTCGGGGTGCCCCAGGCTGTTCATGTAGTGATGAGCCAGGTCGAGATCCACCTTGGAGAGGGTCATTTCTACCTTTGAAATGAGCATCCGGAAGAACGGCCAGCGTTGATGGAGGCGGCGCAGCAGATCGAGTTGTTCGGAGTCGCTTCCCACTTCTTCCGACAGAGCTGTGCCGAAGCCAAACCAGCTCGGCAGAAGAAATCGGCTCTGGGTCCAACCGAAGACCCAGGGGATCGCCCGCAGACTGGACAGGTCTTTTGCGCCTGTTTTGCGTCGGGCCGGTCTGCTGGAGATCTGCAGTTTGCTGATTTCTTCGATCGGAGTGACTTGCTGGAAGAACGCCACCAGATCGGGATTGTCGTGAACCAAAGCCCGGTAATGCTCCCTTGAACGGGTGGCGAGGCGACTCATCAGCTGATTCCAGCTTGGGGTGGCATCCAGCTGGTTGGTAACCAGGCTGTTCTGAACCACGGCCGTGGTCACGGTCTCCAGGTTGTACAGCGCCAACTCGGGCAGGCTGTACTTGGAGTTCAGTACCTCACCCTGTTCGGTGATTTTGATCCGGCCCTGCAGCGTGCCGCTGGGTTGGGCCAGGATCGCCTGGTAAGCCGGCCCGCCTCCACGACTCACAGACCCCCCGCGGCCGTGGAAAAGGCGAAGCGCCACATCCTGGCGGCTGGCGAGTTCCTGAAGTGCGATCTGAGCCTGGTGAATCTCCCAGTTGCTGGAGAGAAAGCCGGAATCCTTGTTGCTGTCTGAGTAGCCCAGCATGAGCTCCTGCAGCGGCTGTTTCTGTTGGCCTGCAACCGGTAGGAGTTCGCGGTAGAGCGGCGTTTTAAACAACCCCTCCATCACCGCGGGGGCCCGTTGGAGATCCTCCACGGTTTCGAACAGCGGCACCACTAGTAGGGAGGCTCGTTTGTTCGGCGGGTCCACCAGACCCGCCTCTTTCGCCAGCAGCAGAACCTCCAAGAGATCCGATGCCGTGTGGCTCATCGAAATCACATAGGAGTTGCAGATCCGCTGGCCGAATTCTTCCTGGAGGCGCTGCAGCATTCGGAACACCGCCAACGTCTCTGATGTCGGCGCTGACCAACTGGTGGCTGGCGGAATCAGGGGCCTGCGGGTCTTCAGTTCCTGGAGGAGCCATGCCATCCGCTGCGTTTCATCCATGTCCCCGTAGGCCTGGGGCAGTTCCAGGTTGCGGGTGAGTTCATCGATCGCATCGCTGTGGCGGGTGCTCTCCTGACGGATATCAAGGCTGGCCAGCGAAAACCCAAAGATGTGCACCTGGTGCAGCAGCGTGTCGAGCTGTTCGCAGCTCAATTCGGTGCTGACGAGGCTGTTGCGGACCAACTCCAGGTCACTGCGGAACTGATCCACCGAGGTGTAGTGGAGAACATCGGCTCCGCCGAGTCCGTCCTTGGGATCGGTCAGGGCTTCACAGGGCATCTGCCAGCCCGCCTCCGACAGCTGATTGTTGCGGGCGAGCGTGCGCTCAAGCTTTTCGAGCACGTAGCAGAGCTTCAGCCGGTAGGGCTCCAGTCGGTATCGAGCTGCTCTGCGCTCGTAGATCTCCGGGAACCGGAGCCGATCCATCTCCAGGGACTCCAGCAGTGATGGCGCCACCTGACTCCACTGCATGGAGATGCTCAGCTGCTGGCGTAGCGACTGGACGGAGTGGATGTACAGCTCCAGCATCAGCTGACGCTGGTAACAGGCTGTTCGCCAGGTGATCTCGGGTGTCACCGAGGGATTGCCGTCCCGATCGGAACCCACCCAGGAGCCAAATGTGCAGAAGGATGCCTGGGGGACCTGGACATCGGGGTAATGCCGATGCAAAGCAGTGATCAGCCTCTTACGCAGTTTCGGCATCGCGTCAAACAACACCTGCTGGAAGTAGTGCAGGGTCGAATCCACCTCATCGATCACGGTGGGTTTGAACTGGTGGAGTTCATCGGTCCGCCACCACAGTCGGATTTCCTCTTCCAGTTGGTCGCGACAGTCCTCGCGCAGCTGATTCGCGAGAGGGTTGTCTGATTGAAGTTGCTGGAGCAAGTTGGCCACACGCCGCTGCTTGTGACGCACTGTGTGCCGAACGATCTCCGTGGGATGGGCGGTGAACACCAGACGGATATCCAGCTCCCGCAGCAGGTGCTCCACCTGCGCGGGGGGGACGTTCATCCGACGCAGCCGCTCGAAGACTTCTCCAAAGGTGGCTGGATCAGTCTGATTGGCGAGAGGGGGTGCAAAGGGATCAAAGGCGTCCCGTTGAGCCGATTCAGCACTGAGATTGGGCCGCAGGCTATCGAGATAGCTGTCTTCCTCGATCCGTTGCTCAAGGATGTTGATGAGCTGGAAATAGAGCGAAAAGGCGCGGGCCGCCGAGATGGCTTCTGAAAGATCCATGGCTCGGATCAGCTCGACGATCGCCTCGCTCGTGCTGTCGCCGTCCCGTCCCTCTAAGGAGACAGGGTCACTGAGTTGTTTGAGTCGCAGCAGACGTTCGCTCTGCTCCGGTGGGCACTCACTGCGCAGCACCGTCTTCCACAGGTCTTCAATCAGATCCAGACGGTGCTGAAGAAGCTGCCCGGCACCCGATGCACCACCGTTCAAGCGTGCTGTCTCGTTGTCGGAGACATGGGTGGTGGACTCGGGCATGAAGTCTCCACGCTGCGATGGACTCGACATGATCATCCCAAACAGGGTTCCCCGGTGGTCATCTGTTGTTCTTCCTGCTGCATCAGTTGGATCCCCTCCTGAAGCAAGTCATCGATGGATTGGCCCCGGGCATGAGCCGCTTCCCAGCGCATGGCCTGATTGCCGTGGGTCAGCAGTGCATCCAACGGCTTCAAAAAAGCACTGAGCTGGAGGGATTCGGCGAGGGGAGCGAGCTCATCAAGCAGCTCCTCAAGCCAGTCCTTGCAGGTGATCACACGGCCATCCCGCCAATGCTTGAGTTCAGCGTTCAGGCTTGATTGAGCGACGGCTGCATCATTGCTGTCAGCCAGCTGGGCCAGCTCATCCGCGGATAGGACGCTGTTGCAAAGGGGATCGAGGCGAGTCATGTCCTGTCTGAGGGCAAGAAGCCGCAGTTCAAGCAGGCAGGTGATCGCCAGCAGCTCATGGGGATTGGTGATGAGATCGCAGATGCGTAATTCCAGTCGGTTGAGGTCGTACGGGCGTCGCGGACCATTGGGACGAACGGACGTCCATAGGTGACGTTCGTTGCGCATGGCCCCCGTGGCCAGTTGCTCCTCCACCCACTGGATGTAGTGGTCGTGATCCCGAAATAAGGGAACCGATTGCGGCGTTAGGGGGAATTGATGCCATCTCTGGGAGTGGTGGCTGGTGCTGCGCCCATCCAGAAAGGGGGAACTGGCGCTCATGGCGAGCAGGAGAGCCGCCTCGCAGCGCACGAGCCGGACCGCCGCAAACAACCAGTTCAGATCTGTGATGCCGAGGTTGATGTGAATGCTGGCCGTCACGACCCTGGTGCCGTAAAGCCGCTCGATGAGAGCGTGATACGCATTGCCGGGGTCCGAGCGTTCGAACCGGCTGCTGTCTCCCAAACTCATGGTGCTGCCTGGCAGAAGCGTGAGCTCCCGCTCGTGCAGCCACCGCCTTAATTCCCGTCGGGGAGCGAGCAGTGCCTCGGGGAGTTCGGCGTAATCCCTGATCGGGTCGGTGACGTATTCGAGATTGCGACAGTCCGGTTCTGTTACGAAGCCAGGCAGTTCCCTGGCAACGTCGGTGGCGACGCCGACGTTGGCTCCGTTGGGCTGACCGGTGAACAGTTCGACCTCGAAGCCTTTCAGTAGAAGTTGTTGAGCTGTCATCCCGGCGGGTTCAGGCAAGCCAGTGCTGTCAGCATTCCTCGTGCTTTGTTCAGGGTTTCTTCGAATTCAGCCGTCGGTTGTGAATCGGCAACGATGCCGGCCCCGGCCTGAACTTTGACCCGGCATCCACCGCCGTCTCGTGGTTGCACCACCATGGTTCGGATCGTAATGGCCGTGTTGAGGGCTCCGGCCAGATCGACGGATCCATAGACCCCGGAATAGGGGCCGCGCGCATCGGGCTCAAGCGTATGGATGAGTTGCATGGCACGGATCTTCGGTGCGCCGCTGACGGTGCCGGCGGGAAAGGCCGCCATCAGCAAATCCCACACATCGTGCGTCGGGGCCAGGCGTCCTTCGACTTGGCTGACGATGTGCATGACGTGTGAGTAGCGCTCGATCACCATGAGGTCTTGCACCGCCACGCTTCCGGGTTGGCAGACCCTGCCGAGGTCATTGCGTCCCAGGTCAACCAGCATCACGTGCTCAGCGCGCTCTTTGGGGTCGGCCAGCAGATCAGCTTCCAGCTCTCGATCCTCTAGTGGCGTGGCTCCCCGTGGTCGGGTGCCCGCGATGGGCCGCAGGCTGGCATGGATGCCATCTGCTGCAGGCTCGGCTTGAACCATCACCTCCGGGCTTGAGCCGATCAGTTGCCAGTCCCCAAAGTCGAAGAACGCCATGTAGGGAGATGGATTCACCATCCGCAAACTGCGATACAGCTCCAGGGGCGACTGAGGAACGTCGGTCTCAAGGCGCTGACTGATCACCAGTTGAAAGACATCGCCGGCCGCGATGTGTTCTTTGGCAGTGTCGACGGCAGCTTCGAATTCATCGCGGCTGCGGTTGGAGCGCACGGCGGGAAGTTCTTTGCTTCTGGCATCCCAGGTCAGCGGTTGCACGGCCGGAAGAGGTGCATCCATCCGTTGGCGCAGGTCGTCAATCCGTCCGATGGCGGTCTGCCATGCCTGTTCCTCATCCGCGCCATCGGACAAGTCGCCGAAGGCGACGGCCGTGATCTGCCGTTTTACTTGATCAAAGATCAGGAGCGCGTCCATCAACATCCAGATCCCGTCCGGGGGATCGGCCGCGGCTCGGGGATGCACCGCAACAGTTGGTTCAATCCATTGGATCAGTTCGTAGCCCCAAACGCCATAGAGCTGTCCCAGAGGGGGCAAGCCCGGCAGGTTGACGCAGGCGTAAGGAGCTAAGCAGTCGCGGAGTGATTCAAACGGGTTGCCCGTGAACTCGTCTTTGCGACCATCGCGCCAGGTGCGTGTCAGACGGTCATTCCTGGCTGATGCTGTCCAGAGGGGATCGCAGGCGATCACACTCCAGCGTCCGAGGGTTTCGCCTCCTTCGACGGACTCCAGCAAAACACCTGGAGGCCTACCCTCTCCCACCTTGATCCAGGTGGTGAGCGGTGTTTCAAGATCTGCGGGCCAACTCTGAGCCAGAGGGATCAGGTTGGCGCCACTGCAAACCGCCTGATGAAAGGCGTCGCGATCGGGACTGAACATCTCATGATCATCGCAGCCAAGACCCGAAGATCACGACCTCCGGGCTTGCAGATTGATCGTTCAGGAGTCGAAGGTGTTGCGGCCGCTGAACTTGATGTTGGCAGGGTTGACGTTTTCGCCGATGCGACGGGAGTTGTGCCCGACCATGGAACGTCCTTCGTTCACCTTTTCGGGGAAAACGCCATCCTTGGGATGCAGGAACTCGGTGTCACCACCGGGGTAGATCCGGTAGATCTTGTAGTCCTCAATCCGGGGCTTGAATTTGGTGCGCAGTTGGGTGCCGAGGGCGAGGCACTGCTCTTTGCGGGCGAAATACATCAGGTTTTCGCCTGAGTTCATCAGGGCAGCTCCACCGGTGGGGAGCTCGAAAGCCTGTTCTGTCTTGCTGGTCCAGGTGATCGCGTATTTCTCTTCAGTCTCTGCTGAGTTCAGAAGTCCGCCAGTGCTGGCGATGTGCTGAGGAAGTTGACCATTCAACGCCGTTGCTGCCATGGCTGAAGGAATCCACAAGAGCCGTTACGACTGGAAAGTAGCACCGTCATCGGTTGCTCTTTTGCTCTCCGAAAGCAAGCTTCACACCCGACAACATATTGATCAGTTTCCTGGGGTGTGTACGGGGAAGAAAACGGTGATGTCGCGATCACGTCTGGACTGATAGCGCCCCCCCAGGCTGGCCATCATTTGGCGGGTTGCATCCTGACTTAACTGCAGGCTTCCAGTGCTGGGATCCCAGCTCAGGACGGTCCCTACTTCCTCGCGTTGGGGAGCTGTGCCGGGCTCGGTGGCTGAGGTTCTGTTGGGATGCTCCACCTGGAGTTGAAGCTTCACTCGCTGGCCCGCCGCTTGGAGATGAAGTGTCAGCTGACTGCCGGGGGCTAGCCCTCTGGTGCAGCGGTCGATCAGACCTCCCAACATCGGTTCCAGCCGTCGGGAGTCACTGAGAATGGCCGGCAGGTCAGCGGTGAGGTCCAGCTCAAGGCTGATCCCTCTCCGATCCAGTTGCTCCGTCCAGCTGGGTGCAAGGGCGGTGAGGATGGCGTGTAAATCCGTGCGGGCCAAATTGGCTTCGTTGGGCTCCCGTTGAAGCTCGGCGGCATGGAAGATCAGGCCAAATCGGTCGATCTGTTCGCTGCATTCAACATCGATCTGACGCAAGCGATTCACGACGACTTCGGGCAGATCCTTCCGCCGCAGCAGAGACCGGATCAATGTTCTGATCGTTGCTAGAGGGGTTCTCACCTCATGGGTGATGGCTTCCAGCAAATTCAGATCGCCATGGCTGGGGTCTTCTGGTGGGCGCTCGGCCTGGATGGGTTGCAGCATCAGCCCTGGGGCTGTTCCGGTAAGCCGTTCAGTTAGGCGGGGCCAGAACTGTTCTGACCAGGATCCATTGCCCTGAAGGGTGCCGATGGATTCGAGTGCTTTGCGCAGCTGATCGGCCTCTGCCGGTGACTGATGCTCCAGCCGACGCCCGAGCTGCAGCAGAACATCACTGAGTGTTTCCGGGTCAGAACGCATCAGCAACTGGCGTTTCTGGGCGGGGCCGTGCAGGGCCAGGGCGACTTGGACCTCGGGCGTGATTACCAGCAGCAGGGGATCATCTCCGTCATCGCGGCGCAGTGACAAGCGTTGGCATCCCTGCAGCGTGCCTGGTTCATCGCTGCTTGACCGTCCAGGTAGTGCCGTTGGATGAGGACTCAATTGATCCAGGCGCTCTGGAGCCCAGACCCATCCCTGCAGATGTTTCAGCAACTCCGGTTCGTAGAGAGCTGGCAGGGGCGCTGCTAGCCAGATTCCACGCTCAATGCCGCGCTCAAGCAGGTCCTGTTGCAGGGTCTCCAGAGCTGCCCACCAAAGCCGTCGGACACCGATTTCATCGCAGCGCCCCTGGGGCACATCCTGCGCCAGTCGTTGCCGCAGGTCGGTAAAGGTTGGCCCGGTCAACGGTGTTGTGCCAAGGAGCGACGGCTCTGCCGAACCACAGACAGGCAGAGGCCGAGGGCGATGAAATTCACAACCATCGCTGAGCGCCCATAGCTCAGGAAGGGCAGGGGGATTCCAGTGACAGGGCCCAGGCCAATGGTCATGAAGATGTTGACCACCACTTGAAACATCAGCATCGTGCCGATTCCGATCACCACGAGCGATTCGAAGTCGGTGCGGGCATTGCGCGCGACTTGAAGCAACCGCGCCATCAATGCAGCAAAACCAAGAACCACCAGGAGACACCCAACAAACCCCGTCTCCTCGCCTAGAGCGCTGAAGATGAAATCGGTGTGCTGTTCGGGAATGAACCGCAGTTTGGTCAGTTGCCCTTGAAGAAGGCCCGTCCCCAAGACGCCGCCTGAACCGATGCCCACGGTGCTCTGAAGGAGGTGATAACCCCCGCCGAGGGGATCCTTGCTGGGGTCAAGGAACAGCACCAAACGATCCCGTTGGTAGTCCTTCAGGCCATGCATCCAAAGCCATGGCGTCACTGCAGCCATGGCGCTGTGGATGGCCAAGGTTGCTGTTGCCGCCAGGCGCTTCCAGGGCAGGGAGCGGTAGGCGACAACGACCATCAGTGGGATCCAGATCCCCATGGCCCAGGGGAGAAGCCCTGACAGAAGGGCCGTCACCAGCGGTGACAGCAAAAGAATCACCCACTCAATTGGCATTCCCGACCAATAGAGCATCGTGAGCATCAGGGCGCCGAACACAAGGGATGTGCCCAGATCAGGCTGGATGAACACCAGGAGCCAAGGCACGGCGATCACGCCCAGCGGACGCATCAGATCGATCGGTCGTTCCACCGGGTGCCGTGACAACACCGCTGCCACAAGCAGGATCGCGGCGATCTTGGCGAATTCCGAGGGCTGAACATGAACCCCGCCGATGCTGATCCAGCGTTGGGCCCCCAGCGCCGTGGTTCCAATGACCCGTACCGCCACCAGACTGATCACGGTCAAGCCATAGACGGGAACCAGCAGCGGTCGGAGCCGCTGAAGTGGCAGGCGTTCCAGTCCCAGCGCCAGCAGCACCCCAAAGGCCGCGGTGATCCAGTGGTGATACCAGTCGGCGTAGTCCGCCTGGCGTTGTGTGCTGGCGATCAGCACCCCGGCGATGGCGATCATCCCGACCGGAACACCCCAGAGCACCCACTCCCGGTGCGGTCTGCGGCGGTCACGTCGGCTGAACATCGTCAGGCGGGCTGGGTGACGGCCTTCAGCACTGCATCTGCGAGCCCTTTGAACTCTGCGGCGCTGGCTGATTCGCTGCGATTGATCACGATCGGCCGTCCTGTGTCTCCACCTTCCTGCACAGGCATTTCCATCGGAATTTGGGCCAGAAGAGGAACGTCGTAGTCGGAGGCGAGTTGGGCTCCGCCGCCACTGCCGAAGAGGGCATAACGGCAGTCGGGACGATCCGGAGGAATGAAGGCGCTCATGTTCTCCACCACGCCGAGGACGGGAATGCCCATCTGCCGGAACATGGCAAGTCCCCTTCGCGCATCTTGCAGCGATACCTGCTGCGGGGTGGTCACGATCACAACTCCTGCCATCGGAACTGCCTGGGCCAGGGACAACTGCGCATCACCGGTGCCCGGCGGCAGGTCGACGACAAGAACGTCCCTTTCACCCCATTCGGCCTGGTAGAGAAACTGACGAATAATGCCGTTCAGCATCGGGCCACGCCAGATCACGGGCTGGTGATCATCGATCAGCAGACCCATGGACACCATGGCGATTCCGCAGGTTTCGATCGGGACAATCCGCTGCTGATCTCCGCTTCCCTGCACCTCCGGCGTTTGATCAGCCACACCCAGCATGGTTGGTGCGTTGGGTCCGTAGATATCGGCGTCCAGGAGCCCAACCCGCAGGCCGGTCTGGGCGAGTGCGCAGGCCAGATTGACCGCCACGGTGCTCTTGCCGACGCCTCCCTTGCCGCTGCTCACAGCAATCACCTGGCGCACTCCTGGGATCGACTGCCGTTCAGCCGGCTGTCCGTGGCCTGCTTGGCCAATCCCCCCCTGGCTTGGTGGTTGGCCGATCTCAATCTGGACGTCGTCGATGCCGTCGATGCTCAGCAGCGTTTCCCGTGCCTCGGTCACGATTCGGTCTCTCTGACCTTGGGCGAAGCCGGGAAGGCTGAGGCGAAACACGGCCCGCGGCGGGCTGATGCGGATTTGTTCGATCCAGCCGAGCTCCAGTGCCGATTTGCCACTGCCGGCATCTTTGACTTGCTGGAGGGCGTGGTTGGCCTGCTCGACCGGGTTCATCAGTTTCATTAGGGCAAGCCGGATCCTAGGGGCGTCGCCCGTGACAGTCCCTCACGGATGCTTGTCCAGGCCTGGGGTGACTTGGTTAGGTTTCGATGTCTTCAGTCTCTGACACATGGTCCGCTCCCTGATTCGCCGCGTCCTCGGACGCCAGGACGTGGGTGTCAGCAACTCCACCCTCGAGCTTCCTCCCAGCGACTCCAGAGATCGGGCTCGGGCAATGGTGATGGGGCTTCAAGACGAGATCTGCTCTGGTCTGGAAGCTCTCGATGGTGAAGGTCGCTTTGCAGAGGAAAGTTGGGTGCGGCCTGAAGGGGGTGGTGGCCGCTCCAGGGTGATGCGTGAGGGCCGCGTCTTTGAACAAGGCGGCGTGAATTTCTCAGAGGTTCAAGGGGAAGAACTGCCCCCATCCATCCTCAAGCAGCGTCCGGAGGCGAAGGGTCATCCCTGGTTCGCCACGGGAACATCGATGGTGCTGCATCCGCGTAACCCCTACATCCCAACGGTTCACCTCAATTACCGCTACTTCGAAGCTGGCCCGGTGTGGTGGTTTGGAGGGGGCGCCGACCTGACCCCCTATTACCCCTTCCTCGAAGATGCACGCCATTTTCATCGCACCCATCAGGCGGCCTGTGATTCGGTTCATCCGGATCTGCACAAGGTCTTCAAGCCCTGGTGCGATGAGTACTTCTTTTTGAAGCACCGTGGTGAGACCCGCGGCGTCGGCGGCATTTTTTACGACTATCAAGATGCCAACGGCACGCTTTACAAGGGACAGGACCCGGCGGGCCCAGCCGCCAAGGTGTCTGCACGTTTGGGGGCCAGGCCGTTGAGCTGGGAGCAGCTTTTCTCGCTCGGCCAGGCCAACGGCAGAGCCTTCTTGCCCTCCTATGCCCCCATCGTTGAGAAGCGTCACCCGATGGCTTATGGCGACCGCGAGAGAGAGTTCCAGCTCTATCGCCGTGGCAGGTACGTGGAATTCAACCTGGTCTGGGATCGCGGCACGATTTTCGGATTGCAGACCAATGGGCGTACGGAGTCGATCCTGATGTCTCTGCCCCCGCTCGTGCGCTGGGAGTATGGCTACACCGCAGAGGCCGGATCAAGGGAGGCCCTGCTGACCGAGCTGTTCACCAAGCCTCAGGATTGGCTTGGGGATTCCACCCTCGACGACCGTTGCCGCCCCCATGGAGCGATCAACTAACTGACGCCCTGAACGAGTGCGTTCACTACGCGCTCGGCCAGGCAGTTCACGGTTTGCTCCCTTGTGCTCGGATCTCTGAGCTTCGTTTCGAGGGGGGGTTCAAGCATGGCGATTTCAAGAATCCCGATGCCACGCCTTGGACCTCCAAGGCCTCCTCGAAAATTCCGTGGGAACCGTCCAAAGGCCTTGGCCAAGCTTTCATCGACGACATTGAGTGCACGCACGTTCGCGAGCACGGGAATCAGGCCTGAGCCGAAGCCATGGGGCCGGTAGGCGTCGAAATGGATCTCTAGTACATATTCCCCGCGTTCGGAAAACACTTTGGCCTTCGACCAATTGGTGGAAGGGTGGTTGTCGTTCGCGATGGTGATTGAGGGAGGGGTGTAAGACCGGATGTTCAAGCCACGTGCTTTGCCTTGGCTGACAACAGCAGCCTGAACCTCGCGGTTCCAGAACAGCTCATCCCGAATGCCCGGTTGCATCGGCGGACGGTTTTGCTGATCCACGGCATAACCCGGTGTTCCGGGACTGACGGTGCCCTGGGAGTCGGCGTGTCCTGCCATGACGACGATCGGCAAGTTGGTTTGAACAGGGCTGCTACCGACCCATCTCCCGGATTCCTTCGTGCGCGGGCCCAGCAGCGGGTCTGGCGTGGCGGGCGCGGGACAGGGTTTTGGCTCTGGCGGTGCCGGCGCTAGTTGCTCTGCTGGTTGCTCTGGTGGTTGCTCTTTCGTCCCTGGTGCGCTCAGCCAATTGCGCTGTTCAGCAGCCTTGGTCATGGCGAGCGTCACCAGGGACAGCCCTGTGATGGCAAGGCCTGTGGCAAAGCGACGCCGTTGAATCCAGGCCGGCAGACGCATGGTTCAGATGGGGGAGGAGAGCAGGGATCCATCACTGGCGAGTTCAAGGGTCTCGGCCAGTTCCAGTTCGATCGCGATCAATTCGTCGCGATGGGCCCGCAAGCGAATGGCGCTGCCTTCTCCCTCTGGAGGAGGTAGCAACTGCAGTTCTAAGGCTTCTGTGCGTGAGGCTCGCCGTGTGTAAAGAGCTCCGGCCATAGGTCCGAAGCCAATCAACAGCAGGGGCCACCAGTGCAGTTGTGGTGACAGCTGACGCAGAACCAGGGCGAAGCAAGCGGAGCCGATGGCAGCCAGTAGAGACAGCAGAACGGCCAGGGGTTGGCTGGATGCCACCTTCCCCTTAAAGCGGAGCACCTGCCGCTCTGCATCTCCGCCATCTCGGCTCCAACCGCGAGCTTCCAGCCAAGCGCTGAGCCCGTCGAGAACGGTCAAGGGCGGTTGGGGAGACATCACATCCACAACAGTGGTTCGGTCTTTGCTTGCTGCCCGCAGGAAGAACACCAGGCCAATCGCCAGCAGAACGGTCAGCAGGAGAGTGGATTGGAATCCTGCAGGCATGGCATCCCGATCGTGATGAACCTTTTTAAGCCTTTCGCAGGCTGAATCGCTTAGTTCAACGCGAATCGGTGTGCGTCCAGCCAGCTGCGCCAGGGGGCCATGAGTCGCTCGGCTTCATTGCGGGCATCCGATTGAAGATGCAGCATGCGCCGTGGTCGTCCACGACTCGGGCAGCGTTGGGTGTAGCTGCTAATTGAGCCCTGTTGCTCTAGAAAATCCAGAGCCTGCTGCAGCACGGTTTCAGAGAGCCGCAGTTGTGGCTCTTCCTGGATCAATTTCTGCAGGAGCGCGGAGGGATAGTTGTCGTCTTTGAGCAGGCACTCAAGGATCCAGCAGACAGCCAGTTCCAGGTCGAGAAATTGTGGCGGTGGCTGGTGGAAGTACTGCTCGATGTCTGCCAGGCAGGTGCGCGATGGCTTTCTGCGGGAGAACACAGGCGAGGGATAACTTCCCCAATCAAATGCGATCTCATTTCGAGATTCAAGAGGAGAGTCTTGAGACTTGCTGTAGAGGCGGTTGGCCACACTGGCCATATCCATCCTTGAAGCCATGGCTGAGCAGTCCTCGTCCCCTGCGGAATTCGCCGTCTTTGATCGCGATCTCGATGCAGCTTGGACGGAGCGCTATTTGCAGTGCCCGCGGCTTGCGGTCGATACCGAAGCGATGGGATTGATCCATGGCCGTGACCGGCTTTGTCTGGTTCAAATTGCGGACGCAGAGGACCGTGTCGCCTGCGTCCGCATTGGCTTGGGCCAGACCGATGCGCCCAACCTGAAGCGCCTGTTTGAGGCCTCCACTGTGGAGAAGGTGTTTCACTTCGCACGGTTTGATGTGGCAGCTCTCGCCGCCGGTCTGGGGATTGCGGTGGATCCTGTCTTCTGCACCAAGGTCGGGAGTCGGCTCGGGCGGACCTACACCCCCCGCCACGGTCTCAAGGATCTGGTGATGGAATTGGTGGGTGTTGAGCTTGATAAGGGCGCCCAAAGCAGTGATTGGGGCCGTGTGGACGAACTCACGGATGCTCAGCTGGCCTATGCCGCTAACGACGTCCGATATCTCTTGCCGGCCCGGGAGCGTTTGGAACAGATGCTGCGACGGGAAGGGCGCTGGGATCTGGCTCAGCGCTGTTTTCAATG
This sequence comes from Synechococcus sp. MU1611, assembly GCF_020514255.1. Classification (NCBI taxonomy): domain Bacteria; kingdom Bacillati; phylum Cyanobacteriota; class Cyanophyceae; order Synechococcales; family Synechococcaceae; genus Synechococcus; species Synechococcus sp. MU1611. The sequence continues at coordinate 69,681 of NZ_VTLC01000005.1, read as the reverse complement.
CGTTCCGGTGGTTGCCGAGTTGGACCGGCAGCGTTTTCACCAGATCTTTGAGCACTGAAGTCAGTCTTCAAGCATGAAATTGCCATCTCCTTCGCTGTGCTCCAACAACGTGTTCAGCTGACGGGCGTGCTCACCGTTGTCGTTGTCGAGGGCGGCCAGCATGGATTCAGCCGTCGCCCGTCGCCCCTGCACATCGCGATGACCTTCACGGGCCGCGGCTTGCTCGACCTGGCGACGGGCGCTGGCGAGGCTGATGCTCAATCGACTCGCCAGCTGAGCGCAAAGTTTGACGAGGGTGGGGTCTTGAATCGCAGCCATCGCATCCAACCGGGTGTCTTCAGTATCCGTTGAAGCGATCCAGGATGAGGCGTGCCAGCTGATCGCTCCCTCCTGCAGGTCCCATCCGCTGAGCACCGATTCGTCCCAAGTGGGAGCGGAGTGCCGGGTCATCCAGGAGGTATTCGAGCCGTCTGGTGAGCTCGGATTCGTCAGAGCACGGACGAACCGCTCCCCCCAGCAGGCGGCTCTGACGGCGGGCGAAGCCTGGCTTGAACTGTGGTCCTCGTCCCGGCAGGGACAGGGCAGGAATGCCTAGCCCCACCAATTGTTCCGTCGCCGTTCCGGCGGTGGCGATGCCGGCTTCCGCCCAGCCGGCCCATTGGTCAAAGCAACCTCGCCCGATCAGCACCAGACAGGCTCCTTTCACCCAGCACGCTTCGGCACCCAGTTGGTCCGAAGGAGGAAGGCTGCGTCGAAAACCCAGTTGTTCAAGACTGTCGCTCAGGGCCTTTGCATCGGGTTGGGCGCCGACGGCCACGAGCAGTGCCATCGGGACACTGCCGGGCAGGGCCATGGCGCTGCGAACCAACCGCTGCAGGTTGCGCTGGGCCTCCGGCATGCGACTGCCGCAGAGCAGGAGCACCCGTCGGCAGCGTTCTAGGGCCGACGGCAACGGATGAATTCGTAGGCCATCCATCATCGGATTGCCCGGAGACAGAGCATCCACTCCTTTGCGGCGCAGGCCACGGGCCGTGAGGCGATCACGCAAGGCCACAACTCGACAGCGCCGCGAGCGCATCAAGCTCCATTCCCAGGGATCCCACTCACTGCCTTTGAGCAGGTGGTAGCAGTCGCTTCTTGCCCGTCCGGGCCCGCTGCGCCAGGTGTAGTCGCTCTTGGGGGTGCCGATGAAACCAAAAGGGGAGCCACTGCTCCAGGCCATCAGCAGCGGCAGCAGATCGCCGACGGCAACGATGGGTTGGTGGTGATGACCCAGGCGGCGCACCAGGCGCCACTGGCTCCAGCTCAGGGTTGGGAGGCCAGCGCTGAGGTCCGCCAGCAGTCCCCGCAGGCTTTGGTTGCTGAAGCCACCGCTTGGTAGAGCCGCTTTAGGCCCCATGCGCGTTAACCATCCCTGCTGAACCGCAGCATCAAAAACACGGCCGGTTCCCACCAGAGGAAGCACGGATAGGGAAAGTCGGGGAGCACGTCGATGGACGGCCTGGATGATCCGCAGGGTGATCAGGTCTTCGCCGTGGCCATTGCAGAGAAACAGCAGAGAGCCAGGGGCATGGCTGATACGATCCCCTGATGGGAGCGGCTGTTCCCCAGCGGCGGCATGGCCAAGTGGTAAGGCAGAGGATTGCAAATCCTTTATCCCCAGTTCGAATCTGGGTGCCGCCTTTTAATCCTCGTCACAGTTGAGCCTCCGCGCTCATTGCGGGAATGTTGCGTGAGTGACTCTCGCAGTTGACGGTTTCGGCATCAATCCAACAGCTGCCAGTGGCTGTGCGTGCCACTGGCAGGCCCGTGGGAAGTCCTCTGGCGTCAAAGCGGGCCCATGCGGTGCTGAGAAGGCTCGCGCTCCAGCTGCGCTGATCCAAGCGGCAGCCGGAGCGGTCGCAGAGAAGCGGACTGCCCTGGTCTCCATCAAGGCTCACGAAGCTCAATTGAAAACTGCCCCCCGTCGCCTCATCGTCTCCGATGAAGCGAAGCCGCAGGCCACTACTTCCGTTCGCACTGATCTGGAGGCGCTTGCAATCCAAGGGACGCCCGTCGACAAGGATGCGGCATTTTGAAGGCCTGTGCTCCAAGCGGCCAAAGGTCAGCATTGGATTGGCCGTTGCAGGAACGGCGAGCAGCAGGGAAGCCAGCCACAGGCGGATCATCAGTAATCACTGTCGGCGACGCACATGCCCAGGCAGCGAATCCCGTTGCTGGCGGTTCTTCGGCAGTGGTTGCAGAGGATGCGTTCCTCGTCTGCAGACGATCCCTCCACAGCCTGATCGGGCGATGTCGCAGGCTCCTGTGCGGGGGATGCGGTCATGACGCAGCTGGACGAGATGAAGGCGATCATGGCTGGCAGCAGCGTCGCCCCGTTGAACGGCATCGGTTTTGGCACCTGGGCCTGGGGTAACAAGGCGGTTTGGGGATACGACCCCGAGCGGGACGATGGTCGACTGCGCGACACGTTTCGACAGGCCCTTAGTTCTGGGCTCAACCTGGTGGATACAGCGGATTCCTATGGCACGGGGAGGCTGACTGGGCGCAGTGAAGAGCTTCTTGGCGAATTCATTGCTGAGTTGCCAGCCCTTCGTCGATCCCAGCTGATGGTCGCGACAAAGTTGGCACCCTTCCCCTGGAGATGGGGCCGTCGAGGATTCGATGCCGCCTTTGAGGCCAGCCGAAAGCGTCTCAAAGGGCAGCTCCAGCGGGTGCAGTTGCACTGGAGCACCGCTCGCTATGCGCCTTGGCAAGAGGCAGGCCTTCTCGATGGCTTGGCTGAGCTCGTGCTTTGTGGCCGGGTCTCCGAGCTGGGGCTGTCCAATTTGGGCCCCCAGCGCTTGGCGTTGATCCACAACCGTCTGTTGGAACGCGGTGTTTCCCTGCGCAGTGTTCAGGTTCAGTGTTCACTCTTGGCGCCTGGGGATGATCAGCTGCTCGAGTTGATCGCCGTCAGCAGGGACAGGGATGTGGAGGTTTTGGCTTACAGCCCTCTGGCCTTCGGCGTCCTTGGATGTCCTCCCGGGGCTGAGCAGACGCTTCCCGCAACCTGGTTGAGACGTCGTCTGTTCCGGCGACTCCTTCCCGCAAGTTTTGAGCTGCGCAGGGTGATGCATGCCATCGCGATCGAGCATGGAGCAACGATGGTGCAAGTCGCCTTGAACTGGTGCAGATCACTGGGTACGACGCCGATTCCTGGGCTACGAACTCCGAACCAAGCAAGGGATGTTGCCGGTGCACTGCAGTGGTCCTTGTCGACGCAGGAATGCCAGCGTTTGGATGCTGCCCGATGCAGTTGCAGCGAGCGGATGCCCGCTAATCCATTCCAGAGTCGCTAAACGAGATGCTCAGGCCTCCGAGGCGGATTCGGGGGCTGGACTCACCACGACTGGGAGGCTATCTCCGTTGGTGCGAATCGGAATGACCTTGTCTTCGGAGGGTTCCCGGGGAGTGGGAGCGGGGGAGGCCTCCTGCTGTTGAGCGCAGGCGGTTAGCGCTTCTTGCAGGAGTGAATCGAAGGTTGCCCCGGGCAGTCGATGCCGGGCGACCTCCAGAAATGTGCGAGGTAGGGATTCGCTTGCAGCGCTCTTTAAAGCAGGGTTGTTCTGACGGTTCTCCTGCTCGTCCTGAATGGCGCGGATGAATCGTCGGGTGACGTCGCGTTTGGTGCACGCCTTGATCAGGGTGTCGCGCTCCTGAGGGCCCTGACTGAGCTCCTGCTCCATGTCTTGAATCCGCCGTTCAAGGCTTTCCAAAACCTCTTCGGCTTCTTTCCCGATGTGGGCCAACTGCCCATCTGAGAGGTACGGCATGTCGGCCACGAAGACCTTGCCGTGATCTCGCAGTGTGAGAAATGTCGGCCTTGCACCCTGCCTGTAGCCCTGCTGCCTGTCTTGTCCGGAAGCTAAAGGGCGTCTTGGTGGAACCGGTCCTGCAGACGATCGACGTCGCGTGATGCGCTGGGGCTTATCAAAAGGCATTGAAAATAAATGTATTGACGTTGCTATCGGAAAAGATTCCGATGTGCTTGGCAGCACCCTATTCGATCCTTTCCGTTCTGGTGCTCAGCTGCATTGAACCCGTCTGAAACTGACGCAATCAGGCGGGCACCCCCTCCAGAGCCGTTGTGTTACCCGGGTCGTTGGACTTGGACGCCACGTCGCCAATCACCCAGGCCTGATGTTGTTTGACGCGGCAGTAATCGATGACAGTGCCTTCACTCCCTGCCGGCACAACCAGACAGAAACCGATGCCGAGGTTGAACGTGTGCCAGAGGTCCCGTTCGGGAATGTCTCCTGCGTCCTGCAGCCAGCGGAAGAGTGGAGGCCTGGTCCAGCTGGTGGCGTCGATGCGAGCAGATAAGCCTTCTGGCAGGCACCGCGGCAGGTTTTCCGGTAGTCCCCCGCCTGTGATGTGGGCCATTCCGTGGAGCTCACATCCGCCCTGCAGCAGATGTTGCACGAGGTCGGCATACAGGGTTGTGGCTGCCAGTAGGTCGCTGATCAGAGGCCGCTGGTCATCGCCATAAACGGTGCTCGCATCAGCATTGGCGCGTTGCAGCACCTTGCGCACCAGGCTGAAGCCATTGCTGTGCACGCCGCTGCTGGCCACACCGATCACGCTGTCGCCAGGCTGGATGCGCTGGCCGTCAATGAGTTGGTCTTCTTCGACGACGGCCACGCAAAAGCCGGCGAGGTCGTAGCGCCCCTTGGGATAGAACCCCGGCATCTCCGCGGTTTCTCCACCAAGCAAGGCACAGCCGCTTTGCCTGCATCCATCGGCGATTCCCTCCACGACCTCAGCCATCGCCGACGGCGCCAGAGCACCAGTGGCCATGTAATCCAGAAAAAAGAGAGGCGCTGCTCCTGAGGTGATCACATCGTTGACGCACATCGCCACCAGGTCGATGCCAACGCCGTGATGGCTGCCATGCTCCTGGGCCAGTTCCAATTTGGTTCCGACGCCATCGGTGCCCGACACCAGCAGGGGCTTTCGCAGGCCGCTGGGGAGGCGCATCACCCCCCCAAATCCCCCAAGGCCTCCGATGACCTCCGGTCGGTGGGTGGCTTCCACAGAGGCCTTGATGCGCTGCACGAACGCACGTCCGGCTTCAACGTCAACTCCAGCGCTCTTGTAATCCATGGAATGAATCCGTTGCAATGATCCTGCAATGCCGGGGCGCCTGTGCGGCTTGGGCTGCCGGCACAGCTTCTGATTCGATCTGCTTATTGTTCCTTTATTCCCGGCTTATGCGTGGGGGCTTGCTTTTGGGCGTTGATCTGCCAGTCAGTGCAGGGATTGCCGGTGCAGTCGGGCTTGGGTTGTTGTGACGGTCATGGCGATGGGGCCCCATTTTCTTTCGGGAGCGGTTTTTTTAGGTTCTCAAGCAACTGTTTGATTAGGCCAGTCAACGCTCGAGAACTGCGACTTCAGTTCCGTTTCGTTGGTCAAGCCGCTCTGCATGCGAGTCCTTCTGACGGTGGCCACGCTCTCCGGAGCGATTTCAGGTAGTGCTGCACTCTTGCCCGTGGTGGCAAGCGATTTTCTGGCTGTTGATGGTGCAGAACGCCTGGATCCCCTCGATCTGGTCGTCGAGCCACAGGTGTCTGAGTTGCAGGCAACGCTCTCTCCTGCAGAGGTCAAGCAAGTCGATGCACCCCCTGCAGCGGAGCTCCCTAAGCCCAAGCTGAGGGTCGTCCCTGACGTCGTCAAAGTCATCACCGGAGAAGCCAGTTGGTACGGCCCCGGTTTTTATGGCAACCGAACAGCGAATGGCGAGGTCTATCAGCCCGGCACGATGACGGCGGCCCATCGCACGCTTCCCTTCGGCACCAAGGTTCGTGTGACCAATCTTTGGAACGGGCGAAGCGCTGTTATTCGCATCAATGATCGTGGGCCCTTCGTTTATCACCGTGTGATCGACCTTGGCCACGGCGCCGCCTCCGATCTTGGGCTGACCGCCTCTGGAATTGCCCAAGTCAAGCTTGAGGTGCTGCGCTGAGCCTTGTTGTTCTCTCCACGCAAGCCGAGCTGGAGATCTTCCGGACTGGCCTCCGTGGACCGCTTCAATTCGTGCCCACCATGGGTGGTTTGCATGAAGGCCACGGCCAGCTGATTCGCCGAGCTGCCCAACAAGGCCCTGTTCTTGTGAGTGTGTTCGTCAACCCACTCCAATTCGGTCCTACCGAAGATTTCGACCGCTACCCCCGCGCGCTCGAGGCGGATCGGGTTTTAGCCCAAGGCAGTGGCGCCAACGCCCTCTGGGCTCCGAGTGTCGACACGGTCTACCCCGGTGGACTCAATTCAGTTGTGTCCCGGTCAGCGCCGGCCGCCCTCCAGTCCCATCTCTGCGGCGCATCCCGTCCAGGTCACTTTGATGGTGTGGTCACAGTCGTGGCCCGTCTCCTGCAGCTGGTGAAGCCCTCATGTCTTTGGCTAGGTGAAAAGGATTGGCAGCAGCTCGTGATCCTGCGCCGGTTGGTCGCTGATCTGGATTTGAACCTGGCGGTGCAGGGGGTTCCCACGCTTCGTGAAGCGGATGGCCTGGCATTGAGTTCCCGCAACCAGTACCTCTCTGCTGCGGATCGTGAGCGGGCTGCTGCTCTGCCAGCAGCTTTGCGCCGTGCTGATCAGAACGATCCCAAGGATTCAGTCCGCAGGAGCCTGTGTGATGCGGGGCTTGAGGTGGAGTATGTAGAGAGGGTCGATCCCCTCAGTCTTCAGCCCTGTGGGTCTGAAACCGCCATCTCGCTGCTGGCCGCGGCGGTGCGCTGCGGGACGACCCGTTTGATCGATCATGTCTTCCTGATGACTCGCCAGCCTCTCGTTGCCATTGATGGCCCGGCCGGTGCCGGGAAAAGCACCGTTACCCGGGCTTTTGCTGAGCGGTTGGGGCTGGTCTACCTCGATACCGGCGCGATGTACCGGTCGGTGACCTGGTTGGTGCAACAAAACGGTGTGGACCCCCAGGATGCGACGTCCATTGAGGCTCTCTTGAATGCCTTGGATCTTCAGCTGCGGTCGCTGCCCGGTGGCGGCCAGCAGGTGTTGGTGAACGGGCAGGACGTGAGCGACGCGATTCGCTCCCCTGAAGTCACAGCGTCGGTCTCGGCTGTGGCGGCTCACCGCTGCGTGAGGCAAGCGCTGACGGCACAGCAGAAGGCGATGGGTGCCAAGGGTGGCTTGGTTGCGGAAGGTCGCGACATCGGCACGGCTGTTTTTCCGGATGCTGATCTAAAGGTGTTTCTGACGGCCACGGTGGGCGAGCGCGCCCGGCGTCGAGCCCTTGATCTTGAGCAGCGGGGTTTCCCGGTGCCTGAGCGATCTGAGCTCGAGGCACAGATCGCCGAACGGGACCATCTCGATAGCACCCGCGAGGAAGCCCCCTTGGTGCAGGCAGACGATGCTGTGGAGCTCGTCACCGATGGCATGAGCATTGCGGCTGTGATCGACGCCCTGGTGACGGAGTTTCGGTCTCGAGTGGCCGAAGAAGCCTGGCCTACGCCGGCGGGCTGAGCTCGTCGAGCAGGTTGGAACAGGCATCCTCGAGCAGGTCGAGCACATGCTCGAAGCCCGCGTCGCCTCCGTAATAGGGATCGGGGACCTCTGTTTCAGAGAAGCTGCGGGCGTAGCTGAGCATCGGTTTGATGGTGGCTGTCGCCCTTGGGCCAGCTTCCCTGGCCAGTCCTTGCACGGCGGTGAGATTGTCGTAGTCCATGGTCAGCACCAGATCGAAACTCGAGAAATCGTCGAGGCTGATCTGTCGTGCGCGGCTGGGCAGCTGAATGCCGCGGCGGTTGGCCGCTCCCTGCATCCGTCGGTCCGCCGGATTGCCCACATGCCATCCGCCTGTTCCGGCGGAATCCACCACGAATTGATCGCTGAGACCACGTTCCTGCAGCAGATGCAGAAACACGCCTTCGGCTGCTGGAGAGCGGCAGATATTGCCAAGGCAGACGAACAATACTTTCATCATTTATTTTAGAGAACTTTTTTGCTTTCGATGTGATGGATAGAAGTCTTGTTTTTTTGATTTTAGTATTGCCTTGTCAAGGCGTGCAGAGAGGACTGGGTCGGTTTCTTTTGCTTTGGCTTCATTTAAAAGTTCAATTGAATTGGCATTGTCAATTCCTTCCAGCGCCAAGCATGCGCTGTAGCGCAAACCCCAGTCTTCAGGTGAATGAAGTGTCCATTCGAGTTTGTTGAAAACGGCATGCAGTGATTGCGACGAAATCTGTGCGTTCCAATTGATGTCACCAAGGGCGCACGCTGCGACGCGTCGAATGTTTCCTTGGCAATGATTGCCAATTTCGACCCCAATGGCATCAATAAGTGCGTTTGCGTAATGGGGATTTTTGAGTTCAGCCATGGCCTTGATCAGCCCCATTGTGATGTCTTGATCCGATTCTGAGAAGTACAGATCAAGAAGATCGATTTTGAAATGATCAGCGCCACGGACGAGTTGTTGTATGCCTGCTTTTCTGCTCGTCAAGGATGGTGCCCTTAGGTTGTCGAATGCATCTGAAAGTAGATCGCTTTCTGTTGAGTCGTCTCCTGGATAGGTTTCTGGAATTTGATTGTCTTGCTCAATCAATAGGTTCCCCGAAAAGTTGTCTCTGGCGAGACTGTCAAGTGATTTGAAGAGAGAGGAATGAATTGATGCGAGGTCGGTATCTGGAATAGAATCTGCTTGATTGCTTCGGCTGAGTGATTTATTGAGTATGGCTTTTATGGCAAACATCTTGACGTTGTTGGGGATCCTGGCAGTTAGGATTGGATCTGTTGCCTTGATTGTTCCGATACGGGCTAGGTCGAATGCAGCGGATTGCCTGATGAAGCGATTCTGGTGATCAAGAAGTGAGATGACTTTGTCTAAATAGGTCATCTCGCCTGTGTAGCTATAGAAAAAAGCTGCTGCAGAGCCAACGATCCTCTCTGATTTATCGTTAAGAAAGGGTTGAATCTTTTCTGAAATATCCCACAGTCTTTGCTCTGTTAAAGCTTCTATAAGCGCTTCTATTGGTTTGTTGGGAATGTCTCGGTCAAGGTAGCTTATGAGTGAGCTTGAGCATTGATCACTCTTGATTTCAATTAGGGCTCTAAGTGTTGCTTCATGCAATTGCACGTCATCTGTTTCTAGTGTTTTAAGAAGCTCTGGTAAACAGCGTGAGTCTTTGATCATTCCCAGTGATCTTGCTGCTTGCCTTCTTAGGGGGTATCCACCTGTACATGTTTTGTCCCTTTCGTCTAGAAGGCATTCCACCAATCGTGGTACTCCCTCAACCGACCTGTTTTTTCCGAGCCACCAAGCACCGTGATACCGCACACCCGCATCCTGGTGGTCGAGGGCTTCAAGAGCGGCTGTGACTGAGTCAATTGGAATCAAAGTAGTTTTGTTTAACAAAACTTGCTTTGCATTCTATAGGTTTGCCCCACTGTCTTAGGCGCTTAAAAAATGGTCTTTGTATCCATGCTCATGAATGAATGTCTTGTTCCCACTTTGCTTCCCATGATTTTGTTCGTCTGAATTGAAATTCTCCTGCAATGGCGCCCCAAAGTCTTTCATTCGTTTTTGGGTCATGACCACGGTCAAGAGTTTTTAATGAGTCCTCCTGGAGGTGAAAAGTGCTTACCAGGACTGTTTCTTGCCCATTTCGGGTAACCATACACCGACAGCCTGGTTCGATTGATCCATGATATCCGTCGCTCTTGTGTGCAACTTGGTAGTGACATTGGTCAAGGCAGATCAGGTCGCTGTCTTGAATGGTCTGCCGACATTCTTTGTCAAAGGTTGCTTTGGCAAATCTTGATGGCTCGCGGAAGGTATGGTTCCACAACTTAATAATTCCAGGTGATTGTTCCTCTGCTCTGATCATGCGTAGTCGGTAAGGATTCTTTGGGTCAACTGCATAGCTTTGCTCTAACAAAATAGACCCTGGTTGGAGATGCTCTAAAGGTCGGTATCTCAGGAAAATATGTGCAAAGAAAGGAGGGTTGTCCAATGCTTGTTGCTGATTGCTGTATTCGCCGCAAAGCAAGCTGAGAAAGTTCTGCTCTGTTGGGGTCATTTTTAGAATCCTGGCCCAAGCTGTTTGAACAAAAAAAAGCCCTCCATGAGGAGGGCTGTCACATCTGTTGTCTAACCGATCAGGTCAGAGCATTGATGGCGTAGTCGATGTAGCTGTTGGCTTCAGTGGCAGCGTCGCCAGAGAGGCCGTGGTTCGCCTTGATGTGCTTCAGAGCTTCCACGTACCAGGAAGGGGAGAGCTCAAAAGTACGGTTGATTTCGGCCAGACCGGCAATCAGGTAGTCGTCCATGGGGCCAGTACCACCGGCGACCAGGCAGTAGGTGATCATGCGCAGGTAGTAGCCCACGTCACGGGAACACTTGGCCTTGCCTTCGGGAGTTGCTGAGTAATTTGGCCCCGCCATCTGAGTGGTGTAGGGGAACTTGGTGTACACAGCTTGAGCTGCGCCGTTCACCAAGGAATCGGCCTTACTCGTGAGGGCTTTGGCCGCTTCGAGACTGGCTTTGGCGCGATTGAAACGGCCGGAGGCAGCCTGAACTTCGGTGTTGCTCAGGAAACGACCCTGGGAATCAGCTGCTGCAACAGCTTCGGTAAGAGGGGTTTTCATTGGTTGATGGGAGAAGTGAAAGACGTCGGATTAACGCGTCGATCAGGCGACGGATGCTGCGGCCTTATCGAAGTAGGTGCCGATCTCGCTACTCAACGAGGCGCAGTCGCCATTGGAAATACCTGCCTTGTCGTTAACGATGGAGAGGGCAGCCTCCTTCATCAGGTTGACGCCTGCTGCAACCGAAGCACCAGGAGTACCAAGGGCCAGATAGGTCTCACGCAGGCCATTCAGGCAGCGGTCTTCCATCACGGAAGCGTCGCCGGTGAAAGCGGAGTAGGTGACGTAACGCAGGATGATCTCCATGTCACGCAGGCAAGCTGCCATGCGACGGGAGGTGTAAGCGTTACCGCCTGGTGAAATCAAAGAGGGCTGCTGAGCAAACAGCTGGCGTGCAGCCGAAGCAACAATGCTGGAAGCGTTGCTGGAAATGCGGTTAACGGCATCCAGACGCTTGTTGCTGTCGGAAACCATGGCTGCGAGAGCATCGATCTCGCTGGTGCTGATGAATTGTCCCCGGGCATCGGCCTGGGCGACAACCTTGGTGAAGGCGTCGAACATGGTTGTTGTTCCTGTGAACTACGTCTGGAGGGGGAATCTCAGACATGAAAGGGATGAACTGAGGCTATTGCCTCCATCCCGTCGCCTGCGATTCTGACCAACAGCTCGGGAGCCTCCCGAAAGCTGTTCATAATGCTTAACTCCCTTGCTACAACAAGGAAGTGGTGAGGCTTTTCTCAAAGATCGAAAAGTACCTCGTGGATGTATGCCTCTGTCCACTCACTGCCATGAAAGCGGGTCAACATTCCTCGGGCCGGGTCTTTCTCGGCGCGATAGTCGGTGTAACGACGTTGACCTGCGAAGAGAACCTCAGAGCGCTGGTCAGAGACAGGTTCAGCCGTGGCCGCAAGCCGCAGATAAAGAGACAAGTACTCATTGAAGGCAGGTCGCACCACGGTTTCGATCAAGTGCTCCCCTTCTTCCCCGAGAGGAAGACGGGTCCAGAGAAAGCCAGGAGAAAAGAAGGGCTGGGCTTCTTCGGGGATCGGCCCACCGTCGGGTAATTTCTCGCGCCACCGCTCAAAAATTGGCATCAACTGATCCCAAACCGGTCGCGTGTGTTGCTCATCGCTTTTATCGGCGGGCTGAAGGTCGAGTGCAAGAAGATGACCGCCAGGCAGGGTGACGAGATCACCTCCAAAAAAGGGCAAGTCGTACTTGGAGGATGGATTGATGACGAAATTAAGTACCGATGCTGCGTCCCCCCCGTTGACACAAGCGGCACGAACTTGCCGAAATTTTTCAGTGCGGCAAGCCCATGTGGCTGTGGTCACGGTGACTGGCTTCGCCCGTGAGCCAATTTGCCCCTGCTTGAATAAAAAATCTTGTTCAATTGGGTAGGGCTGCGGCTCAAATGTCTGGAGTGCCGCAACCGCATCATCAAGAAATGGCTGCCATGCCCAGCCCGGTATTGCGAGCGGATCAGAGCTGTTAGCGCGCTGGAGCGTCATGGTTTAGCAGATTCAGGGAAAAGAAATTCGTGCAGGAAACGATCAGACCAATCACTGCCAAAATGACTGCTGAAAAGGCCGTGCGCAGGATCTCTCTCGGCGCTGTAGATATCGTAGTTTTTTTGAAGCTGCTCTACTTTTTCTGGATTGATGAACGATGAGTTTTTAACTGCTTCGTCGTGCAAGTTCCAATAAGCTTTTAGGAAAGCGCTAAAGGCAGGAGGCAGTGATGTTGTGGCCTGTTCCGAGCCGCCACGGCAGAAAAGCAACCAGGAGGAGAAATACTGATTTGGGTCGAAAGACCGCATTGTCTCTTCTCCGTTGAGATCCGGGAATTGAGCATTGAGAGACTTCAGACCATCGAAGTAACGTTCTAAGTAATCCTTGTCTTGAACGAGGGGCTGGAAATCTAGAACTGCCACTAACTTCTGCTTGGCTCCGAACCACAGAAGATCAACTCCCATCAGAGGATGGTCGTAGGCGTAATCCGGATAGGCAACTGAATTCAGCACCTGGAGGCTGTCGCCAGCATCCAATCTTGTAACGCGCCAACGACGAAATCCAGGAACGTCCCAAAGCCAGCTTTGGATCGTGCTGGAGCGCTTGGATGATTGATTGTGCTCCAGGCCAGGGGGAACCTCAATTGGCACTGCGCCCCGGGCTTTGATCCCTGAATGCAATTCATCAAGAAATGGATCAAACATGATGTTCAGCCTTTGCTTGTAGAGGTCGCCATGGCCAGGTTCTGTGAACGCTCGGAAATGCCGGCGATTTCAGCATCGGTAGGGCATCGAAACTCAGTGCAATATGTGGTCATTGCAACGCCGTCTAAACACTGAACAGAACTTACTCTCATTCTGATCTGATCTGTCACAAACCAACACCGTTCAATACCAACATTGGTGTCGTATCGCGTCGTGATTGTTACCACTCCGTCGTCCGCAAAGGTGTATGTGCTCAGTACGGATTGTTTCTCGACATAGCCTACATCTCTCAGAAGAAAACCCTTGCGGGAATCATCGTGGGAGGGGACGTCGATCACGACTGCCGCATAGTCATCGTTGCGGACGCCCTTCTTGATGTTGCTTTCCCACCAAAACCGAGCTCCACCAGAACTGTCTTCGGTCTTAATGTTCAAAGAATCGCAGATTTTGGATACGACTGGGTCATCTGAGTTGAAAGGTTCAATGATTAGATTCGAGTCTGCCGCTTCATCATCTTGGTGGTCGAGGTGATGAACAGCGCGCCTGTTCAACCAAGTTCCGCGGCTGGCTTGAAAAAAATCCGCCATCGTCATCGGCGGGGATAGTGTTTGGACCATTGGCTTGAACCTGTGGAATAGATTAATTCAAGTCGACGAACGAATTATTGCCTAAGCGGATCAAGATTGTGCCTGCTGCGCATTCTTCTGGGCGACGAGTTGTGACATGACTTCGTCGAGCCGTTGTAGCTCTGGATGCGCCGCTACCGTGGCGTCGATTTTTTTCTGTGAAAGGCGCAGTTTTTTGCCTAGACCAATTACATCTTGAAAAAGTCTTTCTCGGTAGGCAGCTAATTCCTCAATAGACTCTTGCAATTCTTGGATGCTGGGTAAATCGGATGCTGCGTTGTCCATGCATTTCACATGTTGACCCTGGCGATAGTAAGCCTCCAACTCGCCTGCTTAAGGCTTTTGTGAACCTTCGCTCAGCATTGCTCAAACAAAGGAAAGAGTGCTGTTGAAGGTGCCCTGTTCAGCTGGAGGAACTCCTTGCTATTGCCGCAAGGTGACAAACTTTTGCGTAAAGGGGTCTGTTTGCAAAGCCAGCTGACAACTGAGTTTAGCCTTGGTCAGCGCTTCCACCACCCTTGGGCTACCAGGTCTTTAAGGCCTGCTCACCCATCGGTCCCCGAAGCACTGCATCCCCCAAACTGTCTGGCCCCCAATGCTCGACGCATTCTCCCGCACAGTCGTCAGCGCTGACGCCAAAACTGCACCTGTTGGTGGTAGCGACCTCGCTAGCCTCCGCTCCTACGTGCAAGATGGCAACAAGCGTCTGGACGCTGTCAACGCCATTACCTCCAACGCTTATTGCATCGTCTCCGATGCGGTAACCGGAATGATCTGCGAAAACACAGGTCTCATCCAGGCCGGCGGCAACTGCTACCCCACGCGTCGCATGGCTGCTTGCCTTCGCGATGGTGAGATCGTGCTTCGCTACATCAGCTATGCCTTGCTGGCTGGTGACGCTTCCGTGCTGGACGACCGTTGCCTTAACGGCCTCAAGGAAACCTACATCGCTTTAGGTGTTCCTACTCAGTCTGCCGCCCGCGCAGTTGCGATCATGAAATCCGCTGCTACGGCTCTTATTGGTCAGACCAATACCCCTGCAAGCGGTGGTGCTAAGTACCGCAAGATGGAAACCACTCAGGGCGACTGCTCTGCACTGGTGTCTGAAGCAGGTTCCTACTTCGATCGTGTGATTGGCGCTATCAGCTGATCTGCGGACGAACAAGTCTTCTCTTTTTACCTTCTCAGCACCTTTTACCTAAGGATCTCAAATGAAATCCGTCGTCACCACTGTTGTGACCGCTGCTGATGCAGCCGGTCGCTTCCCTTCTCAGAACGACCTTGAGGCTGTTCAGGGCAATATTCAGCGAGCTGCTGCTCGTCTGGAGGCTGCTGAAAAGCTGGCCGCCGGTCTGGACAACGTCACCCGCGAAGCTGGTGATGCTTGCTTCAACAAGTACGCCTATCTGCGGCAACCCGGTGAAGCCGGTGATAGCCAGGTGAAGGTCGACAAGTGCTACCGCGATCTCGGCCACTACCTGCGCTTGATCAACTACTGCCTCATCGTTGGTGGTACCGGCCCTCTCGATGAGTGGGGCATTGCTGGAGCACGTGAGGTGTATCGCACCTTGGGTCTTCCCACCAATGCATACATTGAAGCTCTCACCTACACCCGCAACCGCGGTTGTGCACCTCGTGATATGAGCCCCCAGGCTCTGAACGAGTTCAAGAGCTACCTTGATTACGCGATCAACGCTCTTTCTTGATCCGCTCAAGGTTCTAGCTGGGGGGGGGCTTTGCTCCCCCCTTTTTTGTGTCCGTCAGATGGAAGACCTTGAATCACCCATCACAGACAAGCTTCAATTCCATTAGATTTCTCAAAGAAACTGTTTTTTGATGACAACGTTTGTTCTATCTCATAACTTACAAGTTCAATCAGGCCACGTGCCTGCATTGAATTTTGAGGAGCTTGCACAAGCACTTAAATCTCTTTCAGAAAACATTTCATCAACTGCAGTTCTCGATCATCCTCATTGGAAACTCTCAATATCATCTGATTTGTCGCCGCAAGAACTGGCTGCTGATCTAGTTCAGACATGGTCTCAATACCGTCGACAACTTGGGCATGAGATGAACCACGTTGTCTTGGCACTCGGTGGAAGGAAGGATTCCCAGGCTTCTCCTGGAGCTCCACTCCAGGAGGGATATTGGGGTGTTGACTTAGTCGAAACAACCGATGAAGTTGCTTTTCTTCAGGCGATCAATTGGGATGTTCTTAAATCTGGGCGTCCAGAAGATTCCATTTTTCAGGTTTCCTCAGCATCCCTATAAGCAGTCTTTAAGACTGCTTTCGGCGATTTTTGCGTCGACCAGAGCTTTTTTTGGTCTCTTTACTTTCTTCTATCTTGTCTGAGGTTTTCTTGCTGGAAGAAGACTCTGACGTCGATGTCAATTTCTCAACTAGTTGTCGTACCTTGGAAGTCGATTCTTTCGTTTTAGGTGTTGCTATCAATGGGCGATGCTCGGCTTTGCTCCACCCGACACATGTGATCGATGTTTTGCAACTTCTAAAAGCTTGCATCCATTGCGCCATGAATCGGGTGTCCACACCAACTGTGTGTGGCGTTGAGGGCCTACAGCCGTCCATCACTCCTGTCGAAACCTGAATCAATCGTCCTGGAAACGGTCCCATAATTTTTTATAGTGGATAAAAAGAATTTTGCCCCTTGTATCGTCTGTTGGCAAGCTTGCTAATACTTTCTTATCTTGACGTGAAGCATTCAATCATCTACAGCATGTAGAATCATTGAGAAGTTGGTCATTTCTGATGCCCGGTGTTTTTGATAATATTCATGCTGGCCTTGATCAAAGTGAGGCCGTTAATATCCTGTCTAAAAAAGTTGATGATTTAGAGAGTGAAAGTGATTATTATATGGCCGTTTCCCACCTGATCAATTTTCCTGACCCAATAACAAGCCAAGCATTATTAATTTTTCTCGATAGGCCGTCTACAGTTACAGCTATAGGTCTTGCACAACGAAAATCTGTAGAAGTTCTTGCGCGATTAGGGGTGACAGAGGCCAAACCTAAAATTGCGAGTTTTTTAGATAGCTCTGATATTTATATGGTTGAGAATGCTGCTTGGGCTTTGGCTCGTCTGAATTGTCAAGACCCTGAAGTGCATCAACGCATGATTCATTTGGTGGATGACACTTGTCAAAATCAAAGAGTCTTAATTCAAAGTTTATCGAAGCTTTCTGTTAAATCAGCAATTTCAACGATTTCGGCTCTTACAGCTCATGAAAAGCCTTCGGTGCGCGGTGCTGCTATCGCCGCCATGATTCAGCTATCTGGAGATCATTCACATCTGGCTGATCTTTCAGATCATTTGTACAGTTCCAATCAAATGGATCGACAGTCGGCTGTACAAGATGTGATCGACGCGAATGCTGTTGAGCTTTTATCTGATTTAGTCCAGGCACCAATTTCCCCTGCATTTCGGATGCGAGCTGTTCGAGCTTTATTTGATAACCCTGTAAAAAAACTCTCAAACGATCACGCAATAACAGCAGTTGATCAACTTTTTTTTGATGATCCTCGGTCGATAACTGTTCTTCATCATTACGCTGAATCTATGCCTACACAGCTTTTGGTAGAGGGCTTGTTTCACCCAGATTTCAGTCGTTGTTATCTTGCGATGCAGGCGCTCTTCAACTGCGATGCTGAAGAGACTTGGATTGCTGTTGACAATTGCTGGCGAGAAAAAGCCCATAATGACTACGGTGCGCACTATTTTTTGATGCGTTTGTTTGGACTGAAGGCAGGTTGGAGTGATGAAGCCCTTGTTCGAATATATAAAATCCTCTCGGATGCGATTATCGATAAGCGCCCACAATTTAGAAAATCACCACCAGCGGCTTTGTTATCATTCGCTAAATTGTTTCCTGGCCAATACGATTGTATTCTGGACAATTGTTTTTCTCTAGAAAATAAGCCTGGTTGGGATATGTGTTATGCAGGCCTCCTCTTAATCCAAGCTGATCAGACAGATCGTCTGCAAATTCGATATCAACGTCAGCTACAACAGCTTGTCGAATCGGATGTCGACAGTTTGCTGCGTCTGAAAGCACAGGCAGTTATTGGTTAGTTGAGAACCAAATTCCAATATCTTATGACCCGAGACATCCAATGCTAATATGGAATACTCAATGATTAGTCTATTAAGTGAGCGACGATTCGATTATTCCTTCAATTGATGCATTATTTGAGGATCTAATGCATCCCAATCCTAGGATTCAGGAAGAAGCCTGTTTGATTCTCTCTGAGCACTATCAGAAGGAGGCGATGCCAAAATTATTACAACTTTTCTGTCATCATGATCCCAAAGTATATAGAGCGGCTGTTAAAGGAATTGGTTTCTTTGGGAGTTCTGCATTCGATCCTTTGATCGAACTTTATGCAACAACTGAGAATCAAACTGCAAGGCGTTGTTGTCCGAAGGCATTCGTACAATTGTTCAAGAACTTTCCTGATCAGCCTTTTCCTGATTCAGTGATGGAGATGCTGGAACAAGGGATTGATGATACAGATATGGTGGTCGTACAAGGTGCTTTGATGTGTCTCGGTCAGATTGGTAAGCAACAATTTAAGTCTGAAGAGGCAATAAGACTTCTTGCAAGGTCTCTCAGCAGTGAAAATGTGGCTTTGATCTTTAGTGCATCTCAGGCTCTTGCCGATATCCCGAATCCTATGGCTGAAGATGCTTTACAGAAACTTCAAGAAAACAATGATGATCCATTGATTCAGGAAGCAGCTCAGTCTGCATTGGCACGACTTCAGAACCTATTAAATTCTAGGAGTTAATATCTTTTCCTTTATCCAGTTACTGTTTTTACTCCTTCATAATAGCCTCCAGCACGAAAATCAAAACGTTCTACTTTATCCTCTTTGGCACATGTTGTCTGTGAATAATGTAGGAGTGTGCTAAATCCTTCCGGCACCATTTTTGGGCATAACCTGCCTACATCATTGGCAAATGGGCAGAAATACACACCTGCCCATCGATTCAGGAAACGACCCTTTATTTCATCCGAAAAGATAAATCCATGTTCATCTGCGAGCTTGAGGATTTCCTCGGGCTCAGCTTCCTGGAAAAGAGCTCTGAATGGCAAATCTTCTTCTAGAACTTCAAGAAAGCGTATGAATTCAGCGCGCGACATAGAGAATCTAGTTGCTTATCCATATTTTACCAGCATGTATCCGCTTCTTATCAGAGTTGTTTTGCTTATGGAGGGTCCAGTGGGCTTTTCATTCTCCTTGGATGTAAGGGCCCCGTCCGCGTTGTCAGGCTTCTGTGCAAAAAGCAAAGTATTTAATCAAGCTTGATTTTGAGATTGGCTTGTTGCTGCTTGGTGCCTATGCAATGGATGAAATTCTCATCGTGCTCTGATCACTTGCTTCGCTTTATTCTTCTTAAGCTAGATATCCATTAATTATCAATTTTGCAGGTGCATGGGTCAATTCTTACCAATTCATCGTTATAGATAAATTCCGCTGTTAGAAATAAATATACGCGTTTCGCATGGTGCCTAACTCGCAGAGATTTGATACTTTATTTTCGTGGATGGATGAACAGCAGGCCATTAGATTGCTTTCCCAAAATATTAGTACTCTCGATAATCCTGGCATTAAGTATATTGCAGCGACAAGGCTGGGAGCTTGTTCTTCGCGAGACTCTCTTGACGCGTTAGTTTTAGCTGCCACTGGGGACAGAGAAAATATTTTTGACTCTATTACTCGCCGCAAATCTATTGAAGCACTAGGACGTCGACGTGATCTCAGTACATTGCCTACTATTTATGATGCTATATCTAGTAGCGATGAGCAGACGATTGTTAATGCGGTTGATACGTTGATTAATTTTGGCGTTCCACTTGATTCTCAGTTTAAATCATCTCTTTTAAAGATCATTCAAGATGGCTCAGATGTACTTAAGCGTGTTGCAATTCAGTGCTTTAGTCGTTTAGAGATGCATGACAGTAATGGGATAATCTCAAAGCAACAGAGCAATCCAAATATATTGGTTAATGGCGCATCTATCGCTTATTCAATAAGAGTTGAAGGTGATAAGAGCAAGTTGCAGACTCTTACAGATCACCTCGATAATACCAATGTTATTTATCGGAGATCGTCGGTTATTGATATTGGTGATGCTGGTGAGCCGTCTCTTTTGTCGAATATTGCAAAAGTAGCTGTTTCAATGCCCTTAAGAGCTAAAAGTGCGTTCAAGATAACTCCGAAGATTAAAACTGAATCCCAAAGAAGCCTGATCAATCAACTGTTGCAGGATGATTCTCGTCATCTCTGTTTCACGCAAAGTGTTGATGTACCTGTTGATTTAAAAGAAGTCTGCGACTTACTAAGGCATAGAGACGAAGAACGCCAGTATTCGGGTGCAAAAACCTTGTTTACTTGGCCGGTTGCTGGTCTAACGGAGGCAATCAACTCTATTTGGGAGAATCATGGCTCCGACTATGGCGTTCACTATCAAGTCAACTGTTTGATCTCTCAACTTGGATTAACAGAATTATCTTTCATTACCAAGGAATCATTATCAGAGCCAGCTCCACAGTATGCAAAATCAAAAATTGCAGCCACTTGGGGATGTTTAAACTTAGGTTTATCCGAATGTCGCAGTGAGATTGAAAATCTATTCATGATGTCTAGTTGGGAACCTCTTCGATGGACATGTGCAGAGGTTTTACGCAAGTTGTAGAGGGTTGATCTTTTATTGTTTTGATTAGTTGTTTAGAAAGGTAACTTGTATCGCCTCGACTTTTCTATGGTTTGACTTGGAAGTTCGCCAAAGGCAGTGTAGTAACGTCGCGCATATCTTCCTTGATGTTTAAACCCATATTTAATCGCAATATCGCGAATTGAGTATAGTTTTAATTTCTGACGAGCTTCCTTGTTGAGCATCATTCTTCTCGATTCTTCTAGCCTAATATGTGTCATCAGCTCAATGATTCCCATGCCAAAGAATTCCTGACAGACGCGATATAATGATGCCTGGCTTGTGTTGATATGTTTGCAGACTTCAAGCAACGATAGAGGAGATTCCATAGACTTTTGGCTGTGGGCAAGGTTGATGATTTCTCTTAATTGACCGATGTTCTTTTGTCCGTGACTATCTTGTTCACTCATTGGTTCTTCGAGGCATGCTATTACTAGGTCAAAGTATTTTTCTGGCGTCTGAATTCCTGACGATACCTCTTTTCTCGCTAATCTTTTGAGTTGGCCTAGGGCATTATTATTGGAATAAACTCCCTGATCACTCGTGAGTCTTTCGAGTCCATCGTATGCTTTGCAGTTTTTAAGCAATTCAAGGAGTAGTTTTTTATCAATCATGCAACCAGTACTAGAGCATTCACTGGAATATTTTCCCCATGCATTCCCTGGTACTGAGTTAATGGTTCCAAATCCAGCTAGACTATTATTCGCCATTTTAAATCCATCACAATATCCAAAGGCATCTTGAATGTCTATTTTTGGAGTAATCCAATTGAAGTCGATGGTAACACCATTGCCCCATCCCTCGTACAACAAGGTTTTGTTGGCAGATATTTCTGCAAGTGATACTTTATTGGCAGTTGCGGCTTGCATCGTATAGATACCATTGCCACCATCTAGCTGCGTTATTTTTGTCAGTTGACCAAGTTTTGCCAGCTCTTCAGAAATCTCTAGTGGATCTCGAAATTCAAAAGTTGTTTTCATCTCTTATTCTCCCTTCCAAGCACTGAATGAATATATATTCCTGTTTGATCGATCTATTGTTTGACTGGGAGTTTCTCCATAATACAAAGAGTAGGAGTGCTCAAACTTTCTCCAGTTTTTGAAACCATAGTAAAGTGCTGTTCTTTTCTTTGTAAATTCTTTTAGTCCGGTTGAGGAATGGGGAGTTAAAAATGCCTTGCGGGTCTGCTCCAAACGTATTCTTCTGACAAGCTCAATTACATCCATATTGAAAATTCTTCGACATGTAGTATTTAGAGAGTCTCTATTTGAATTGAGGTATTCAGTGATTTCTTCGAGTGTGATTGGCGGCATTCCTGCACGATCTTCGTGAATCAGTTTGACCATGTCTTCTATGAGGTCTGTTGACTCACACCGATGTGCATCAAATGTTGATTCATTATCTTCATTGTCAAGAAATATGATTGCTAGATCGTAAAAGGAATTCGGTTTCTTTGATGGCTGGCCGTTGAAATGATCATGGAATAATTTTTTGAGTTGAGTGCTGGCATGATCATCCGAGTCAATTCCAATGCATTCTTCGAGCCTTGCATAGGCATTAAATGCATTCAATTTATTTATTCTTTCTTGTAATTTATTCCATTTTAAACTCATGCAGCAAAGCTCTTCATTTGCTCCCACAATGTCCCAGATATTTCCTCCTGTTTTGTTGATCCGATTGAATCCGGCAATACTATTTCTCGTCATCTGGTGGCCACTTATTGTTGTAAGTGCCTCCTTATTAGTTGTCGCCAAACTATCTAGCCAGCAGAACGATACTGATTTTGTATTAGCTTCTTCCTCGTAGAGCAGTGTTTGGTTGGATTTGAAAATTTCAAGATGGACATCTTGAATTGGTGAGCAAGTGGTCTGCGTTTCTAGAATTCCGGTGCTTAACTGAGTTACATTGCAGCCGAAGCTGGAGGTTGAATGATATTCCTCAAAATGTGCCTTGCAAAACTCTTCCATTTCGAGCGTATCGCAAAAAACATAATTCCGCGATCGTTTTCTTCGCAAGACCTTTCAGCTTATTTTTTCTACTCTATGGTTTTTGGGGCTCATGCGTACGAAGCTTGATGTTTTTCTTGAAGATTAAATTTTCACTTGCTACTATCCGCTTCTTATCAGATTTGCTTGAATTCCTTCTATTTATGTTATGCGGAGTAGAGCTTGAGCTGCTTAGGGCATCCTTTTAATGCTTTGGCCCTCTTATTCGTATTTGCTCCTGTGTTCTTATAAATCTCTACTTAGTATGTTGATTGCAACATTGAATACTGCTTGTACTGACTCATCTGTTTCTGCTGACTTTGCCCTTTCTATGCTTTCTACTGAATTATACGCTTCTAATTTCATCAGCGCCATTGCAGTATTCTTGCGTACCTGATTGTCTTCGTCAATCAGCTTTTTGCGCAGCATATGTTCAACATCTTCTGCATCGCATGATTTTCCAATCAGGGTAACTGCTTCTGCTCTCACCTCCGATGAGATGTCATCTAGTGCTTTGAATACTCTGATTTGTGCCCGAGGATCATCACTCTTTTGTATTTGATCTCCTAAAGCTGAAATTGCAGCAACTCGAACTTCAGATACGTCTGAATCTGCTGCCTCTAGCAATGCCTCGGGTGCTTTGGCACCAATGAAACTTAGCGCCAGGTTGATCAAGCCAACCTGAAATGGTGTGCAGTCTGGATTTTTCAGGATTCCTAGTAAGGAATCCATGGCGTCGGGTCCAATGGTTGCCATTGCTCCAGCAGAAGATCCGAGTACAACTGGATCACTATCTTCTAAAAAGGCTTCGAGCAGAAAAGGGAGAGCTTCCTTTTGTCCTATTAAATTGAGCGTCTTTGCTGATGCTCTCCTGACGATGACATTCTGGTGACTTCGAAGTGCTTTACAGAGTATAGGAATAGCTTTGTCTCCTACTGCGCCAAGACTTTTTGCAAAGGTGAGTCGCAGAGCTCCTCTCGCATCTCCGAGACCGGCGACCATTCGCTCGAGTGACTCTGCATCTGATTGAGGGATTTCACCTTCACCTAACTGTGTGCTGAGCTCATCAGCAAGCTGCTGTGCTTCTTCTTCCGTGAGTTGGCTTTCGCTGATTGATGAGATATCGCTGAAATCCTGGAGCACGGTGGACGTCCAACTTTGTTGAGTCGCAATCTAAGCGACTCTGATCAGGCACCTACCGGCTTGTGGGGCTTTGCAGTGTCGCCGCGTGGGCACAAAAATGCCCCCTTCCTGGGAAGGGGGCAGAAGTGATGGCATTTCGGTGCCTAATTCATGTTCATCAATATGGCAATGGCTTAACGCCGAAGGGACGGAAGGGAGCAGCGCCGGTTCTCCTGGGAGGCTGATGTCCGCCGTACTTTTGTTGGGGCAGCGTTGGTGCGCCCTTAAAGATCGGCTTCATCATGCTGATCGCTGCCGCAGCCAGTTGCGTCGTGGTGCGACTCCGACGTCCTTGTGCGTTGTCACTAACGGCAACCTTTGTGCCGGCAAGCTCGCGCATCATGCTGAAGGAGCTTGTCATCATTCCTGCGTAGGAATCGCCTGCTCGCATGTAAGGAACGATGTCTGATCCAAATACCTCGGCATATTCTGCGCAATCTGTGAGGCTGTCAATCAGAGCATCAAATCCCTCTTCTGCTTGAAGTTTGATGCTGTTTTGAACTTCCTCTTGAGTGAGGGGTGCCCGTCCTAGCAGGTGTTTGAAGTTCAGTTCAATCCCACGTTGGGGGGCGACACTATGGAAATAATTTTCCTTGTAGAAAGGAGATTTTGCCAGGCCGTTAACAAAGTCGCGGACTGTAATTTCTCCGTTCATCAAGCGCACCTCAAGCGAAGTGCAACGCTCGTTTTCAGTGGGAGGCAGGTTTCCGTATACCTGCCTGTAGGCGGCAATGATCGTGCGCTCCAGTGCTTCATTGCTGCTTGGGTGATACTCGTCGAAAGTCACCGCAAAGGGACATTCGCTATGAAGCCGAGGACCAATGCCAAGGCCCATCTGGGAACAGGTGTTGCGTTTGAACTCAGCAATGGCTCCAGCAACAGTCCGATGAACTGTGTTTTTTCCAGCCTTGCTGGGCATGGAGTAAGACGCTGGTTTGGTGCGGCTTGCTGCAGCCATACCTGCTGGACTAGTTTGTGTGCTTAGCATGGGGGAAAATAGTGAATAGATTAATAACAGTGACCTTTTCCAACGTGCTTAGAAGCTCACGAATTTGTCGTTACTTGCAAGCGAGCTGGAAACTTAAGTTCAGTGATGTTTCATCTAGGATTAAATGAAGACCTTTCACTTGAGGTCACCTTGAGTAATCATTTCGTCGATGAATGTTCTCACTACTGCCTGATTGGCTATTAGTATCTTGGCTTTTGTGGCCTTTTGGTGTTATTGACTGAGTATTTCTGACTTGTTAATGTCAGATTTTTGATCTTGAAAATAAAAAGGGGTGGGCTTTTGGCCCACCCCCTCAGTCAGATCAAAAAATCACTCAGCTTGAACTGATGATCAGCCCAGGGAGTTGATCACGTAGTCGAGCAGCTGGTTGTAAGCGGTCAGAGCCTGAGCGCTCATGTCGCGAGGGGCGCAACCACGGGAGCGGATGTGGGAGAAACCAGCCACGTAGGTACCAGCATCGATGCTGAGAGCCTTGTAGACCTCTTTCTGACCATTGATGGCCAGCTCATCCAGAGGGCCGGTGCCGCCGGTGACCAGGCAGTAGTTGATCAGACGCAGGTAGTGAACGAAGTCACGCTTGCACTTCTCTTTGCCTTCGGTGGCGCACTTACGGGGCTGACGGCCGGTGGCACCGTTGGGGTACTGGCTGTAGACAGCGTCGACAGCTTCCTGAGCGACCTGGTCGTAGTTGCTGGCGAGTTTCTCAGCAGCTTCCAGACGAGCAGAAGCACGCTGGATGGAGCCCTGGACGGACTCCATGTCGGAGGCGGTGGGGAAGCGGGATGCGCTGTCGGCTGCGCCGACGACGGTGGTGATGACGGACTTCATGATTAAGAAGAAGGTTGTTCAGGTGTGCAGAAAATCAATCTCTGGCTCAGCTGATGGCGCTGATCACCATGTCGAAGTAGCTAGCAGCTTCACCAGACAGGCTGGCGCAATCACCAGAAGTCAGAGCCATCTTCTTGGGCTGGCTGTTGGTGTTGGTGATCAGAGCACTGGCGGCTGCCTTCATGATGGCAACAGCGCGAGCGGCGGATCCGGTAGGAACGCCCAGAGCTGCATAGGTCTCGCGGAGACCGTTCAGGCAGCGGTCCTGCAGCACAGAAGCGTCACCGGCGAGCAGTGCGTAGGAGACGTAGCGCAGAACGATCTCGCCGTCGCGCAGGCAAGCAGCCATTTTGCGGTTGGTGTAAACACCACCGTTAGGGGCTGTCAGGCCGGTGTTCTCGCAGCAGATGCCGGCGACGGCGTCTGACACGATGCAGCTGGCGTTGGAAGTGATGGCGTTCACAGCGTCAAGGCGCTTGTTGCCATCAGCAATGAAGGACTTCAGAGAGGCAAGTTCGCCGCCACCAATGAAGGAGCCGCTGGAATCGGCCGAGACAGCAGCCCGGGAGAATGCGTCGAGCATGGGGTTGTGGAATACGTTGTTTGGGGAGATGCATTCCGCATCACGAATGAACATACCCCTGCTTTCCAGACCGACTTCCTGAACACCGTCGTCAGGACACACAAGTTGACAAAGGAAAAATTAGTGAAGTTTTTTCCGCCAACCATCCTTTGACTATTCATCTCTTTGTGCCCCGCTTTATGACATCTGTTTAAGGACTTGTTGGCAGCTCCATTTCAGTGGTAGCCAGAAGGCATTGGCCGAAAGCTCCTCCAGCAGAGGCTTCTGGTCCACAAGGCCCAAGCGGAGGCATCCCCAGGCCGCCGCAATTCGCGATTTTGTGTATTGAGGAATCGTTTCAGCCAAGGCAAGCCTGATGAGTTCGCTTCGCTCTCCCAAACCCTGAAGGCTTACAACGGCTGTTAGGTAATAGTGCGTTACATAATCGCTCCATAGTTTTTCTTTGATGTCGTCAATCAAGATCAGTCTTTCTGGCATGGCCATGGCCATCAAGCTTGAAGCTCCTCCGTACTGACGTGCTTCATCGCGATGCTGGAGGTTGTTTTCGATCTCCGTCGGTTCGACGGCGCAAATCCACTCCTGCCTAAGTTTTAGTTGTTGGGGGTTGTCTTGTAGGAGTTGTGTGATCAAGTCGGTATACCTATCGGGAATTTGACATTTCTTGTCTGGGTCGACCAACTGAAATGCACTCCTAGCGCGCAACGACATCGAGACAGGTGCGGTTACGAGAGCCTCTAGTCTTGATACATCGCCAGCATCACCGAGATCGATAACGGCAGAACGCCTTCTCCCTGCGATTGGATCGACCAATTGAGGAATGAGTACATCCAGCCCTTTGGATTGCAGGGTAACTTTTGATAAGTATGCTCTTGCTGCACCAGCCACCAGTGGATTGCAGTCTTCAGCAAGTGGTCTGATGCTGTCGATGACTCCGGAGACTCCCAATCGACAGAAGGCCTGAATGACAGCTCTTTTCTGAATATCTTCTCCTTCGAGTGCACCCAGTAATTTTTCTTGGTCTGTTTCAGTTAGTGGGGCTCCTATTTTTGTAATTGCCTCTACTGAATTGATGACTGCTGCTTCGTCACTACAGGTCAATGCGCGAAAAAGAGAGGGCAGAGCTTTTGTGCTTTTTCTTCTACCAAGGGCATCGATTGCCTTGCGTCGGGTGATGCGATTATAGAGATGTTCCGGATCTAACTCTGAAGCTTTAATCAGCACTTCGAGGGATTCTTCAGTGTTGCTCGCGCCGAGTCTTGTCGCGGCCATGTATTTATCAACCGGCCTCTCAAGTGTGTCTGGATCAGCCAAGATTACAGCCATAGCCTGCTCCTCAGTCAAGCCTTCAACCAAGTTGTCGAATCTCTCGGTCATGTCTCAGGGGTCGTTAAGGAAAAACCTGGATTTCGTTGCCAGCTGCTAGTGGAGCTCCAAATTGAGCTTGATCATGTCTGAGCCTGCAGCGGCTTAGGAGTTCCATTGTCCTTTTGACCATAGCATCGATATATCCGGCTTAGAGGTAATTGATTCATGATTAATGTATATCGCCGTTCTTCTGGTTTCAGCTTTAACGCATCCTTCCCTTCTGTTATTGTAGTTAAGAGAAGTTTGACACCATGCCTGTTTCGCCTGAGCTTGAGCAAGCACTTCCAAGGTTCGTGGAAGCTGTTCAGAGTTCAATAGAGGTTCAAAATCAACTTAACTTGGTTGTTGAGTTGGCACAATTGACAGACATTGTTAAACAAGTAGAGCCTGCCCTCACTGGCTCAGCACTGATTCCTTATGAACAGGCAACAAGTCCCCCTAAAATTACTATTGATTCTGGTGTATTGGAGAAAAATATTCCCTGGCGTTTGTTGCGATGCCCTGGAGGCCCTTTGGTTCTGCAGATGATTTGTGAAAAGGTCAATTTTGCACTTTGGATTGAAAGCTGCTGACGATGTCGAATTCTGTTATTGAGCAGTTTATTGATCTGGTTGTTTACGACCATGCCATGGCCACTGGATTGAAGGCCTGCGAGACTGATCAAGATATTGTTGATTATGCAGCCTCCCGTGATTATGTGTTTTCAATTTCAGCTTGGCTTCAGTATGTCGAATCAGATGCAGTTGTCTTGTCTGAAGCTGAAGTCTTAGCCATTCAAACCATTACGAACGACCATTGGTCATGGGCTTTCCGTAGGGTTGCTGCTTGGAGAGCCATGTTGATGGATGGTGCCTAGTTGTACTGTCTGTTTGCAGTCGTTCCGTCTAGACTCATTCCTATGATTTCAGAGGCTCTAGATGACCAATTCTGCCCTTAGCGCAAATCAAGACAGTACTTTAGAGGCTTTTATTTCTTTGGTTCGTCAAAATCCTGACCTAAAAGCTCAAATTAAAGCCGCTCTTAATCAAGATCAAGTTATCGATATCGCTGCCGCTAATGGTTTTGAAATCGATTCTTCTGCAATTTTGAGAAAGTGGAGCAAACATACTGACTTTACTCAGGATACGTGGATGGGATGGTTTGAAGAGTAAGAATTCCCTCAAGAATTAATTTCTGAATATCTTGTTGATTTGCTGCCTTTTTTGGCCCAATATGTGACAAGTTCTTCTCCTCCTGGCCTAGGTACACTTGCGGTAGCTTGTAGTATTTTGAATGATCGCCTTGGTCCCATTGGCCAATTCCCGATAGCTTTAACTCTTCTAATTCTTCCGCCAATTGCTTGTATGCAACTTTCAAATTTTTCTAGCTGTGTTTGATCAACAGTTTCGAAGATAAAGTCCGTTCCAACGCATATTAGATGCTGAGAACGTATCCATGCTTTCATTTGTTTTTGTGTATCCTGCATCTCAGGCTTTGTTATTTAGCCACTCATCACTGATTTCTTCGGAGAAACTTTTAATTCTCTTGAATTTTAGAAGGCCATGCTCGGATCCCCAGATCTGTTCATCTGTCTTGGGGTCAAATCCTCGATCACGGCTGATCCAATTTTCTTGATCCACTTCAACTTCGCTAACAAGATAAGTTAGTTTTCCGTCTCGTGGAACTAAGCAGTTTTTTCCCGGTTCAACTTTTCCGATGTAATGACCTGCTTTTTCTTGTTGGAAATGCATCGCACATCCACACCGTTTTTTTAAGGTTGCAGTGTTGATATCTTTCATGAGTTCGGCATCACGACCTGCTCCAGCCAATCTTCTCGGGTTAGCGAATCCGTAGTTCTCTACTATGAATGATTCTTTGCTTGCAGTTAAACGATGAATTCCCTGTCTATAGGGATCCCAAGGTGCATAGTCGTAACATTGTTCAGAATAAAAGCCAGGCCCTTGGAAGACGTGCCACGGTAAGGGTCGAAAAAAGATATTGATTCGAGCAAAATCCTTTGGGTTTTGTTGTGACTGCTCGATGTTGTCGTAAACACCAGCGAGAGTCTTCGCGAATTCGGCAATGGCTAAATTCATCTTCATCTTATGTCTCTACGCATTAATGCGTCTGACTTCGGATGCAAACGAAGTTTGTAGTATCCCTGATCCGGCAGATGTTCTCAAGACGGAGGATCTACAGCGAACATTTTCTGAAACAAACCAGATTCTTTCTTCCGCAATTGATTGCTCATATTGAGTTGTAAGGGTAAACGTACCATCATCCAAAAAGTGATATTCAGATATTGCGGCCTCAGATTCTGCGTATCCAACGCTTCTGATTAATTTTCCTGAGCAATTGTCTTTTGTTAGAGGAACAATAATGCAAGATCCTGATGATACTTCTGACGGATCTTCGGGTTCCCAGTCGCTTTCTGCGCACCACTCCATCCTGAATGGTGATGTAACCACGTGGTCATCTTGGTTCGCGATAATTGATGATTCAAGTAGCTGTTTTACCTCGGTGTTTTCTTTATCGATCTGTTCTATTGTGACTTCGCTAAGAACTTCTTCAAACTGTTGAAAAGCTAGAGAGTGCCCTGATCGCATTGAGCGCCACTTGCCTGAACTTTGAGCAACAAATTGCTCAATCGTCATGCGAGGTTGTGTTGCTTTCTGGGTTGAGCTCATCCAGTGAAGGACGGTTTATCTGCATCATGTTAACCATTGAATCCACCATCATGGACATGGCCATGGGAGTCGACGCTACAGATTGCAGGAATGTTGTGTTCCTGCTTGGGTGTTCACTTGATGGTGGGCGGAGAATAGGCATGTTTAGAAAGGTTGTTGCTCCTGTAGTTGGCGGCCGGACGGCTGCTGTGGCTGATGTTTGATTATCTTGCCATCATCACTGATGAGCCAACGATAATTCTACGAAAATCAAAAGGAGTTAACCTTCGCAATAGAAAGGATCTTGCCTCCCTGAGACAAGATTGTTTTGATGGTTGCCGACATGGACGTTTGGTTCACCACTGATTTCTGGACCACTCTGCGGTTGGCACCAACTTGACGGGGGGATGTCCAGTTGATGGTCAACGAGCCGGCATTACCAACACCTCTACGATCTTGTGCCTCAGGTGAACTTTCAGTGCAGAGGCTATTCAAGAGCTTTGAATCTGTTTCTGCGTTGTCGTATCCGGCATAACCGGCATCCAAAGCTCTTGCTCGTGTGAAGAAGAGCGTGCTTCCGCCAACGACGCTCTGTGTGGCCCGGTTGTAAGGAACTTGGTCGATGCCAAAGGCCCCAAGATACTCATCGCTATAGGTATAACTAGCGATCTCTGCTTCATATCCTTCTTCTTGCAGGAGGCGGACATGACTCATCAATTCTGCTTGGTCACGGGGTGGACGGCCAAGGAGATGCTTGAAGTTCAGTTCAACAAAGCGGTATGGGCTGTTGGTTTCTAAAAAAAGCTTTTTGTATGTTTCTGACTGCGCGAGAGCCGTTACCAATCCTTGGACTGTCAAATCTCCATTCATGAACAATGCCTCGATCGAGGCGTTCACGTCGAGTTCCATCAGGTGTCGATTCCCAAAAACCTGGCGGTACGCTTGTCGAATCACATCCGAAGCATGTGTTGTGTCGACGTTGGCAGCCGAGGAAAGAGTTGTTGGCTCAGTCATGATGATGTGATTAGAAGGTGATTTGAGGGAGCTGCTTCATGCAGTAGCTCCCAGTAGCGGCAACTGATTTGCCCTTACATCACCTCAGTGATGGAAACGATCTTGCCTCCGCGGGCATGGATGTACTTCATCTGGCTGCTCATGTCTTTGCCGGACACGACGTAGCTGTTACCAGCCGTGCGTTGACGTGAGCGAGCTGCCTGCGAAGCAACAACAATGCGGAAACGCTTTTTGGTGGGATCTGGGGCACCAGACTGTGTACCGGTGCGGTTTGCCCTGCTGGTGGTTTTGCTCCAGCCGCTGGGAGCCAGGCCTGTGGCCACTGAACTCACCAATGCGGAGCTGCCCAGCACCGTATCGCTCGCCGCATATCCTTCTGCCAGGCTCAGTTGACGGTTGAAGTCAACCTGAGAGCGGCCGCTTTCTGTAAGGATCCGAGCGAACGGAACTGTGTCTTCACCAAAGGTGTTCTGGTATTCCGCGCTGTCGACGTAGCTAGCGATTTCAGCCTCATAGCCTCCTTCGGCGAGAATCTTGGTGTGCTCGCTGATTTCGGCCTGGGACTGCGGAGCCCTTCCCAGGAAATGTTTGAAGTTCAGCTCGATGAATCGATATGGCGCACTGGTTTCGAAGAAACGGCGCTTGTATTCGGCTGATAGGCCAACGGCACGAACGAATTCACGTGTGCTTAGGAAGCCGTCGATGAATTTGCTCTCTGCGGAAATAACCCGTTCGAACTCCATCAGATGGGGGTTGCCCATCACTTGCTTGTAGGTGGAACGAATCAGCGCAGCGAGTTGATCGGGGCCGTCACCAGGGCAACGTTGGAAAGTCTCTTGCTCCCGCTGGCCAAGACCAAAGGTGACGTACACATCGCCGCGCATTGGTCCGGAGTCTTTGCCTGAGGTGATGCCAGGTGCTTTGCTGCTGAATTGGGTGGAGGTGTAGCTTCCGGACGATGGACGCAGACCAACGGGCTGACTTGGCAGGCTGATGCGAGGAGCCACACCATTGGCAAGGCTGCGGGTCAGCGCTGGACCTGCGCCGCGGGCACTATCACTGCCTGCAAAGCTCTTTTGCAGAGCGGCCAGCATTGGGAAGGCTGCTGTCGACAGGTCAGCGGGTGAAGACCA
The DNA here is from genome assembly GCF_020514255.1 of Synechococcus sp. MU1611. Lineage (NCBI taxonomy): Bacteria > Bacillati > Cyanobacteriota > Cyanophyceae > Synechococcales > Synechococcaceae > Synechococcus > Synechococcus sp. MU1611. Next base: position 37,725 of record NZ_VTLC01000005.1, on the reverse strand, counting down.
TGAACGGGCATAGGGGACAACATCGCTGCCGAAGACCTCGAGGTATTCCGCGGAGTCAATGATGCTGTCGACCAGGCCATCGTGACCGTGTGCTGCCAGCAGAGCGATTTTGGCTGAGATTTCGGCCTGTGTTTCAGGTGCTCGGCCTAACAGGTGCTTGCAATTCAGCTCGACACCCCGCTGCGGGGCAACGCTTCTGAAGAAACGGTCCTTGTAGAAGCTCGACTTGGCCAGTCCACGAACGAATTCACGCACGGTCAAACGACCGTCACGAAGCTGAGCTTCCAATTCCGAGCACCGCTCGAAATCCATCACATGGGCGTTGCCAAAAACCTGTCGATAAGAAGCACTGATTACTGTCTCCAGTGACGCCACATCTTCTGGGCTGTAGCACTCGCTCGTGACGCGATGGGGGCAGTCAGCATGGGTCCGAGGACCAACCCCAATCGCCATCTGATCACACGACTGCTTCAGGAACTCACCAATGGTGAGAGCAGCGGTTTGGTCTACTCCCTTGCGCTGGAAGCGAACAGGATCACTCCACTTGGTGGTTGTGCCGAAGCCAAGAGAAGATTGTGTGCTGGCCATTGTTTTGCTGAGGGGAGAGGGGGCGTGGGTGTCGAGATGAGTGCGGATGAGGCTTCTAGGTCACCGGCGTAATGCTGGCGATCTTGCCGCCTTCGTTATGGATGCGTTTGAACTGCTCGGAGAGCTTGTCGAACGGCACGTAGAAGACCCGGTTGCCGCGGGTGTAGCGGGAAATCCGCCTGACATTGTTGGCTTTGTAGGCCGTGACCTCGACCCGATACGTGAGGCCTTGATCGCTTGCGCCAGCTCCGAGACGCGTTGGTGCGTCCTGCAGGTTGGGGGACGGCCGGAAACTCCAGCCAGCGGTGTCTTTGGAGGACGGGGGAACCACCGCGATGGCTCGGTTCAGATAAGCAGCACCTCCCAGCTTGCTGCTGTTGCCTGCAAGATCACCCTTGAGGCTGCTGCTGCTGTTGCCGCGCAGCAACTGGAAGCTCCAGGTGAATTCCTGCAAGGTTGCACAACTTTCGGTCTTCCAGCCCCGCTGATACGGGACCGTCCATTCGCCGAAGGTGTTTTGGTATTCCTCGCTATTCAGAAAGCTGTCGATATCAGCTTCGTATCCCTGGCTGTCCAGGCGATCGGCGTGCTCACGCATTTCGGCGTAGTCAGCAGGTGCGCGGCCTAAAAGATGGCGGAAGGCCAGTTCGATGTAGCGGTAACGCGCGCAGTTATCGAAGAAGCGGCTGCGATACAGGTCGCTTTTGGCAATGCGGCCCACCAGCTCTCTGACGCTGATTTCACCAAGCTTGAACTGGGATTCTTCAACGATCTGCCGCTCGCTGTCCATCACGTAAGCGTTGCCAAGCACTTGCTTGTAAACGGCTCGGATGATCTGTTCTTTCCTGGCGTCCTCATCGCCTGGGATCAGCTCGAGGGGGGCTTCACTCTCCTCAGAGAAGCGTTCGACCCCTAGAAGCGAGGCTGGACCGAAAGGCATGAATTCACACGCAGTGGTTCGACCAATAGTCCTTCAGAAGTTTGCGCTCGAAGAGCATTCTTTATAAACCTCAATCAATTATGTCCGACTGTTGCGTCACGCAATGATTTCTCGGCCGCGACGGCGATCTCGGCGGGTTTTGTAGGAAAAGTTTTGATTCGGAACGTTCGCCTTAGGCGTCTTTCCCATTGATCAGCGATTCAAGGCTTCCTCTTGTCGTGGAGCGGGTGATCGGATTCCAGCAGTCGAGTTCTTCGACTGATCGGCTCAAAAGCGTGGCAATTTGATCCTCCAGCCCGGTGCACAGGGAAAAGTCTGCTCCGCGAATCGACGTGACCGTGCCGAGAGCCGCCCCCTCCAGGTTGGCGCCGCGCAGATCGGCCATGTCCATTTCGCAGGTTCCGAATCGGGTCCCCCGGCACATGGCTCCGCGAAATGTGGCTGATCGCAGGTCCGCGCCAGCTAAGGAGACTCCATCCAGCAGAGCTCCACTCAAGTCTGAGCCACTTAAATAGGCACCCATCAGCACGCTGCCTCTGAGGTCCATTCCCCGCAAATCTGTGCTGTTCAGAAAAGCCCCATTCAGCTTGGCCCCTGGGCCAACGGCTCCACTCGTGTTGAGTGCGAAGTCTTCCGGTACCAAAGTTGTCTGGTCGTAACGGGCTAGGCGTAAGTCAGCTCCTTCGAGTTGGCACTTGCTGAGATTCGTGCCGCGTAGATCACATCGACAGAGTTTGGCGTCTCTCAGGTCGAGTTGTCCTAAGTCTTGACCACTCCAGTCGGCTCCTCGAGCATCGACTGGACTGTTAGCGGAGCTGGTTGCTCCGCACTGTTCCGGTGCCGCCCATTCACGCAGATTAAGAGCCCCAGATTTGGGCATCGACATCTCAGTTGCGGAGCATGGCAACAACGATCGTAAGGAGCACCCGCACTATTTCGAATCCACCGACGGCAAACAGACCGAGCCAGAGCTTCAGTGCGAAGGCAGGCGGTTCGTCGTTCACCCATGTGGCGGCGACGTCCAGTCGTTGTGCCTCGGCGCCCTGCTGGCTGGGCGCGCGATCTTGAAGCGCGTCGCGCCAGTCGGTTCCGTAGCGCGGGAATTGTTGGTAGATGGGGATTTCTCCGAGACCCCGTCCGGGCAAAACGCGGGACCTTTGCTGCGGAACAAGGTCATACCCGAAGCAGTTCATGTATTCGGGGCTGTCCAGCAGGGCGTCGACAAAGGATGTGAAACCCTTTTCGCCGATCACGATGGACCAGGCACGGCGTTCAGCGTCGCCATGGGTCGGGCGGCCGAGTACTCGGCCGACGACCTGGTCCACCATGCGGTAGTTCGAGCTGCACTGGTAGTAACCCTGCTGGAAGCGTTCTGACAGGAGCAGGCCACGGATGAAATCCCGAACCGTGATGTTTCCGCTGCGCAGCTGTGATTCAAGGAACGGTTCGCGATCACTGCGCATCGCATGGAAGAACACCTGCCGGTAGGCCTGCTCAATCAAACTGTCGATCTCGACTCTGGATGTGTCATCGCCTGCAGCACAGGAGGCATACATCTGAGGCTTGATGGTGCTGCTGTCACCGGCAAGATTGCTGACGCGACCGTTCTGTGTGTTGAGCGGATACCCAAGAAGCGGGATGGCCATGGCGTGCCCCGTGAGTAGAAATACTGGGGTGTGATCTTCTCTTGATAATTGGGTGTGAGGTGGCTGCGCTTATCAGCTCTTAACTGCAGATTTGTTGAGCTCCGCACTGAGGTGCTGGAAGCAGTCGTTGATCAACTGCCGGTCGCTTGGTTGCGAGATCTCTTTCAAGGCCTGCTGTCTCAGCTGGTCGAGGGCGATATTCATTCCCTCGATGGGGACATTCATCCGCCTGTAGAGCTCCCGCAGGGCCGCCATCCCGTTGGGATTTGTAAAGCGGCTTTGGTTGCATGCCACCGAATAGATGATGACGCGCAGAAAGTTCCAGCAGTCGCGCCAGCAGGCCTCTGCTCTGTCCTGCGGGTGGAGAGCCCCGCCCGGCTCCACGAGCTCTGGCTGGGTTTCAAGCAGGTGGCCCCTCGCCTGATTCACCAAGTCATTCGTCCTGTTCGTCAGGTTGCCGGGGAGCGTGCAATCCACTCCTGACGACTGGCAGATGCTGGCCAGTTCATCGGGTGTGAGCAGTCTTTGCCCCTGGTCGGCACGCTCGAGGATGGCGCGCGTGGCCTGGGGCAGTGCCTCGCTTTTGCTCAGGCCCTGAACTTGCGCACCCTGCACCAGGGTCTTGAAATCGATGTTCTGGAGGTTCAAGCGTTGACGGTGGCCACTGGTGTGGCGATGAGCCAGCCGTGGCGTTCCAAGTAAAAGGCCCACACCAAGTCTTGGCCAAGCCCAGGGCAACGGGTGATTGCAGCTTCGCTGAGTTCTGCCGGTATGCCCAATTGCGACAACAGCACAGCCACGGCGTCTGGATTGGAGGCCGTCGCTGTGCGGATGGCTGATCCGACCACCCACGTCAGTCGCGTGTCTTTCAGATCGCCGCTGCTTTCTTCGCAAGCCAGCAGAAGATTGGCTGGCGACGTGTGTTGATCAAATGTCTCTTGCCAGAGCTCGATGTTTTCATCGCGAAGATTGATCCGAAAACAGCCATCTCCTACTGGTAGATCCAGCTCACCGCTGCTGCCGGCCTGGTCCTGAAGGACAACAATTCTCGGATCTGCCAGTGCGCTCATCAAGAAACGCCGCTCAACATGAATTTAACCAGTGTCCTGGAATTTCCCCGTGCAGGTGATCGGTTCGTGGGAATCGACATGCACCAGCAGTGATCCCTGAGGTTTCGCGTCAGGGGGTGTCGTCTGAGGGCACCGCTGAGGAGTTCTTTTTCAGCAGGCCCGTGACAGTGGCCAGGGCAAACATCGCTAGCAGAGCCAAACCCAGGGTGAGGCTTGCGCCCTGAGCCACCCCTGCGCCGACGGCCACCAGGATCGAATCGCTGATCAGCACGCTGATCACTAGAGCAGGGGCAAAGATGCGCCAGTGGGTGCGGCTGATCCCGATGGCATAGCTGAGGAAATCAAACAGTCCGGTCATCAGCAGCCCCGTCATCAAAAAGAAGTTGCCTTCCAGTTGGTTTTTGCTGAAGCCATCGATCCGTTTCATCGCGCTGGCCCCCACCAGACGGCTGACCGGGCCCCGTCCCCAGCGGCGGGCGATGAAAAACGCCGCACTGCAGAACACCAGGTCCGAGAGGATGATCGTGAGGTAGCCGACCTTGAACCCCAGCAGAGAGCCGGCCAGTAAGGAATAAACGGAACTCGGCAGCGCCGGCAGGATGATGCTCACCCCCCGCAGCAGAAAAAGACCGAGTGGTGCCCAGATGCCCATGTCATTCACAGCGCTCTGCAGCGGCGCGATGCCGTAACGCTGCAGATAAACGACGGCAACAATGAAGACGGCGACCCAGGCGCTGACCTTCAGCCCTGTCTTCAGCCTTGACATCTCCTCAATCGCTTGAAAGCCCTGGGGAATGTAGGCCAGTCGCGGCTTGTCCCAGGGCCGTGGACACGAAGCTCAGCATCGATACCATCGGCGAAATCTCTCGACCCGAGGCCTGTCCGGTGACCACCTCCTCTCCGCGCACCGCGTTCGAGCAACAGCTATGCACCCATCTGTTCAGTCTCAGTGAGGTGGTGGAAACACTGGCTGATCGTTTGATGGAGCTGGAGATGCGGTTGGCCGACGTTGAGGGCCAACAGGTGGCTGATGCGGAAATCGCCGCGGTCAGCGATGACGCCGGCGAACTGCTTTTGGCGAGCGAAGAGAAAGTGCGGATGCTTCGGGATCGTCTGACCCCAGGCGAGGTCGTGGCTCTTCATGCCGAGGCTGCGCCAGCCGCTGACGATCAAGAGGTTTCAGAGACCCCTGAGGTTGAGATGGAGGTCGTCGACCGTGTCGAGGACGAGGCGCTCAGTGAGGACGCCATCAGCGCTGACACGGAATATGTGGATGATCCTCAGATCGATCTGCTGTCTGCCTGATCAGGTCAGCTCAAGCAGACGAATCCGGAAGGCGGCCACCTGTCGTGCCATGTCGGGGGAACTGATCAGAAACGGGTGGTCTGCCATCGCCTCAAACACGGCTTCCAGGTGCTGCTCTTGGCTGACCTCGCCGCTGTTGCTGCCTCGCAGTTGTTTCCAGGTGCGATCGAACACCATCGCGAAGCTGTCTGCGTTGTCAAACACACGGTCTGTGCCTGCATCTGGAGAGATGAATGACACGGCAGTTTTGGCATCGATGTGATGCCAGGACCCAGATTTGAACTGGGGGCGTTGCGACAATTCGCCCCCTTAAACGCTCAATCTGTATAGCAACAATACTGAAAATGCCCTTTACGGGCGTTTTTGCTTGCTGCTCCCATACCGCTCCCATACCATCGGGATGATTTGCGGTAGGTCCGAACCACTCCTGGAAGGTGTTTCGGTAGGGGAACTCTATGGGACGGTCGCTGCCACAGGAATGGATAGACGGCACCCTTCACACCCTCAACGTGGTGCGCGACCTGGGGGGCAAAGGGAACATCCCCCACACCTCTCTGTCGGTCGTCCGTCAGAAACCCAGCGCGAACAGCAGAAAGACCAAGAACCTCCAGTGGCGCTTCCTGCCGGAGAAAGCAGATGACCCTCGTCCGTTTGCTGGCAAAACCAATCGGGGGCGGGGAAAGCGCATCTATATAGAAGGGACTTGCGGGACCACCGACCCCTGGGAAGCAGCAAAGGTCGCGGTCGCTGCCTCCCAAAAGAAGTGGCAGGAACTTCTCTCACAGTCCCAAGTGCGGGAAGTGGAGAAGCAACACGCTCTGTCGGTCTATTGGGAGCGTTGGTATGCCAAGGCGGAACTGGAACCACGGAATAACCAAAACCGCTGGTTGAGCGACAAAAGGAACCTTTGGAACGGGACCACAGGCATAGGCGTTCAACCCTGGGCGACGGTCAAAAGCATTCAGGCGATCACGAGCAACGACTTTTTGGAGTTCTTCCGTCTCGTCAGGGAGAACTGTGAAGCGAAGGGCAACTCAGGAGAAGAGACCAGAAGGCAATACAAGACCCTTATCCGCAACCTGTTCAAAGAGGCGAAGGCAGATTTCCCCGCTCTGTCCTGCCCTGAGTTTCCTGCGATCAAGAAAAGCGTGCCTCAGAAGAGGCACTTCACCCATCAGGAGTGGGAGCAACTGGTTCGCTTTGCTTCCGACTTGTCTGGTGGTGCTGCTCGTCGGTCTCTCACGGCGGAGGAATATCGGGAACTGCCTTGGACCCCGACGAACCGTCAGAACTCTCGGAATTGGGTGGATTTGTATGACGCGCTCCACCTGCAGTGGTTCTACTACCTCCGAAGTGAGGATGCTCCTCGGTTGAAAAGTGAGTGGTTCAGCGAGCGACTTACCGACGAGGGGGAACCTCTAATCATTTGCTGCCTTGAGAAAACAAAGGGGGATAGGGACAAGCACGACACCTATGCCTATCGACCAGATGCGTTGGAGAACGTCCGCCGCATCCTCAAGAGGAAACCAAAGGGGTGGTTGAACTTCCCCCACATCAAGAGAACGGAAGGCAGCGAAAACGAGAGCAACGTCGGAGAGACAATCAACTTCCTTCTCAAGAAGGCGTGTGAGAAGGCAGGCATCTCAACCAAAGGGATTGATTGGACTACTTGCCGCCACACCGCGTTCCGCTTGACGCTGGAGGATCACCCAAAACTCGGGTCCACTCAATACATCCGTGATTTCGCGGACAACGGTCATACGTCGCAAAAGATGCTGGAGGAGCGTTATTTGCGCTTTATCCAGCGTGAGAAGACAGCGGCAAAGGCACGGGCAGCAATCACCCCAGGGAAGTGGTCAATGGTCAGACGGGTGGAGAACAACTGATGAGAAGTACAGACGACAACCTCGTTCCATCCGATAAGGACCTGGAGCACCTCCTTCGCAAAGCACAGAAGTCTGCTGCTAAGAAAGAGGCATATAAAAAAATGACCAAGCAGTACTACTGCTCAGTTGCTAACGGGATCGTGAGGGAGGTGTTCGAGGACTCTTCCATTGACGACCACTACCTGCTGCTGAAGTGCCTGATGCTGCGTTGTGCCCAAGAGTTCAGCGATCTGCACAGGGAGGTAGGTCTTGAGCGCATGAACAAGCGACAGTTCGATGCTGCCGCTCACTGGATCAGTGATCAAGGAAAGATCGCTGCTGCTGCTGAACTCCTTGCAGGAGTTGAGATGGGGGAAGACGACTGGATGGTGCCTTGAGCATTACTCTTCGCCTCACTGACCTGGATAAGAGGTGCTTCTTTTAACGCTGAATAGATGGATTGCTATGGAGTCATTGCCCTGGATCCACCTCACTGAGTACTGCACCGTCTTCGCTTAGGACTCGTGTTTTTCTGCCGATCATCCTGGCGATCCTCTTTGCTTCTTCAGAGGCGATCTCCAAAGACGTTGCTGTGGCGTGGAGGTGCCATTCCATGAAGGGATTCAGTTCTTGGACGCGGAACTGGTCTCCTGCCATCCCTCAGTCGCCCTCCATAACTTTCTCCACCACTGTGTCCTTCACCCTGTCCTGAAAGGTCTTGCCGTCTTGCTCAGGAGCAATCGCATTCGCAGTTGATCTCAGCAGATCTGCGGTGATCTGCCTTGCCTCTGGGTTGGTGAAAAGAAGGAACCCAAGTCCAACTCCAACAAGGATTTTCAGCACGACACCGCCTCTTGTTCAGCAATGATCCGACGGATCGTTGAGAGCGCCAGTCCTGTCTGCTCTCTTATGGAGCGATAGGAGCACCCCTCGTCTCTTAGGCGCAGCACCAGGCGTTCCTTTGCCTGGTTGGTTTTCGGGCGACCGCCCAAGTTCCCGCCTGTTGCTTTGCGGTGCTGGATGCTCTCCAAGGTTCGTTCCTGGATCAGTGAGCGTTCCACTTCCGCCAAACCAGAGAGCAGACCAATAAGGACAGGGGCGAATTTCCCTAGTCCTTTGGTGTTGACCAATCCATCCAGCGTTCGGACATGGATCCCTTGCTCCTGAAGTTGGTGCAGACGGGAAACCACTTCCACTTGAGTTCTGCCGAGGCGATCCAACTTCGCCACCACCAGTTCATCGCCTTTAACGACGGCGTTCAGTGCTGCCTGTAGTTGAGGTCGGTCTTTCTCTTTGACCCTAGTGCTGATGGTCTCCTCAAAGACGACCGCACAACCTGCTTCCTTCAACGCTGCAACTTGAGCGTCTGTCTTCTGGGATGCCGTGGAACAGCGGGCATATCCAACGCTGCGGGCAGTCATGGTTCCAAAAAGGGCGTTAGCGAAACCATAGCAACCGAACACCCTTATTGGAACACCCTGATTCCAGTGCCTGTTCATTTCCCTGGTGTTATCGCAACCGTTCGGTTGTTGGAACACCTACAAGTCCATGCGTCTTCGGCAATGACTGCTGAGATCCCTCAACTGAGTGAGGCGTGACCCGAGGAGGGCGTCCAGAATGGGGGTAGGCACTCAGGCACCCGCATGAACGTTCTCCTTGCCGCAATGGCGGTGGCGAACCCTGTCATTACTGCCCTCCTCACCATCGTGGTGTTCCTCGAGAAGGACAAGATCAAGAAAAGGTCCGAGGACCTGGAAGCGGCACTTAAAGCAGGTAACCAAGAATTGGTTCAGACCGTTGCTGCTCAGAAGGAGAACTTCGAGAACATTGCTTCACGCCTCGAAGCACTCTCAAAAGATTCTGCAAAGTCGGCAGAGACCTTTGTTGGTCTCTCCACTGCTTTGACTGAAAGTTCAGCAGTCAGTGCCACTGCGTTGAATGGAGTGACCACTGGACTGGAGGAACATGCCAAATCAGTAGAAGGATTGGTAACCAACTTGTCGAACCATGTTTCTTCGACCAGTGCAACAGCAATTGCTGATCTAACGAAAAGATCAGAAGAAACTTTGCAGAAAGTGTCTGCGAATGTACAAGCGATTGAAACTTCCCAAGAAAAGGCAATAGCAAATCTCGGATCCCAGTCAGAGCAAACGCTTCAATCGGTTCTTACTCATGTCAAGAGTCTTCAAACATCGCAAAGCGATGCTATTGAAACCTTGTCCTCAAGTTCTAAAAATACTCTGACTTCGTTAATTGATGAGGTCAAAAAAGTAGAGGCAGCGCAGATTGCGGTTGCGAATGCCGTCAAGGAATTGCAGGAGACACTGAAGAATACAGTTTCGCTTTGAAATTTATGGACAACAATCTGAGCGAACGCTATTTACTTTATCTGCGCGACATGAGCAGAAAAGTTGCTTTTGGATCTGCATCTGGAGGCGATTATGCTCAGGTGTTAATTACAGCGGCAAAAAGAAAGACAAAAAGTCGATTTCAGCGAATAACAAATATAAATCTTGCTGACTTGAGGACCAAAGGAGAAGAGGCATATAGAAGAGAACTTGATCAAGAAAAAATTGGCAATGGGATCTTTTGTGGTGTTGGGATGCTCGCTGGTACTTACACCAAGAAGGTAGGTGCCAAGAATTCTTTGCGCTTAATTGCTGCTCCAACCATTTATGGACAAGTTGTTTTTGAAGAAAGCGGTGAATGCGAAATATCAGAGTGGGTTGTCAACTATGACCTTGCGACTGCTTTAATTTCGAGAAACGCTGACGAGGAAGAGGAGGCATATGCTGCTTTTGATCCTGATGCCAATCCAACTGGTAATCAGATCGTCCAGGACATTGAAGACAGACTTGACAGCGTGTCTTTAGAGGATCTGGCAAGTGTCTCCGCCTTGTCCGAAAAATTTGTCAGTGACTTTAAAGAATTCACTGAAACACCATGCGAAAGATTGGAGTTGCCTCTTGCATGCGCTGAAGCAGCAATCGAAGCAAGAGATGTGACCAAGACAAGAAAGTTTTTTTACTGCCCTGGCGACTGGATCTTCTTTGCACCAGTGCCGCCAGGTTTAAGCACATATCGAGCACTTAATGATCTTGCTCAGGGGTTTTCCTGATGACTACTCTCGAGAGACTTCTCCAATCTGTTTTCGCTGGGAAAAAGTTTGAATCAGGACATCGTCAAATAGAGGATGAGGACATATTTTCGGCATTAACCAGACTTCCTTTCTCGCTTTCAAAGTCCCAGAAGACAGCAATATACCGTTCTCTTAAAAATGATATTTCTTATATCCAAGGTCCCCCAGGAACCGGAAAATCGTTCACTATTTCAGCGCTGGCAATTGCTGCAAGCGAAATGGGAATGAAAGTTCTGGTTGCATCCCAGAAAAGACCAGCGGTTGATATTGTTTATGAGAAAGTGACTAATATTCTTGGTCAGGCGGCATGTCTTTATATTTCTGATGATCAGCAGACAAAGCAAAAAACAAGAGGTGTCATTAATGAGTTGATTTCAAAGGCAACTGACTATCAGACTGGAAACGAAGTAAACGAACTTCAGCGACTTACTAAGACAGTGCAGACGCTTGTCAAAGAACGGCAAGAATATGCGATTAGAATTTCTGACTTTGAGTCAGAGTTGAGAAAGTATTACGACGTTAATCAAGAGGCGTTGGATTCGCGGAAGGTGCTTGAGGAAGACTTTGCCTTACAGGAATCGACTATCAAAAAGATCAATCTGCTGTCATCAGAAAAATCAAGATCGAAGGCGCAGATACTTCTTTCGGAATGCATTGAGATCAGAGAGTCATCCAGGCGTAATGGAGGCAAAGTCCTTCGAGAGCAGGCAGTACGACTCAGAATTCTTTCTACAGCAGTGCTTCGGGCACTAGATATGGAAATAGATCAGTACAAGAAGCACAAAGAAGAAGTTTTGCTCAGAGCGCTGACGTATTCGTCATGCCTTTCTGATGCCCAACAAATGCACAGAGGCATTTCTGAACAACCGTTAGAAGTCATGAGGAAGACTTTTGATCGACGCAATAAGGAACTATATCCATCAGATCCTAATGAATCAATTCTGTCAGACTTCCTCTCAAGTAGTCATTCAGTTCGCATCAACAACTTGCTTCAAGAGAAAAAGTATAGGGATGCATTAGATGCCTTTTACAAAAGACTTAGATGGAAAAGTGTAAATAGAGTGCGGAGTGCAAATTCAAAAATCGATTTCGATCTTCTCCTTAAGGTCTTTCCAATTGTCATGGGAGAGATCAAGTCATTACATCCCTATCTCCCTTTTAAGGAAGAATCATTTGATTTGCTCATCCTTGATGAAGCGTCCCAGGTCAATTTGGCAGAAATATTCCCGATCCTTTTTCGTGCCAAACGCTTTTGCATTGTTGGAGACCATAAGCAATTGGGAATCAAGGCGGGCGGCGTCATATTCCTGAGCAAAGTCTTTGAGAAATTGACTTGGAATAAGCATTTTTCTGGACTTCCTGGTTATCCATTGGACTTCAAGACAGCGGGAGAACGAGACTTGCTTGTATCACAGTCATCGATTCTTGATTTAATAAGAAACGATCTAAATCCCATTGCTGCTGCACCTGTTCTTCTGAATGAGCATTTCAGGTCACTACCAATGCTTGCTGAATTTACAAGTGACCAATTCTATTCAGATGAGGGATCTGGTAAAGGTCTAAGGATCATGACTTCATTGCCCGAAAAGAAGGCAATAGATGCCTTTATGGATCTCCAGGTGGCATCAAAGCGTGAGGAGAATTCTCAAATAAACAAAGGAGAGGTTGATCGTGCTTTTGAGTTAATTGAGTCCTTTGCAAGAAGCACACCAATCCCTTTGACACAGAAAGTCTTTGCCATATCTCCATTAGATAAAAAGGAATTTATAAGCGTAGGCGTTGTTTCATTTATTAGGGATCAGGTTAATTACATAAGAGAAGAAGCATTGCGGCGATTGTCGGACGAAGAACAAGAAAATATTTCCTTGATGATCGGAACCCCAGAGGAATTCCAAGGCAATGAGAGGGATGTGATGATATTTACGCCGTCTGTTGACAAGGATCAGAAAAGATCAAAGGCATTTATGGAGGACAGGAATAGATTCAATGTCGCCACGAGTCGGGCGAAGTACTTTACTTACTTTGTTCATGGCGAGTTGCCCTCCAACATGCTTCTGATGCAGCAAATGCTTGCAAAGATGGGGCAAGGGAAAAAAGATGTCAGTGACATCGATCTCGGGTACCTTCCTATTGGATGGTCATACGAACCATCTGCTTGTGAATCCGAATTTGAGTTGATAGTCGCTGATGTTATCGCTGATCTAATACAGATGGAATTCCCGCAAAGACTTGTTCTTTACAATCAGGTCCATACCTGTGGTTACAGACTTGACTTAGTTGTTTATGACCGCTCCTCCAAGAAGGCGGTCGGTATAGAGGTTGATGGAAAACATCATTACTACGCTGATGGTTCAACCTATACAGACAATCATCTTGAGCGGGCAAATGCTTTGAAGCGTGCGGGGTGGAAAATCAAATATTTGCCTTATTGGAATTGGTTCCAGGACGGGTGGATTGAAAAAGATGATGCTGCTGCACAAGATCTTCGTCAATTCCTTAGAAACTTTTTCTCGTGAAATTACTCATGTGTTTGCTTGGAGGAATTGACTGATGGCGTGGGCATTCCGTAAGCGGATCAAGGTCATCCCTGGCGTCTACATCAACCTCAGTAAGAGCGGGATCAGCGCCAATACGGGTGTCAGGGGTGCCTCCCTGACATTCAGGTCTGATGGCGTTTATCGGAATCTTGGTCTCCCTGGAACAGGCATCTACAGCAGGCAAAAGGTTGGTGACTATGGCGGTCGTGCCCCTGATCAGGGCACCGATCAGGAATACGCTCCTGAGGAAGCGTTTGAAGTCGCGGCACTTGATTACTCCTTCATTAGTGCCGACCCTCTGGAGGTCACTAGCGAAGGACTTCAAGGACTTCAGCAGGCAGTCATCGATGCCAATCGCCAAAAGCAAGAACTGACCAGAGACGCTGAGTCCATCAAGGGGTCTCTGTCTCTCCTCCGTCTTGGGGAGGTCCTCTCCAAGGTCTGCCTGATCTACTTCTTTGTTCCCTCCCTCAAAAGGAGCATCCAGTTAGGAATCAAGGGGCGACAGGATGCTCTGAAGGAGGTGACTGAATCCATTGCAGCATCTGCGGTTTCACTTGCGGTGGAGATGGATGCCGACTGCAGTTCTGCTCATCAAAAGGTTCAAAGCACCTTCGATGCACTCACCCGTTGTTCCTGCATTTGGGACATCACTTCGGGTAGCGACATCGATCGGGTTCAATCTCGTTCCGCTGCCTCGATGAGCATCGAGCGATCGATCACAAAGTGCTTGCGTAAGGACCTTCCAGGCATAACTGCTCCTGAGACCCCCTTGGTCTTCCTGAATCGGAATGGTGCAGACATATATGTATATCCAGGATTCTTCGTGATGTTCGAGTCTCCATCTCGAATGGGGATTCTCGATATCTCAGAACTAGAAGTCGATTACGAGACAACAAGATTCATCGAGACGGACACAACGCCTCCTGATAGCAAGCGAGTTGGAGAGGTCTGGGAGAAATCGAATAAGGACGGAAGTAGAGATAAGCGATTTGCAGAAAATCGACAGTTCCCCGTAATGGAATATGGCGAGATCACCTTTAAATCATCGTCGGGTATCTACGAAAAATATATGTTCAGCAATGCCAAGGCATCTGAGGTTTTTTTTAATGCTTTGCAGGCGCTTAAAGATCTTCTCTAGAGTTCTCTGATCCAAGGGACTCAGTGAAACCTGCTGAGATAATACCGATTGGGATTGCGATCACTGCGATCCCGCATATGGCAGTTAATGCTGCCACTAGTTTCCCCAGTGCTGTTATGGGAAAAGTGTCGCCATATCCAACTGTTGTCACCGTAACAACAGACCACCATAGGCATCTGGGTATTGAACCGAACTGCTCCTTCTGGACCCCTCCTTCAACCAAGAACATCAATATGCTGCTGATAGTGATGACAACTCCCGAGTAAATAGCGGAAATCTGAAGTGCTTCTTTCTTGGCGGTGATTGCTTTATTGAAATGCTTGTTGCTCTTGCGAAAACGCTTTGAACGACCTACACGCCCTATGCGTGCAAGTCGAATAATCCTGAGCAAATACAGTTCAGGGGTGATGAAACCTAGGATGGTTGGGGCAATTGCAATTAGATCCAGGATTGCAAGAGGCGTGATGGCGTAGTCCCAGGCACCTCGAATACCTCTTCTTGCTCCTTCCCTAAGTGGAGCAACCCAGAGTCGCAAGATGTACTCAAATAGGAAGATTATTGCAACTGCGATATCAAGTTTTACGAGTAAATCTCCCAGTGATGAGCGAACAACAGGTTCTGTCGCGACAACTGCCAAAACGATTGATAAGGCGATCAGGAGACCTATCGCTTTGACGGCATTAGTCGCTTCCCCTCGCTCGCCCTCAGAGTTCAACGAGTGGAAGAGTTTTTCTCGGAAAGTTCTCACGACGACTGGACTTTGCCCATATTCATCTTGTCCGCCACCGCCGTTCAGCGCCACCAGCGGCACATTCTTCAGATTTCCCCCTTGATTCGACCCCTCCAACCAGGAGTAGAACATTTGAACTACTCAACAGGAGGGATCGATGGCGGAAGAGGAATGGGACTTCGTTGATGGTTTGAAGAGCACCAGATCGTCCTGCGTCTGTATGACCTGCCAGCACTTCACCTATGTCTGCGACCAGCACTGCTACACGCTTCTGACTTGCGGTCTCCAGCGCCGTCAGGTTCCACACGGTGAACACCTGACGAAGAGATGCCGTAACTGGATGGTCCGCAGGGAGGTGGAAATGGGTTGGTGCCCGGAGGTGGCGTGATGAAGGAGGGATGGTTGATTGATGCCAATGACCACTGGGTCTGGAGATTCCATCGGGATAACTCCGCCTGGGTCAGAGACTCCAAGGTCTTCATTGACCGAGGGCGACAGATGCCTCAAGGACCTCCGTTGCTTAAAGAGCGCCTGTATCTGAGGAAGGACGCCGCAGAACAGTTGTGGAAGTCGCTGCAAACACAGGGATGGAAACCTCTGAAGGAACCTGCTTGGGGCGCTGCTGCTGATGTTTAAGACGTTCGGCAAACCGTAAGCACAAATACTCAGCGGGCGGTGTTAGACCAGTCGTATCGCATGAGAGCGAGGAACCCAGGAGGTCAAACACTCCTGGGTCTTTTCTTGGAAAACGCTCACGGCACCCACGGCAGTCCCGCCTCATCGGTGAGGGTGGTCATCGCTTGGCGTCGTCCCGCCCAGCGGCACTTTCAGTTTCCGAAGCAGCGATAGGGATACCGCTGCTTTTTTTTGTGCCTTCAAGCGGACCGACAGGAAGGTGTTCCCGTTACCTAAGTCCCAATCCAGTAAAAATCGCTGCCGCTACCCATATATCGGGTGCCTACAACCTCAAAAAGGTGTTGCACCGCCATGTCTTACAGAGACGCCAACCACCTCAAATCAACCTTTCAGCGGGAACTTTGGAGTGAAGCGGGGACTTGGTTGCTGGAGAGGACGCAAACGCTGTGGGATGGCGGGATGCCCGACGAAGCATCGGCGCTTTATTCCGAGTTCTCCAGGGGTCCTACTCTGGGCGAATGAACTTCTGCCCTTGAGGAGTAGTTCCGCTCATGCCCTCGTGTTCTGAACCGCCTTAGAACAGGGATGAGGTCAGAGACCGCTGAAGCAGTAAAACCAGGTCTCAACGACCTTTAGGGGGGTACCGCTTGCCCCCCTTTTCAATGGGCGCTTCTACGGATGGCACCAGGTCCCTAGCGGGGCGAGCATTTGTTCAACCTTCTTCGGAAGGGTGAATGCGTCATCGAGGGAGGGACTAGGGAACCCTCCTTTTTCTTGGTTGCCTCACGCCAGCGACGTTTTGTCGTGATGGCAACGACCCGTAGGTATTTCTTCCGCCATCTTCAATGCGTTCCCTTCGGTGAGGGGACGATGCGTCGTACGGGGAGGGGTTAGGGACCCTCCTTTTTTTTTTGGCAGTTCGTAAACGGCGCCCACGGCACCGCTGTTGGTTTTAAGAGGGTGGTCTTGCTGGAACGACAGCACCTTCGACGCATACGTCCCCTTAGTGGCGGCATTCCCTGCCGCCTTTTTTATTGCTTGCGGGCGACCGAACCATGAGCGGTCCTCACCACCTTTTCTGGCGGTTCTCCTACTCCTCACCGGAGAAGACCAGGAGGAAGGTGATGGGGCGTCAGATTGAGAGGGCGGGACCTCTGGGGTGTGGGCACTCCAGGGGTCTTTTTTGTCCTTGGGTAGGGGAAATCTGGGGACCTTTCCCTGTCTGACCGAAAGGACGTGCTCCCCTACTGCTCCCCTACCATTTCGGCAAAATTCAATTGGGTGCTTGAGGCACTAAAAAGCACGTGATAACACCAGATATGGTGCTATCACGTGCCTTTAGAGGCGTTTTCGGGAAATGCCAGGACCCAGATTTGAACTGGGGACACGGCGATTTTCAGTCGCCTGCTCTACCAACTGAGCTATCCCGGCGCGTCGCCTAAGCGACCTGGGAATCTTAAATCACCGCCTGCGCTGTCTTGCGGGTGTGCGTCCCAGGCAGATCAATCCAGCCACCCCATGGCCGGCCTCTTCCAGCGCCTGGCGAGCCGCCAAAGCGGTTGCCCCTGTCGTGAGGATGTCATCCACGAGCCAGACCGAGGTGAGGGCGGTTGCTGGGTTGTGGGGCCTGGCCCGGAACGCGCCGATCAGGTTCGTCTGGCGTTGGCTTCTGTTCAGATGGTGTTGGCTCAGCCCGACACGGGGTCGTTGCAGCAGGTCTGCTGTTGGTCGGTCCAAGCCCATGGCAATGCGCTGAGGCAGGGGGTTGGTGCGCTGCCGTTTCCAGCTTGGAATCGGCACCAACACCGCTGCGGAAGGCAAGCTCAAGCTGTCAGACAGCATCTGAACCAACGTCGCAAGTGCGTTCTGTTTGGTTGGCTGACGCACTTTCAGTAGCAGCTGGCGCAGGGCGCCCTCATAGGGCCCTAGAGCGCACCATCGCAAGGGCTCCAGGCCCTTGATGCCCTCAGGAGGAAGCTCCAGTGCGTCTAGGCAGTGTCTGCAGGGAAATGTCGGTGTCTGTGGCTCTTGCCAAGGTCCATCACAGATCGGGCAACGGGGCTCGATCAGCAGGGTCTGGGCAAAGGCCAGGAACGCTCGATGCATAGCGGGAAGCTCGGTGCATCGAGCGTTCCACTGCTGAATCAGATTGTTCCTGGCTTAGCCGTTCTCCTTGGGCATCGCCCGAAGCATGGCCACCAACGTGCGATGGGCGTCTTCGCTGTCGGTGAGGGTGTGATCGAAAGCGATGCTGATGCTCGCGCCATCCACCTCTAGTTCCATGGTCTCTGCTTTCACAGACACCATGCGTGCGGCGGCGGGATTGCTGACGCCGCCGTAGTGCTTGGCGTAGGCCAGCACCGCTTCCGCATGGTCGTCGTTCATGTGTTTGCAGATCCGTGTGCTGACGGCATCAGTGAGGGCGTCTGCAGGCATCGGTATGAAACGAGGAGAATGCAATCTTTGCAGTGATTGGTTCAGGCGAAGCGCTCGATCAGCAGAAGGCCGAGGCGGATGCCGCTGAATCCCACATAACAGGCCAACACGACGAAGAGCCCCATCGCCAGAATTTCGCGGAGATTGGAGGGCATGGCTGGCTGGCTTGTTGCCCGAATTCTCACCCGACTAGGGCCTGTTGGGCCAGTCGCGCCACACCTGCAGCGGGGGGTGTTTGACAACTGGTCACAGGACAGCCAAGACGGCGTTCCCGAAGCCGTCTCCATTGGGGATTGCGCGCTCCTCCGCCGATGCTGATGATCCGTTGGGGCGCGGCGGCACCCAGAACCTGGAGGCGTTGCCAACCCTGCGCTTCGATCTCGGCGAGGCCTTCGAGCAGTCCATGCAGGTAGAGGGCATCACTCACCGGGCGAGGTTCCAGCACCGGCAGTAGCTCAGGATCATCGACAGGGAAGCGTTCGCCCGGGCCTGGCAGGGGGCGCAGTGAGAGGCCGCTATTGGTGTCAGGGTCGATTTGGCGGCTGAGCTCTGCGAGCTGGTCGTCGCTGTAGAAGCGCCGCAGCACGCCTGCCCCTGCGTTGGAGGCGCCTCCACAGAGCCATCGCTCACCAACGCGATGACTGGTGACGCCGGGGGCTGCCAAGGGCGTTTCTGTGAAGCACTTCATCACCAACGTGGTGCCCAGCACGGTGACCCCGTCTCCTGGTTGGGGATGGGCGGCCAACACAGCGGCATTGGAATCCGTTGTCCCGGCCACGATGATCAGATCGTCAGCCAAGCCCAAGGCTTTGGCCTGGTTTGGTGCGATCGTTCCCAGGATGCTGCCGCTGCGACGGATGTCGGGGAGTGTTTGCTTCCAGGGTTGTGTGGCAAAGCTGGATGGCCAGCTGTTGGTGATGAGATCCCAGCCCAGTCGGAGATTGTTGCCTTCTTCCCCCCAGCTCCAGTTGTTCAACAGCCATCCGCTGATCCAGTCCGCTTGATGACGCAACAGGATCTCGTTGCCGTATCTGGCTAGCAGCCGAAGTGCCCTCGCCAGGCTGCTGCTGCTGCTTTGCGCAAGGTTTCCCGTGCCCACCAGCTCTTGCAGAAGGGGAGCTACCTCTGGACAGGCCAGGGAGTAAGGCAAGGCTTCCCCGAGAGGGAGACCATGGGAGTCGCAGGCCAGGAGGGTGCCTGATGTGCCATCAACTGCAAGCGCCCTGAGCCGAGATTGAAGGGCGTTGGGGATGGCTTGAAGCAGCTCGCGACAGGCCTCACGCCAAGACTCGGGGTCGCAAAATGAACCGTGGTAGTTGCTGGCCTGGGTGTGGTGCAACACACCATCCATGCCCAGCACAGCAATGCGAACACCACTGGTGCCCAGGTCGATGCCTAGCACCAGTGGTGGTTGTGTCATGACCTACGCAGTGACGCCCTGTGCAACCTTCGCTTGGCGAAGTTCCTCGCTTTTTGCACTGACGTCTTCCCAGGGCGCCTGCAAGTCGTTACGTCCGAAATGGCCGTAGGCGGCTGTGTCCTGATAGAAGCGACCGCCGCGTTGTTGGGGGAGGTTGCGTAGGCCGAATATCTCGATGATGGCGCCGGGGCGCAGATCGAAATGCTCCTGAACGAGGGCGGTCAGCGCGTCGTTGTCCAGTTGGCTGGTGCCGAAGGATTCCACGAGGATCGACACAGGCTTGGCGACGCCGATGGCGTAGCTCAGCTGCACTTCGGCACGTTCGGCGAGCCCTGCGGCCACAAGGCACTTGGCCACGTAGCGCGCGGCATAGGCGGCCGAGCGGTCCACCTTGGTGGGGTCTTTGCCGGAGAAAGCGCCACCGCCGTGGCGGGCATAGCCCCCGTAGGTGTCCACGATGATCTTGCGGCCGGTGAGGCCGGCATCTCCCTGAGGGCCGCCCACCACGAACTTGCCGGTTGGGTTCACCAGATATTTCGTTGCTTCACGGGAGGGCTTGAGCGCCAGGTCGGCGGTTGCCGGCTCCACGACATGGGTCCAGAGGTCTTTGGTGATGCGTTCACGGATGCCCTGTTCATCGCTGATCCCATCCACTTCCGCCGTGTGCTGGGTGGAGATCAGGATCGTGTCGATCGAAACGGGCTTGTCGTTTTCGTAGACAACGCTCACCTGTGTCTTGCCATCAGGAAGCAGGTAATCCAAGGTCCCGTTGTGGCGCACTTCGGCAAGGCGGCGCGACAGCCGGTGGGCGAGGCTGATCGGCAACGGCATCAGCTCAGGTGTTTCGTTGCAGGCGTAGCCGAACATGATTCCCTGGTCGCCTGCTCCCACCAGATCAAGCGGATCGCCTGCGTGGTCGTCGGCTTCGTTGACTCCCTGGGCGATGTCGGGGGATTGCTGGTCGAGAGCCACCAGCACCGCGCAGCTGTTGGCATCGAATCCACCGGCCCGGGCGCCGCTGTAACCGATCTCCTTGATCACATTGCGAACCAAGTGGATGAAATCCACTTGTGCTTTGGATGTCACCTCACCGGTGATCATGCAGAGACCGGTGTTCACGACGGTCTCGCAGGCCACGCGGCTGGAAGGATCCTGGGCCAGCAGAGCATCGAGAACTGCGTCGCTGACCTGATCGCAGATTTTGTCGGGATGCCCTTCCGTAACGGACTCGGACGTAAAGACGTAACGGCTCATTCGAGGCTCCAGATGGCGCGACTTTACGCGGCTGGGTTGAGGGCGAGGTCGTGCCAGTTGCGGAGCAGATGCTGGGCTGAGTGCAATTCGGGGGAACGACTCCAACCACCGGTGAATCCGATCACGCAGCCAATTCCAGCCTGAAGAGCCATTTGAAGGTCGGTTTCAGCATCCCCGATCAATGCACAACGCTGGGGTGGAAGGCCCAGGCCGTCGCACAGCTCCAGAACGGCTTGCGGATCGGGTTTTCGCGGATGGTCGTCAGCACTCCAGATGCCATCAATGCATGCACTGAGCTCATGGTGATCCAGGAAGTCATCAATGCCGGATCGGGTGTCATTGCTGATGACAGCAGTGGTCACATTCAGCTGATTCAGGGCCCGTAGGAGTCCTTCTGCACCGTTGAGCAAGGGGCTGGGGGTCGCCTTGATCAGGCCGCTCTGGTCAACCTCGTCGAAGCAGGCGTGGGCCATGGCCAGGGCCTGGGGCCATGAGCAGCCAAGGAGGCAAAACACCGTTGCGGTTGAGGCGATGTTGTCCTGTCTGGAGGCAACAGCAAGGGTTCCGCCTGGATGGAGCATGCCGTTGCTCACACCGAACGCTCTGCGCAAGGTGTCTCTCAGCGCAAAGGCTTCGAGTGGTGGGGCTTGGTCTTGCCCGATTTCAATGGCTCTGTTGATGCGTTCCTCTGCCAATGCCAGCAGATGAGGCTCACTATGGGAAAGGGTGCCGTCCTTATCGAACAGCACCCCGTCAATTGAGCTGATGGGTGTTCCCTTCAGCAGAAGTGTGGCCATTCAGGCTCAGATCATCATGGAGTTGATCGGGTCTTCGCCTTCCTCAGCCTGCTCCAGCAGCATTTGCTTGTAGCGCGCGGCCATCTCTTCGGCCTTCTCAAACACCTTCTGAGGATCGGTGAGCATGTCACCGGGTTCCGGTTCCAGGGCCTTGGTGGAGAGAGAGATCCGGCCGCGCTCGGCATCGAGATCAATGATCATCACTTTCATCTGATCATTCACGTTCAGCACCGAGTGGGGGGTCTCGATGTGCTCGTGGCTGATCTCGGAAATGTGCAGCAGACCGCTGACACCACCGATGTCGATAAAAGCGCCATAGGGCTTGATGCCGCGGACGGTGCCGACCACGACTTCGCCCACTTCCAGGCGGTTCATCTTCCGCTCCACCAGGGCGCGGCGGTGGCTAAGCACCAGACGATTGCGCTCTTCGTCCACCTCGAGGAATTTCAGAGGCAGGAAGTCGGCGACCAGTTCTTCCTTCGGCTTGCGGGTGCTGATGTGGGAGCCGGGGATGAATCCCCGCAGGCCTTCCACGCGCACCAGGGCACCACCACGGTTGGTGGCAAACACCTCGGAATAGATGGTGGCATCTTCCTTCTGGAGCTGGCGAACCCGCTCCCATGCCCGCTGGTATTCGATCCGACGGATCGACAGCGCCAGCTGACCGTCCTCGTTCTCCTCACTCATGATGAAGAACTCACGGATCTCGCCGGGCTGCAGCACGTCGCTTAGACCCTCGACCCGGTTGATCGACACCTCTTGAAGAGGCATGAAGGCAGCCGTCTTGGCGCCGATGTCGATCATCGCGCCTTTCGATTCCAAGGCGAAGACCGTGCCATTGACGATGTCGCCTGGCTTGAAGTTGTAGTCGTACTTGCTGAGTAGAGCCGCGAACTCATCAATGGTGAAGCCGGCGTCGTCCAGGTTGCGGCTGGTGGCTCGGCTGCTGGGATCATCCGCTGTGGGGACGTCCTCAGGAATGCTTAAGTCCTCACCCTCAAACGCCTGTTCAACGGCGGAGTCTTCTGGTGAGGCTTCCGTAGCGTTCGCCTCTTGAGCTTGATCCTGGATCTGTTCTTCTGTCGGAGTCGCAGACATGGGGGGCTGGCGGTCTACCTCAGGTGGGTAGTACGAAAAATTCGCGTAAAACGCCCGCCGACGTTCCACGGAGAATCAATGACTTTACAGACCTGAGGGACTGAATCTGCCTCCCGATTCAGCGCACGCTGGCCAGATGGTTCTGTTCCTGATCGGCGTTGAGCGTCTCCAGCGTCGAGACGAAGTCGTCAATGCCACGGAACTGGCGGTAGACGGATGCGAATCGGATGTAGGCCACCTCGCTGATTTGCTTGAGATCTCGAAGCACGAACTCACCGATCTCAACGCTGCTGACTTCCTTGCCAGAGCGTTGCTGAAGCTTCAATTCGAGTTCTTCAACCAGGGATTCCAGGCGTGTTGTATCGAGGCCAGTTTTCTCGCAAGCTCGATTCAAGCCATGCAGCAACTTGCTGCGACTGAAGATTTCCCTGTTGCCGTTGCGTTTGATCACCGTGATCGGCACGGTTTCCACCCGCTCGTAGGTGGTGAAGCGAAATTCACAGTTCAGGCATTCGCGACGTCGTCTCACGCTGCGTCCGCCATCGGCTGCCCTTGATTCAAGAACGCGACTATCTGTGTTTTGGCAGGAGGGGCACTGCATCCCCGAAGGAGTTAATAAGTTGCACCAACTGTAGACAGTGATTTGAGACTTGAGAAGGGCCTGTAGGACATCAGTCTCATTTGCGGATTCGGTCGACGGCTGTCACTGACTTGAGACTGCTTTGATCTGTTCTGGTGGCCGAGACCATCTTGCGACGACCGGCGTGCCCAGGCATGAAAAAACCCCGCCGGAGCGGGGTTTTGAAGGTTTAAATCACTTACCGATCTTCGGCGGATCGCGGAATGCGATTGCAAAAAAGAGTGTGGCAATCGCGAGGGTAAGGATGAGGACGTAAGCGAAGCTTTCCATCGTGTTGTTCCTGAAGGGCGATCAGTTGAGGGGGGTTCCAGCAGGTGGAACGTAGCCCTCGGGCAGGCGACGGGTGGTTTTGTCACCCAGCTTGGCAAAGAGGCCAAACTCAACCTGATCACCGAGGTCGGGATCAATACCTGCAAACACATCGCGGTAGAGGGTGCGAGCACCGTGCCAGATGTGACCGAAGAAGAACAGCAGCGCGAAGGTGGCGTGGCCGAATGTGAACCAGCCTCGCGGTGAGCTGCGGAACGTGCCGTCGGAGTTGTAGGTCTCGCGATCGAAGTCGAACGCTTCGCCCAGTTGTGCTTTGCGTGCAAGACGCTTCACATCAGCAGGGTCAGTGAAGGTCTGACCATCAAGCGCTCCACCGAAGACTTGGGCAGTGACGCCCTGCTGTTCGAAGGAGTACTTGGCTTCGGCTCGTCGGTAGGGGATATCCGCACGGACATTGCCCTGGGCGTCTTGGAGAACTACCGGGAAGTTCTCGAAGAAGTTCGGAAGTCGCCTTACTTCCAGCTCTTCGCCGGTCTTATCAGTAAAGACGATGTGACCAATCCAGGAAGTTGCTAAGCCATCGCCATTGACCATCGGACCAACCCTGAAGAGGCCGCCCTTAGCAGGGCTGTTGCCGACGTAATCGTAGAAAGCGAGCTTTTCAGGGACTGCCTCAAAAGCTTCTTCACGAGTCGCGCCATCGTCCATGGCGGTTTGGACGCGACGGTTGATCTCTGTCTTGAAGTAGTTCTGATCCCACTGATAACGAGTGGGGCCAAACAGCTCAACAGGGGTGGCTGCTGCTCCGTACCACATCGTTCCAGCAACGATGAATGCGGCGAAGAACACTGCCGCAATGGCACTCGCCAGGACTGTTTCGATGTTGCCCATCCGCAGTGCCTTGTAAAGACGCTCTGGCGGACGTGTGGTGATGTGGAAGATGCCAGCAATGATGCCAACGATTCCAGCCGCGATGTGGTGGGCAACGATTCCACCGGGATTGAAGGGGTTGAATCCCTCTGGACCCCACGACGGTTGCACCGCTTCTAGATGACCGGTCAGTGCGTACGGGTCAGAGACCCACATGCCTGGTCCAAAGACACCAGTGAGGTGGAAAGCGCCAAATCCGAAGCAACCAAGACCAGCCAGAAGCAGGTGGATGCCGAAGATCTTCGGCAGGTCAAGAGCAGGTTCACCTGTACGAGGGTCTTGCCAGATCTCGAGATCCCAGTAAGTCCAATGCCAGATGGCAGCCAGCATCAGCAGGCCAGAAAAAATGATGTGAGCGGCAGCGACGCCCTCGAAACTCCAGAAACCGGGATCAACACCCGTTTCGCCGGTGATGCTCCATCCACCCCAGCTACCAGTCACTCCCAGGCGGGACATGAAAGGCATGACGAACATGCCCTGACGCCACATTGGGTTCAGGACAGGATCGGATGGGTCAAAGATGGCCAGCTCATAGAGAGCCATGGAGCCGGCCCAGCCGGCTACGAGGGCTGTATGCATGAGGTGCACAGCCAGAAGGCGGCCCGGGTCATTAATGACGACGGTGTGCACCCGATACCAGGGCAATCCCATGGGTCAGGTTCGGGGGACAAGACTGCTAGTGCAGTCAGACATGGGCGATCGTAAGGGCTTCTGCTCGACGGGCGGGAGAAAAGGGATGTCCTCGCAACGGTCAGTGACATGAAAGTTGAGCAGAAGCTGTTCACAAATCGAAATGCTTGAGCCCATGATGGAGGTTGGTTGCTTGGGGACTCATGCCCGTTATCCGGTTTGTTCGTGAAGGGCGTGATGTGGAGTGTTATCCAGGTGAAAACCTGAGGGAGGTGGCCCGGCGTGAGGGCATCGAGCTCTACGGATTGAAGGGGCAGTTGGGCAACTGCGGTGGTTGTGGCCAGTGCATCACTTGCTTTGTTTCGGTCGTCGACGAGAACTCTGTTGATGCGTTGACAGCTCGAACTGCAGTCGAAGAGAACAAGCTGCGTCGCCGCCCCCAGGAGTGGCGCTTGGCCTGTCAGGCCCTTGTGGAGAAATCCGTCATGGTGCTCACCCGTCCTCAGGTACGGCTCGCTAATGCGGACTCGAGGTTGGCCGCGGCTCGACAGGCACCGCTCCCCGCCGGGCCCACCGCATGGCCTGCGCCACCGGTCAGTGAGCTCGATGAGGAGGATCAGGATGCGATCGATGGCGACGGCACGGATGCCAGGGCTGCTACCGCCGGTGACGAGGGCTAAGGGAGACGCTCCCTAGGCCTCTTGTCGGTGATACCTTCGCCTTGATCCCTCCAACGGCCATGGAAACCAACGATCTCGGATTCGTCGCCAGCCTCCTGTTCATTCTGGTTCCGGCGATCTTCCTGATCGTGCTCTACATCGGCACGCAGAACAAAGAGGCCTGAGCTCAGCCCTGTTCCGGTTCGCGCACCAGCAGTACAGGCGCTGGTGCGTGAACGCGGATGTAATCGCTGACCGATCCGCCCAGCAGCTTGTCGAGGTCCACCAGCCCTCTGGCAACAAGAGGTCGTCGGTCTTGAGATGCGATGACCACAAGGTCGGCGTTGCACTCAGATGCGGCCATGCAAACGCTGCGACCGATGTCTTTCCCTTCGGTGTGAATGGCTTTCATGTCAACACCGAATCCCCTCGCACGCTGAACAGCAGCGTCGAGCACTTCGTCTGCTTTGGTGCGGCCTCCCCTGGACGGTGCTGACTCCTGGCGAACGACATGAACGCCGGTCAGGGTTCCGCCGGGGATTTCTCGAACAAGCTCGCAGGCTGTGCGCAGGGCGTCGTCCCCGACCCCTGTTCCATCGACCGTCACCATCACGCGATTGACATGCTTCACGTAGAGGTCGTCACGGACCAGCAGCATTGGGCGCGTTGAGAGTTGGAAGACGTACTGGCTGGTGCTGTTGGCCAGAATGGATTGAAGGCGTCCGAGGCCTCGGGACCCCATCACGATCAGGTCGGCCTGAACTTCATCGGCAACCTTAAGAACGGTCTGCTTGGTGTCGCCCTCCCGAATCAATGTGCTCACGCTCGAGGCGTTGAGCCCCATGCGTGTCACTGCACTGCTCAACAGGTTTTCTGCTTCATCGCGATGGCCATCGGATTGCGATTTGCTCTGCTCAGAGACCACATGCAGGAGATTGATTTTCGCGGACTTCAGGCTTGGAATGTCCTGGAGCATGCGGATCATTTCCTCGACGTGACCCTTGCCCGAGTCGGCAATCAGAAGGTTCCTGAACACAGGGGTATGAAGCAGTCTCTGCGGAAGCCTATGGGGAGGATTCCTACGTAGCGACAAGCTGATGGCACAGCGTTACGCAGACCATGTGGACCTTGACCAAGCGTGTGCTCCCGCAGCACACCGATTACGCCGGTGTGATGTGGCATGGAGCCTATGTGCAGTGGCTGGAGGAAGCCAGAGTTGAGGCCTTGCAGGCTGCTGGTCTGGGTTACGCCGCAATGACCGCGATGGGTGTTGACATGCCAGTGGTGTCTCTACAGCTGGAGTACCGCCATCCCCTCCGGCACGGAGATGAGGTCTGTGTGGAAAGTCGTTGCTCAGCACAAAAGGGTGTGCGTTGGCCATGGGCCTCTTGCTTTATCCGTGGAGACACGGTGGTTGCCGAGGCGACGGTGCAGCTGGTGATGTTGCGTCAGGGTCGCGTGCTGAGGCGCGTGCCATCTGAGTTGCAGTTGGTGATGCAAAAGCTTGTGAGGCACGGCTTGTGAGCCAGGCCCAGGGCGAAGCGCAATTGTGCTAGTACAAACGTACTTGCGGTGAGCCGGTGCGGGGTTGGTGGTGGCGATGGAGTTGTTGTCCGGGGCTGGGGAATTCACGCATGGCGGATCTGCGCGCGTTCTGCCGCGACCGATCCATTGGGCCGGATCAGCTCTGGGGCTGGCCCACAGAGCGTCTTTGCCAAGCGCTGGGCTGGCCGTCGCACTGTCAGTGCGCCGTCGATCGATACAGATGTGAGCAGGGGGCTGCGCCCGATCTTGAGGTCCCCAACTGTGTTCTTCTGCCCGGTGATCCTGCCTGGCCAAGCTGTTTGGACCAGGCGGATCCCCCTCCGGCTGGGCTGTTTGTCCAGGGGGCTCGATCGATGCTCCGGCATCTGAATGCCCGCGAAGCGATTGCGGTGGTTGGCACGCGTTCTGCCTCTGAGCATGGCCTTGCAATGGCGGAAGAGCTGGGTCGCGCTCTCGCCGAAGCCGGCTGGCCTGTGCTTAGTGGGCTTGCGGAAGGGATCGATGCTGCAGCGCACCGCGGCTGTCTGGCCAGGAACGGAGCACCCATCGCTGTCTTAGGGACGCCGTTGGATCGTGTTTATCCGACCCACCATCGATCCCTGCAACAGCAGGTCGGTGAGCAAGGGCTGCTGCTGAGCACAACCCGGTCTGGCTGTCGGGTTCATCCAGGGCACTTCGCGGCTCGGAATCGTTGGCTGGTGACCTTTGCGAAAGTCCTTGTGGTGGTGGAGTGTCCGCAACGAAGCGGAGCCTTGATTTCGGCAGGCTGGGCGAGCCAGATGGATTGCCCTCTATGGGTCGTCCCTGGTGATGCCCGCCGTTGGTCCTGTCGGGGCAGCAATGCACTGCTTCGGGATCGAGCGACAGCTCTGATTCATCCCGAGGATCTCCTGCGGTGTCTGGGTGATGGTCCGTTGAAGTCGGATGATTCTCGCCTCATGAGCCGCAAGCTGTTGGGGGCTATCGGAACCGGGGCTTCTTTGGATCAGCTGGTGCATCGCTTGCAGTGTTCCCCTGCTGAGCTGGCCCCTCAGCTGCTGGCTCTCGAGTGCCAGGGCGAATTGCTGTGTGAGTCTGGACTGCACTGGCGCAAGCGTCGGCCTTGAGAGACTGCAGCACGCTGACTGGCACTGAACTTTTGCAGTGGCGGCGCAGACAACTCGCCCTAGGTGGGACCGCGGCGGATCTCGATTGGTTGATTGATCTGGCAGGTGGTATCCCCTGGGCAAGCTTGCAAAGGCTGCTCCTGGATCCATCACGCACCATTGCCATGGTGCAGTCCCTCGATGTGCTCACTCAACTTTGGCAGCGCCATCTTCAGGAGAACGTTCCCCTGCAGCATTTGGTTGGGCTTTGTCCATGGCGGGACCTTCTGCTCGAGTCGTCCCCCGCTGCGCTGATTCCCCGTCAGGAAACTGAACTGCTGGTGGATCTTGCCCTGAGCCACTTGAAGGCGGCCCCTCCCGGCCGCTGGGCTGACCTCGGCACCGGCTCGGGGGCCATCGCTGTGAGTTTGGCCCTCGCCTGGCCGACGGCATTGGGGCATGCAGTCGATCTCAGTTGCGATGCTCTGCGTTTGGCGGCACGCAATTTCAAGCGTTGTGCCCCGAACCACAACTGCTCGCTTCACCTCGGGTCGTGGTGGATACCACTCAAGACCTGGTGGGGAACCCTGGATCTGGTGATCAGCAACCCTCCCTACATCCCGATTTCAGTTGTTCATGGTCTCGAGTCCGTTGTTCGAGACCATGAACCACATTTGGCGCTGAGTGGAGGAGAGGATGGGCTTGACGCGATTCGCGCTGTGGTGGACGGAGCGCCGAAGGGTCTGGCGCCTGGGGGTTGGCTTCTGCTCGAGCACCACCATGATCAGAGCGCTCTGGTTATGCAGCTGATGCGTGATGCGGGTTTGGTGGAGGTCAGCGCGGCTGCTGATCTTGAGGGGACGCGTCGCTTCGCTCTTGCCCGAAACCGTGCTGCAGCGTCCTGATGAAGGAACGATTCATACCCCCTCCGATCCTTGAAGCCACCGCATTGGTGCAGCGTCTTCGTGCTGGTGAAGCCGCCATCATCCCCACCGATACCCTGCCCGGGCTCGCGGTGATGCCCGATCAAGCGCAGACCCTCTGGCACTTGAAACGTCGACCTGCTGATAAACCCCTGATCCTCATGGGGGCAACGGTTGATGATTTGCTCCAGGAGGTCGATGTCTCGTGTCATCGGGAGGTTGAAGCGTTGGCTGAGCACTATTGGCCTGGAGCACTCACGCTGGTACTACCTGCCTGTGATGGTGGTGCTGCTTGTCATCTCAACCCAGGGGGCAGAACCCTCGGCTGCCGCATCCCTGCCTGCGAGCAGACCCGTGAGTTGCTTCAGATCAGCGGGCCGTTGGCCACCACCAGTGCCAACCGCTCCGGAGAACCGGCGAGCATGACCTCAGCAGATGCGTCGCGGTATTTCCCTGATGTCGCTCAACTGGGGCCCCAGCCGTGGTCCCAACCCTCAGGTCAGGCCAGCACGGTGTTGGTCTGGGTCGAGGTCGGACGCTGGCGCATGGCGCGACGGGGTGCTGTGATTCCTTCAGGGCTTGAGGTGTTCGAGTGATCCCACTGGTCGGGCTCTGCCTGCTGGTGATGGCAGTGCTTCATTGGGTGTTGGAGCCCCTTGAAGCCCTTTTCACCTGGACGCTTCAACTGAATCTTCTTCCCTGGCTGCTGGGATTGATCCTCATCTGGATCTTTGCGGGTGAAACGGATCGCAGGCCATTCCCCTGATCCAGATCAAGCCGGCTAACGGATTTGAACCGATGGCCTTCGCTTTACAAAAGCGCTGCTCTACCACTGAGCTAAGCCGGCATGGGGGGCATCGTACCTTCGCGGCGTTGGCGATCCAATGCAGGGTCTCCATTCCTGATCAGCCAAAGCGCCAGCTCGAGTCGGTTTCGACAACCGCTCTTGGAGAGTGCCCGGCTGATGTGGCACTCAACAGTGCGGTGACTAATCACCAATCGGTGGGCGATGGCTCGGTTCTCGAGGCCGTCAAGCAACAAGAGCACCACCCGCTTTTCAGCAGGAGTGAGGTGATTTAAAGGGCTAAGAGTCAAGCTTGAACAGGTCGCTGCTCAGAGGGTTCCACCCTTTGATGGTTGGGTGATCGGGCGACGGATGGGAAGGTTGGCCACCAGGGCAGTGACGCGGTCTTCCGTCTCCAGGCTCACATCTCCTTCCTCAAGGTCGATCTCCACGTAGCGGGCAACCACTTCGAGGATCTCGCGCCGCATCTGCTCAAGCAGCTCCGGATTGAGGTCACTGCGGTCGTGGGCGAGCACCAGCTGGAGACGCTCCCTTGCTGTTTCAGCACTGGCGGGCTGACGGCCCAGGAGTTTGTCGATGAATTCTTTGAGTGTCATCGCCTCAGAAAATCCGGGTTTGCATCAGCTTGCGCATCCTGGCGCGTAGGCCGCGGCGGGCCTGGGATGGATCCATCAGGGGAATGTCTTCGCCCTGAAGCCGTTGGGCGATGTTGCTGTAAGCCTGTGCCGCGGGTGATGACGAGTCGGTCAGCGTCAAGGGTTCACCGCGGTTGGTGCTCACAATCACCTGCTCATCTTCAAAAACAAGACCCAGGAGAGGCAGCGCCAGGATGTCGGTGACGTCATCCACCGAGAGCATTTCCTGGTTCGACATCATTTTGGGGCGGACTCTGTTGAGCACAAGCTGCACTGGCTGCACCCCCTGGGTATTCAGCAGTCCGATCACGCGATCAGCGTCCCGAACGGCTGCTACTTCCGGCGTTGTGATCACGACAGCTTCGCGGGCTGCAGCCGCCGCATTCTTGAATCCGTCTTCAATCCCGGCCGGACAGTCGATCAGCACGTAGTCGAACTGGCGCTCCAGCAGCGAAACGATGGCCTGCATGTCCTTGGGGGTCAGCCACTCCAGCATCCGGGGGTTTCCCGCAGGCAGCAGAGCCAGATTGGGCTCCTGCTTGTGTTTCACAAGGGCTTGCTCAAGTCGGCAGGTCTCGGCCAGCACCTCCTGAGCGGTATAAACAATGCGGTTTTCCAGACCCAGGAGCAGATCGAGGTTTCTCAGTCCGAAGTCCGCGTCAAGAACCACGGTTTTGGCTCCTTGGCGAGCAAGAGCGATGCCGAGGTTCGCTGTGGTCGTTGTTTTTCCGACACCGCCCTTGCCAGAACAGATCAGGATGGTTCGGGTCGTCGACACCAGGGTTCTGCTTTGGTGCGGCCAGAATAATCTGGCTTCACGCTCTGACAACGGCGTCAGCGTTTTTGAAAGCTTTGGATGACGGCAGGTTCAATGGCGATCACGCCATCCTTGAGTTCCGCTTGTTCGGCTAAACCAGCCTGGGGCAGATCCTCGGGGCCTCGCGCTACCACGTCGGCAATCCGAAGTTGCAGTGGTCGCAGCTGCAGGGCAACGATTTTCGCGGTCGTCGACCCCTCGCATCCAGCGTGGGCTACACCTCGCAGGCGCCCCCAAATCAGAACATCAGCAGCTGAGCTGATCCGTGCTCCGGGATTCACATCGCCGCAGAGGAGGATGCTTCGGTCACTCTGGAGATGATCGCCGGAGCGGAGTGTGCCCTGGTGGAACAACAGCTCTGTAGGGCCCGCTGGGATCGAATTCGTCTGGGCTTTATTTTTAAAAGATGCGTGCTCAGGGCTTGCGTCCAGGCCAAGCGCTGAGGCACTTACGACGGTTTCCAGCGCTCGGCTTGTGATCCTTCCGAGTTGATGGCCTGCATCGGCAACCAAGGCACATAGGTCCGTCAGATCGGTGCAGCTCAGGATCCAGTCTTCGCAATCCAGATCAACGATCGTTTCGGAGCAACTGTTCAAGAGATCAGGCAATCGATCCCTCCAGTGATCAAGGCGCTGGTCGGGAAGCTTCAGTGTCATGGCTGCTTCACCTTTGCTGATCGGGGCCATTCAACGTCCATTTCTTCCCTGAGCTCGGAACTGATGTCACGGGGGTGAATCAACCAGGACGTCGCCGCAGGTGTGGCCAAACTGGCAACAAGTGGCGATGCCTGTTCCAGAGCCTGGAGTTGACGTCCATCCCACAGGCGCAAGCCGCCTCTATAGGGGTGGTACCCACGGAGTTGTTGATGACGCAATCCGCAGCACAGTTCCGGGTCATGGCCATGACGATCGGCCAAACGCCTGGCTGTCGCGAGCAGTTGCAGTTGATCAGCCCGGGGGAGATGTTCGACGGCCGTAGCTTTGAGTAGGCGTCGATCTAAAAAACGACCGCTGAGTTCAGCGAGGGGCGCTGGGGCTTCAGATTGCCATCGCTGAAGGTGGTAGCCGGTGCGTTGGTCGTCGTTGGCGAGGAAGTCCTCAAGGCTGATCATGTTCGGTTGCCAGAGCCAGCTGGCCATCACTTCATCAGCCCACACCTGCTTAGGACCAAGCTGTCGTGCCGTCAGGATCAGTTTTTCCAGCAGCCAATTGCACACCACATTCAGCCGGTGGTTGTAGACGCTCCTGTACATCAGATTCCTCACCACCAAGTAGTGCTCAACAGCCATCAGACCTTTGGGGTGAATGGCCATCTCACCATCAGGGGCAAGGGTCAGTGCTCCGAGAATTCGGTCGAGATCCAGCTGCCCGTAGCGGGTTCCAGTGCTGTAGCTGTCGCGCAGGAGATAGTCCAGACGGTCGCAATCCAGTTGGCTGCTGACCAGGTGTTTGACCAATGGGTGTGGGCTGAGGCCATGCTCAAGAAGATCTGCCACCGCATCTGCTGTACCGGATTGATGGCTCTCCAGACATGCACGGATTTTTGGGTGATGCCGGATCACCCGTGCTGACCATTGTTCGTGGCGCAGGCCGAACATTTCCTCGCCGGTATGGCTCAAGGGGCCATGGCCGATGTCATGGAGCAAAGCAGCGCCATAGAGCAACCCGCGGTGCTGCTCCAGATCCGGCGCCAACGGCAGCATTCGCTCAAACGCACGTCGCGCCAGATGAAAGACGCCCAGCGAGTGGGTGAACCGACTGGATTCGGCGCTGTGGAAGGTGAGGTAAGCCGGTCCCAGCTGCCGAATACGACGCAGGCGCTGAAAAGGTGTCGTATCCACAAGGTCCATCACCATCCCTTCTGCTGGGGCTTGTCGGTCAAGACCGATGCCCCGATGCAGAGGGTCGTGATAGGTGCGCTGGCTCATGCCTCGATGTCGTCTGCGGATTGTTCAAGCAGTGCTTCCATCCATTGCTGCGCTTCGGAGAGCCAGCGGTCGCCATCACCGCCGGGATTCAGCGGCTCCGGATCGGACAGCGCACGATCGGGTGCGATCCCCTGTCCCTGAATATCCCGTCCGCTGGGTGTCACATACCCCGCGACAGTCACTGCAAGTCCGCTGCCGTCACTCAGGTTGGTCAGCGTTTGAATCAGACCTTTCCCAAACGTCTGGCCTCCGAGCAAGGTGGCTCTTTGATTGTCCTGAAGTGCTCCTGCCAGGATTTCACTGGCGCTGGCAGTTCCCCCATTCACGAGGGTGACCATTGGTCCGTCGAAGACCGTCTGGAGACTCGCCTGGATGGTGTCATTGATTCCGTCGCGGTTGCGGGTTTCGACGATGGCGCCACCGGAAAGAAACTCGTCTGCGACTGCCAATCCAGCACTCACCAAGCCACCTGAGTTGTTGCGTAGATCGAGAACCAATCCTTCGATGTCCTTGTTTCCAAGATGGGTGAGAGCTTCTTTTACCTGTTCTGGTACGCCTTCACTGAATTGGGTGATTCGCAGGTAGCCGAGGGTGTGGCTGCCGTTGCGCAAGCGGCGTGTACGCACCGGCCTGAGATCCACGCTGCGGCGTTCAAGGGTCAGTTCATTCGACTCGCCATTGCTGTTTCCCAGAGTCAGAACCACCTGCGAGCCCACGTCTCCCCTCAACGCTGCCACCGTTCCCTCGAGACCTAAATCCACCACCGCTTTGCCATCAACGGACAGCAGCTGGGTTCCACTGGTGATGTCTGCCTCTCCAGCTGGCGAGCCTTCTAGGGCTGAAATCACCACAACGCCATTGCCGCCTTCGTCCGGTCCCAGTTGCAATCCCACACCGCTGAGATTTCCGCTGGTGCTGTTTTTCAGAGCTGCGTAGTCCTCCGGACGGAGCAGCCGTGTGTAAGGGTCTCCCAGCTGAGCGAGCATGGTTTCGATGGCCGCGTAGGCATCGTCACTACTCTCGATGCTGCGTTCCATGGCCTTCTGGCGTTGACGTCGCCAGCGGACCTCATCGAGTTGCTCGGGGTTCCAAAATCCCTGGTTCACGAGGCGCCAGCTGTCCACCACGAGCTGTTGTGTATCGCTGAGTGCAACGGCTGTGCACACGTTCCCCAGCACCAAAAAGCAGCAAAGAGCAGCTGTGATCAGTTGGCGCAGCGCTCGAAACCCTCTGCGCCGCAGCCAGTCTGAAAGATCGTTAACAGTTGGATACATCGCGGGGGGTTCGCCTCGATGGCAGAAGCGTGCTCAGTAGACTTTCGCAACTCGAGCCCGCTTGTGCATGGCGAACTCATCACCGGTTTACGACTGGTTCCAGGAACGTCTGGAAATCCAGGACATTGCAGACGACATCGGCTCCAAGTACGTGCCTCCCCACGTCAACATCTTTTATTGCTTGGGTGGCATCACGTTGGTGTGCTTCCTGATCCAGTTCGCGACCGGGTTCGCGATGACCTTCTATTACAAGCCCACTGTCGCTGAGGCCTACAAGTCGGTCGAGTACCTAATGACCGATGTCAGCTTCGGCTGGTTGATCCGCTCCGTGCACCGCTGGAGCGCCTCAATGATGGTGCTGATGCTGATCCTCCATGTGTTCCGCGTCTATCTCACCGGTGGCTTTAAACGCCCCCGTGAGCTCACCTGGGTCACTGGCGTCACCATGGCTGTCATCACGGTGTCCTTCGGCGTGACCGGATACTCCCTCCCTTGGGATCAGGTCGGTTATTGGGCTGTGAAAATCGTCTCCGGAGTTCCCGCAGCCATTCCAGTGGTTGGAGACTTCATGGTTGAACTGCTTCGCGGTGGTGAGAGCGTTGGTCAGGCCACCCTTACGCGCTTTTACAGCCTGCACACTTTTGTGATGCCTTGGCTGCTGGCTGTGTTCATGCTCATGCACTTCCTGATGATTCGGAAGCAGGGCATTTCCGGTCCTTTGTGATCTGCGTTCCTACTGTTCCCTCAACACCTGGACTAACCGATGCACATTCTCAAGAAGCCTGATCTCTCCGATCCCAAGATGCGGGCCAAGCTCGCGAAGGGTATGGGTCACAACTATTACGGCGAGCCCGCCTGGCCCAACGATCTGCTCTACATCTTTCCGGTGGTGATCCTCGGCACTATCGCTTGTGTGGTGGGTCTGGCTGTTCTGGATCCCGCGATGCTCGCCGACAAGGCTGATCCATTCGCGACACCCCTGGAAATTCTTCCCGAGTGGTACCTCTATCCGGTCTTCCAAATCCTGCGGGTTGTTCCGAACAAACTTCTGGGCATTGCACTCCAGACTCTGGTTCCCCTCGGTCTGATGCTTGTTCCTTTCATTGAGAGCTTCAACAAGTTCCAGAATCCGTTCCGTCGTCCCGTTGCAATGACTGTGTTCCTGTTCGGAACTGTCACCACGATCTACCTGGGTATCGGCGCTGCACTCCCTATCGACAAGTCCCTCACCCTCGGACTTTTCTGATCAATCGCAAGATTTCAGATTTCTTACCCCGACTCCATGAGTCGGGGTTTTTTTGTGCTGATGGATTGGAGCTTGTTTAGTGACCCATGGATTCGTCCAGATTCAGCATCAGGACGTCGTCTGGGTTGACGTGGAGGAAGTGGTGCATCAGCAGAAAACCAACGATGGTCCAGGTCTGATAGGTACGTGACTGCTGTCCAACCCATGTCCCTGTCGGTCCGTCGAAGTATTCGGCCCACTGCTGACGGGGCAGTTGGTTGAGATGGCTCCAATAGCACTCGTCCAACAGGGTTTTCATTTGCCCCATCAGCAACACGTCGGCTTGGGGGTTCAGGCGTTCATGGAGAAGGATGGACGCTCCGAAAAACCAGAGCAGGCTCGGCCAGTGGCCGCCGTTGTGATAGCTCCATGGCCAGTTTTTGGGATCGGACCCTGTCTTGTTCTCCCACTCCACCCCTTCCATGGGTGGATGACAGATGCGCATCGGCATCTGGGCCATGAGGTGATCCCGGTTGTGCAGAACCAATCGGAACATTGCCCGTTGCTGCGGCGCGGTCAGCAGCCCGAACAGGGATGCCAGGGAGTTTCCCAGGGAATAGAAGCGGAAATCCGGTCGTCCGGTTCGCATGTTCCCGATCATGTAACCGCCTCGGTTTTCGAGCCAGTCCTGCAACCAGTCCGGGATGACCTGCGGTTGAACGTTGAACTCGTTCTGATGCTGGTTTTCTCCGTACTGCTCCGTCGGACGTCGTCGAAGCACTTGCATGGTTTTACTGGTGACCCAGTAGTGCTTCAGCAGGAACTGCCGCAAGTCATGGGTCCACTGCCGGCTTAAGCGCAGCCGTTCTCCTAAAAGAACACTGTTCTCCTGGCGTTGGCACAGCTCCATCAGTCCCACGCAGCTGCGGAGTGCAGCAAAGAGCAACACTTCCACTTCCAATGGAGCCCCCCATACGTCCATGGGGCGGTCAATCATGAAGGCGCAGTCCGGAACGAACAGCACCGGTGTTCCCTCGAAACTTGGGTGAAGAACGAGATCGAGCAGCAGTTGCAAACCACGCTGCACCTCAGGACTTCGACCGAAATCCGTGTCTCCACTTCGCTTGACGTAGATCCAGCAAAGAATCGGCCACCACAGGCTTGCATCCACTGAGGTGATGCGACCGATTGAGCGTTGGCCGTAGTCCGCAACGAGTTCCCCTTCCTCTTCAACGAAACTGGTGGGAAAGACACCGCGCGTTTGAACACTGGTGCTTTGCAGGTGAAGGCTGACGCTTAGAAACTGCTTCACGATGGCGAAGCGGCCTTCCAGCATCAGATAGATCATCACGGGAACGTTGTCCCGTAGGAAGATTTCTCCGTAGTTGAGAGCTTCGTCAGAACGGCGATGTTCCATCGCCGCAACGCTGCCGGCGAGTTCCCCTTGTACCCCGATCAGCGTGGCCTCGAAGTGTTCACGTGCTTTTTGCAGCACCTGGTATTCGTTCGAATTGGGGCGGAAACGCTGGCTCTGTTCAGTGAAGCGCGTTGGCATCGAGGTGACCTCCATCTGAAACGTAGTTCTGGCAATGGGTTTCGCCAGTGGAAGCAACTCTTCAGATCTGAATACGACGTGCCTCTTGCGAGCTGGGGAGATGTGGTGTTATGGTTTTGTCTTGCGCGGGAGCCGAGAGGCGAGCGCGCAAGCCGAAGCGCTGAAGGCGAAAGTCTTGATGTGTCTGAGGCGACTTACAAGAT